>JAAURS010000251.1 GCA_012032135.1 Acaryochloridaceae cyanobacterium RU_4_10 | reverse complement strand
GATTGCTTAAAAACCATCCCCAAGGCAATAAAAAAGCTCCCCAGTTCCACCCTTTGATTTCCGCAGGTACGATGCTGGACGATCCTAAGCCAGAGGCATTGCCATCCAGGAATGGCGCAAACCTTCGGTCAGAGGATGGCGCAACCGTCCAATCAGAAGGAGGAACTTGGTTCCAGTCACTTTTAAGGGTTTGAAAGGCACTCTTAACTTGTTGTGTGAGTTCGTCAACTACCGTGGGTTGGGAGGGTTGTGGTTTTGGAGCGGCTGAAGGGGCCTGAACCTGGCTGCTGCTTCTGCGAACTTTTGGTTTTGAGGTGGCTGCATATTGTTCGAGTTCGTGTTCCAGGGTTGAAGGCGTTTCCTCTCGTGGAGAGGGCGGTTCTTCGGTTAGAGAGGATGGCTCGTCAGCGATCGCCGCAGAAGCATGACCCGTTGCAATAGCACCTACCCTTACGGGGTCAAACCCCCTCGGAAATTTTGTTTGTGGGTTATAGACGGCACCCTCTAAAACCGCACCTGCCAAGTTGGCCCCTTCTAGATTGGCCCCCTTTAAGTTGGCGTTACTCAAATCTGCGCGACTTAAATCTGCAAACGAGAGATTAGTGCCCTCGCTGAGGTTGGCTTCGCTGAGGTTGGCTCCGCTGAGATTGGCGCGGCTTAAGTCCGCACCCTGTAGATCGATCCCCGGTAACTCAAACCAAACTAAACTGGCCCCAGAGAGCGAAACCTCACGAAAGTTTCGTTCCCCGTCTTTATAACGCGCTTTAAGTTGGTGACTGTCCATAGGCTAATCCTAGCAAGCGTCACGCAAAGTTGAGGCTCGGTTCCGACCAAGCTATAGTAAAAACTGAATCATTAGGTCAGGCGTTAAATGCGATCGCCCCAGTAGCAGAAGTCCCAATCCCCTTTCCAAAAATTTTTGAAAAAGCCTAACCATGCAAATCCGCCGCCGTCCCCCAAATCCTGCTGTTGGTGTTGATGAACTCCGTTTTCAAATCAAAGCGGAGGATTCTGAACCTCGAAATATTCTTGAAAAGATTGTCTGGCATAAAGAAACAGAGGTAGAGCGACGGCGAGAGGCAGTCCCGCTGGCGGATCTGAAAAAGCAGGTGGCCAGCGCACCTCCCGCCCTTGATTTCCTAAATGCCTGCGCAACGGCAAAACATCCCCTGCCCTAATTGCCGAAGTCAAAAAAGCCTCCCCCAGTAAAGGCGTCTTCAGAGAACACTTTGACCCCATTGCGATCGCGCTTGCCTATGAGGCGGCTGGAGCGAGTTGCCTGTCCGTGTTAACCGATGAAGCCTTTTTCCAGGGCAGCTTTGACTATTTGACCCAAATCCGTCAAGCCGTTCGCATTCCCTTGTTATGTAAAGATTTTGTCCTGTATCCCTATCAAATTTATTTAGCGCGATCGCGAGGGGCGGATGCGGTCCTGTTGATTGCTGCCATTTTGAGCGACCAGGATTTGACCTATTGCCTCAAAATCGCTAAATCCTTAGGGATGTGTGCCCTGGTGGAAGTGCATACCCTTGAAGAACTCGATCGGGTTTTGGCGTTAAGCGGTGTTGAACTGGTGGGCATTAACAACCGCAATCTAGAGGATTTTTCAGTCAATTTAGCAGTAACCTGCGATTTGATTGCAAAGCGTCAGGAAAGGCTGACCGAGCGAAATATTTTGGTTGTGAGTGAATCTGGTCTGCATACAGCCCCTGATTTACAAACCGTTGCACAAGCGGGCGCACGCGCAGTACTGGTTGGTGAGTCCTTGATTGTAGAAGACTCAACGCAAACCCCATTTACAGACGAAAACGAACGAATGCAAAAGAAAATTTCGGCATTATTTACAATAAAATCATAAATTTTAATGTCTCCCGATTGATGGGCGAAAGGATCCAGTTTTATGCTACGTTCAACGAAAACTACTTTAATGTAGTTCCGTTCACTTTATTGTTGCGGGTGACGCAGCGTGGAAGAGCAACTTGAACTTTTGTGGAAAAATGAGGCGTTTTTAGAACCAGCGCCTCAAACCTCCACCTCTGAAGAAACCCTAAATGACCCTGTTCAAAAAGACAGCAGTGAGAAGAACCCGTCGGTTCTTCAGGTTTCTGATGGGGTTCAAGGTGACTTCAACAAAGAGGACCAAACGGAGTCAGCCAGTACCGTAGCGGCACTGTTAGATAAGGTCGCACAACTATCCCAATCGGAACCGGGTTCGCCTTCAGATTACCAACGCATTAAACAGTTAGAGCAGGCACTCTATCAGTGTCAGCTTTATATTGATGAACTCAAGCAACAACTGGTCGATCAAGCTTTTTTAGAAGAACAGCTTGCCGCGACAGAATCGTTTTCTCATATCCAGAAGCAAGCCATTGAAACCCTGAAGTCTCAGGCGGCTCAACAACAACCGTTACAGGTTGAGTTGGAGGGCTTAAAACAACAGATGCAGTCAATGCAAACGCAGTCTATGGAGGCTGAGGCGATCGCCAGAGACAAAGAAACGGAAGTTTCTACCCTCAAGCTCCAAATTCTCCGCATCCAATCCGAACTCGATCGCGCGCGAGACAAAACGGCTCAGTTTGCCGCACAGCTTGAAGCGTTGCAAAGTTCGATGGTTCAAGAAACCCAACAGCGTATCATCAGCCAAAAGACAGCGGAACGCCTGCGGACTGAGTCGCGCAATCGAGATGCCGCGATACGATCGCTGGAGGAAAAGTTAGAGCGTGCTGATTCGATGCTCCAGCAGCGGGAAGAAATGATTGTGGCACTTCAAAGTGCTAACAGACCGTATTCAGAAAAAGATCAATGCATTCAGGGATTGAGTGCCACGTTGCTCAAAGCACAACGGCAGATTGCTGAGTTAGAAAATGAATTATCGAACCAGTCGATTCTGCAAGCCCAATTGCAACACACCACCCACGAGCTAGAAAGTGATGCTAAAACCACCCAGTCTCGCTCCGATCAGCTTGAAAAACAGGTGAACGATCTGCAAGAACAGGTTTTACGTCAAGCCCAACAGGCCAGCGAATATGAGACGGCTATTCAGCATTGGAAGACCCGTTCTGTAGAATCAGAGGAATGGGCATCACAGGTGGCGCAGCTCTGGGATGGCTTGAGCGCGCAACAGCAATATGATGTCTCTACGTCTCCAGACTTGATTGAGGCATTGACCTCGCTGTCCCGTTGGTTTAAGGGATCGCGGGGGAACTTGGTCCAGGATGACGTTCCACCTCTATCACCCAAAGAGCTGCTGGGATTGCGTCCGCGATGGCAAAGCAATTTCTAGGTTTCACTTAATAGTTTTCAGAATGCTTTTGCTTAATGCGGCAGAGCATCCACTGCTTTTTCAGTTTTAGCATTAGGTTTCTGAGGCTTGAGTTTAGGTGACAATCCCATCAGAGTCTGGTTGATGGCGTTTCGGGTGTTAAAGCTCATTGTGTTGAGCGGCTTGGGCAGAAAACGATCGCCCATTCCAATAAAAACAACTGCGATTAGCAAAAGAGGTAGGGTCAGAGTTTTGAGATTCATGGGTGGACCGTGATGGAGAAGTTTCCTTTTTAGGATGCCCATTGCGTTCCCTTGTAGTTCTTCGTTACTGTAAACAAGAGAATCTGAATTTTTTGCAGGTGCCAATGGCTCAGACTGGCTATACACTCCCCGTCTTCAGTGTGGCAGCAGCTAAAGCAGCACTCTTAAGCCTTCTCTCTCCTGCAACACCCCTAGATTCCGTTACCCTCAAACTTCTGCCAGAAGTGGCAGACATCCCCATCCAGCAAACTGCCGCTTTAGATGCTTCAAGTGCTTTAGCGATCGCGCTTAGCAACCCTGGCGACAATCTAGACATCACGCGCAATACTCCCATCTGGGCGTGGGTCAGACTATGGGCACGGCAATCCGAGGCACTGATTCTAGAAGCGGGAGAAGGGTTAGGGAAAACGGCCAGCGGCGATCCCGCGATTTACAGTTATGCTCATCGTTTATTTGACGCCAACCTGACGCCTTTGATTCCTGACGATCGCACGGCAACGGTTCGGATTATTTTGCCTGAAGGCCGTCAATTAGCGCAAAGAACGTCCAACGCAGCGTTTGGGATTTTGGACGGGTTGGCGTTGCTGGGAACTAGCGGTATTTCACAGCCTCTTTCCGTAGAAGATCATCTAGAGGCATTTCGTCAGGATTTACAAACCAAAGTTGCTCTTCAGCCCCATTTAGTTTTTTGTATTGGGGCCAATGGGTTTCAGGTGGCGGAGCGTTTGGGTATTCCAGAAACTGCGATCGTGCAGACCGGAAATTGGTTGGGGGCAATGCTAGTAGAGGCTGGCTTGCGTGGGCTCAATCCGTTCTGTTGCTGGGCGTATCAAGGGAAATTGGTGAAGTTGGCGGGGGGGATTTTTAATACTTCCAGTCATTTGGCAGATGCAAAGCTAGAGATCTTGGCTGCTATGGTAGTCCGAGTTGGCGGCCAACTGGCAGATGTGGAGGCAGTCTTAAATTGCAAAACGGCAGATGCTGCATATCTTGCGCTTTTGGAGTGCGGTCTAGCACCGTCTGTCTTTATGGCTTTAGCTGAAGTTATTCGGGAGCGATCGCAAGCCTATGTCCAAAAGTATGCGGATAGGGCGCTAGAGGTTGGAACGATCTTGTTCGATCGTAAGGGAGATATTATTGGCCAAACTACCTCAGCAGAAAGAGGGTTGCAGCTTTGATAGGATATCCCTCAGACGTTCAGAGGTAGACCTTGGATATGAAAGAGCTTCGGGTTCAGTATCGAGGGGATCCGTGGCGAATCCTGTTTGCGTTCGATCCAAGGCGATTTGCCATTCTTCTTTTGGGCGGAAACAAAACCGGAAATGCACGTTGGTATAAAGAATCCATTCCGATCGCAGACAAAAGATTTACAGAGCACCTGAAAAAGCTTCAGAACGATAAGGAAAATGAAAAAGATGACCACACTCGAAGAAAGAATGGCTCAACTGACGCCAGAAAGAAGGGCAAAAATCGAGGCAAGAACCGATGAACTTCATCAAGAATATTTAGCGCTTCGGACGTTGCGCAAAAAGCTGAATCTCACTCAAGGGGAGATAGCAGAACGCTTGGGAGTGAAACAATCTTCGATTTCAAAGCTTGAAAATGGCGATCGCCGTTTAACACTTGAAATCCTATCGGATGTCATTGCTGCCCTTGGCGGAGAATGGGAAATTAACGTGAAGCTTCCCGGCACTAAGGCGATGCGGTTGATCGGTAGTGAAGAATTTCAGCATCCTGTTTCTCAATCTAAAAAGTTGCGAGGGCAACATACTATGCCTAGAAGTACGAGAGAAGAGACTGAGAAAACAGATCGAAAAAAATCAAAGGCGAAGGCTTGCTGATGTTAAGCCAATGGTGAGGCGATCGCCTTCCTCTGTTTCCAGCAAAAGACCCTATGTGCTTGCTCAGCGATTAAGATGGAGACAATTACACGCAGAAGGCGATCGCTAAACGTTAGCTGAGCTGAAAAGTCTACCCTAGCTTCATGTCACAAGTTGAGTAAATGCTTTGCTTTATTCAAACGATAGCGATAAGGCGAAGAAGAACGAATATTCTGCTCTACCTGGGCAATCAAGTCATCCAAAATCAAGATGCTTGCATCGGCCCGTTCACAAATGTCTTGAACCTGAGCTGCTCGCCGTTTTACGGTCTCAAGATCTGGTGGTGAGATTTGCTGAGTCATAGAAGATTCCAATCCCGTTCCGTTTCAGCAAGGGTTGCTTCTAAAGCATCAACTGTGACCTGTGCTTCTGCGATCGCAACCATAAGTAAGTCCAGCATAGCAGAGTTGGCTATGGGCTGAGCTTCTGCAATTCTTTGCAGGATCGTGAAAAATCGGGAATAATAAGCGTCTGCTCGGTCTCTGGTGTTATCTAGTTGTTCTAAATCGGTGAGGGTTGTTTCTGTCTCTCCATGACGTTCTAAAATCAGAAAACTCAATGCTGTCGCCTGATGAAGAATTTCTAGCAACTTTCGCTGTAACTCTAGAACTACAATCGTTGTTTCTTCAGGAATTTGAGCCATTCATCCTCTATGTCAACTTAAATATTTTAAATATTGACAATACAATAACGGTTCCCATAAAACGACAATACGGTGGCCTTGTTGCCAAGGAGTTTTGATGGCATCGGGTAAGCGTCGATGGATTGACCCGCATTTGCAGCGCAGCATGAGCTATCTTAAGTTGGGTTGGAGTTGGATTCGTCTTGCGATGACCCATCATTGAAAGATTCCCGTTTGTTTGTTTTTATCCAGTGCGCCTACCCCTCATCCTGCCAGTGCTTCTAAGAAGCAATCCGATTGTTCTCTGGAGCGTGAATTCACCGTCCTCAGGCATCTTCCGGCTTTCTAGTTTTTTCAGTCAAGCAGGGCTCGCACCAGCAAACCTGCATTTTAATCATTTTGAAAAAAGTTATCATTGTTTTTACACCTATCTTGATAAGCTTTCTTCGCGGAATTAAACCAATTTGAAAATATGTCTTCTGCCTCGGGGTTTGCCAAGTATCCAGCCATTCCCTTCCTATACCAACGCCCTTTACCAAGTGTCAGCCATTCTTCCTCCGAATGAACATTTAAAAGTCGAATATCCTCATATGAAATACATGGATATAAAATACGAGACGATTTATTCTTAGAATAAAATTTTAGCATAGCATTAATAAGATTATATAATGTTTTTACCCCCTCCTGGTGAATGAAAACCTCCCATAGCGTTTGATTGAATTATACGGTAATATCCTTCATCTTCCTTCCAAAAAATGAGATATGCCTGACCAGATTGATCAAAGCTTGGACTACAAAGAAAGCATGGCTTAAAGTTCTGTTCAAGATAAGAATAACAATCTTCCTCACTGCCGATATTAAAAGGTTTAAAAATAGATGTTTCGCCTTCTTGAAGATATTTAGAATTAATAAAAAAAACTTGTTCTAGTTTTTTTATGGATTTAGCGAGGAACTCATCTCTACCGCTCTCGCAGTTTTCCAAATAAGAAACTTTCTCAAACTCATAAAAGTCAGACATCTCTCTGGGATTAAGACGCCAATTCAAATCTGAAGTGCAACAGGTGCTGATGGATGAGAACAAAATACTTCGTAAGGCGTTCGATAGTCAAGGGATTTTCTCGGTCTGTGATTGATTAAGTCCACTGCATTTTTTAACGCTTC
>JAAURS010000250.1 GCA_012032135.1 Acaryochloridaceae cyanobacterium RU_4_10 | reverse complement strand
GATTAAGGGGGGGTGATGCAAGGTGTTCGAGGAAATCCGATTTGTGTGTACACGGTAGCTTAGCAAGGGGGGATTAAGGGGGGTGATGCAGGGTGTACATAGATTTTGGTGAACTACTTAAATCGGCAATCAAGCGATCGTTATCGACTACCCATTGATCCTAGGCAGCCATAACTCGCGGCGTTTCCAGCGCAATCTCCGCCATCGTGATATCGCGCTTAATTTTAAGGCTGTTGAGGTAACCGATCGGGTCGTCAGCATTGAAGGTGCTGCCATCAAAGAGTTCGAGCGATGCCTTGGAATAGGTGAGGTCGGACAGACCCAGTTCCCGTGCGGCGGTGCTAAAGACGCCGACGCGGCAGGTTTTTTCCAGGACTTCTACCCAGTTGCGCGGGAAGGGCACATCCCCCCAACGCGCCATTTGCACCATGTGCCAGAGGTGTTCCGTACGGCTGGGACGATTGACGTTGTCGCCGTAGAACAGGTGGTGCGCCACTGAATTGACACCTGGCACCACGTCACCGGGACCACCGAGGTGAATGTAGTTTGGGTTGGTCGCAACGTAGTCCTTTTTAGCCAAAATACTGCAAATTTCTGCGGCATTTTTAGGGTCGGTACAGTATTGGCAGGACTCCATCAAGGCTTTGACGAGCGCAATGTGGGTATTAGGATAGGCATTGGCCCAGTCTTCCCGCACGCCTAGCACCTTGCCCGGATGTCCGCTCCAAATATCCACATCCGTCGCGACCGTAAACCCAATACCTTCGATCTCGGCCCGCAGATTCCAAGGATCGCCGACACAGAAGCCATCGATGTTCCTGCTTTGAGATCGACCACCATTTGAGCGGGTGGAATGGTTTTGAGATGAACGTCGCGATCGGGGTCGATTCCCGCCGAAGCCAGCCAGTAGCGCAAGAGCAGATTGTGCATAGAAGAGGGATGCACGACGCCCATACGGTGTTGCAGGTTGGGGGTTGCGTGCAGCATTTCCTTAAAGTCAGCGAGGGTTTTGACGCCCTGCTTCTGGAACCGCCTGTCGAGGGTAATAGCATTCCCATTGCGGGTCATCGTCATGGAACTGACGACGGGGACGCTTTGGTTCCCATCTCCGCCGAGGGTCATCCAGATGGGTAGTCCCGAAGGCATTTGAGCGGCGTCGATATAGCCGCCTGTCATACCGTCCACAATGCCGCGCCAGCTCGATTCGCGCACGAGTGAGACTTCATCAAGTCCGTGCTTTTTGAAAAAGCCCTTCTCTTGCGCGACCGCGATGGGCGCGCAGGCAGTGAGGGGGACGTAGCCGATTTCTAAATTGACCTTTTCTAAACCGTGACGGGGCACTACCGCCACTTTACGCGCGTTCATCTTCTTCACCCGCTTTTGCTGGTTGAGGAAGTAAATGATTTCGCTGCGCAGTTGGTAGTAGCTGGGGTGTTTGACCGCATCCATCCGTTTGCGCGGACGGGGAATATCCACATCTAAGATGCCGCCAATCTTGGAACCCGGTCCGTTGGTCATCATCACCACGCGATCGGACATCAGGACGGCTTCATCTACTTCGTGCGTCACCATCAACGCCGAGACTTTGTTCTCTTCGCAGATGCGGGTGAGTTGCTCTTGCAGGTTACCCCGCGTGAGAGCATCCAGTACCCCAAAGGGTTCGTCCAACAGGAGAAGTTTGGGTTGGATGGCTAGGGCACGGGCGATCGCCACCCGTTGCCGCATCCCCCCTGAAATTTCCGTCGGCAGTTTATCGATCGAGCCGGACAGGCCCACAATGTTGATGTAGTTTTCAACAATTTCCTTGCGTTCTTGAGGCGACTTGTCCGTCAGAACCTCATCCACCGCAAGTGCCACATTCCCGCGCACCGTCAGCCAAGGCAGAATGGAATAGTTTTGAAACACCACCATGCGATCGGGGCCAGGTTGCTTTACCACCAATCCATCCAGGGTGACAATTCCACCCGTGGGCAGATCCAGACCTGCAATCATATTCAGTAGCGTTGATTTCCCACAGCCGGAGTGGCCGATCAGGGCAATAAACTCACCTTGCTTAATTTGTAAGTCAATCCCCTTGAGGGCCAGATACTCCTTCCCTCCTGAGAGCGGAAACGACTTCTCCACATTATCGACAATTACTAAATCACTCATTATCTTTATCCTTCTGTATCCTGAAATTGAGGAATGGACCTTGGATTATTGGCCTTTCACGATCAAAGATTGCAACCACTCCATAAAGCGATCCAGAATCAAACCCACCGCTCCGATATAAACCAGGGCCAAAATAACTTCGCTGATGTAGTTGTTTTGGTAGGCTTCCCAGATAAAGAACCCAATGCCCACAATCCCGGACATCACGATTTCTGCTGCAATAATGGCCAACCAGGCTAAGCTCACCGCCACACGCAAGCCAGTGAAATATAGGGCAGTGCCGAAGGAATGAGGATTTTGAAGAAGTACGTTTTCCGAGAAATCTTGATCACTTTGGCGACGTTGTTATAGTCTTGGGGAATTTCCTTGACGCCAACTGCCGTGTTGATGAGAATGGGCCAGACCGAAGTTACAAAAATCACGAAGAGCGCAGCAGGTTCGTTTTTGTTGAGCGCCGCGAGAGAAATAGGCACCCAAGCAAGAGGTGGAACGGTTCTCAAGAATAAAAAGAGGGGGTCGAGGGCTTTAGAAATAACGGGCGTGGTTCCGACCAAAATCCCCACGGAAATCCCGACAATAGCAGCCAAGGTGTAGCTGATGGCAACCCGCTGAAGAGAAGCCCAAGTCTGCCAGAACATGCCTTTGTCAATCCCGCCGCGATCGTAGAACGGATAGAGTAACAACTCTCTGGTTCGATCGTCCGTCCAAATACTGAGAGGGCCGGGGAGTAGCGTTATTCCAGACCATGACAGCAATTGCCATAGCCCTAGAAAAATCAAAATAGCAATGAGAGGGGGGAAAACATCTTTTCGTAGCTTTCTGATGTTGAACCCTAAGATGCGAGGGCTAGGACGTTTTGCAGTAATGGTCATGGTCTGTTCTCCGGCAATGAATCGTTTAGAGGCTTGGCTTTTTTTATTTGAGAAAGTTGCGAAGGGCTGCTTTCTACTAGCTCACTCTAGGCTTTGATATTTTTGATGCGAACATCGTTGAGATAGGCTTCGGGCTTGGTGGGATCGAATTGGATTCCATCAAAGAACTTCTCGACTCCCCGTGAAGTGTCTTTCGGCATCTCCTTGCTGGCAATCCCTAGCTCTTGAGCTGCTTCTCGCCAGTATTTTTCGCCGTTGACGTTATTGATGACACGATCGGCTTCTTTCATAAAAGACTTAGGTAAGAATCCCCAACGAACGCTTTCTGTCAAAAACCAAAGGTCATGGCTCTTGTAGGGATAGGAAACGCTTCCCGCTCCGTCTTTCCAGTACATCGTGGCCAGTTCCGGCCTGAGGACTTCTTGACGCTGGTCGCCCAACTTGTATTTGCCTTCATAGGGACCAAACAGGTAGTCTGCCGGAACGTTGAAGTATTTGCGCTGGGCCAGAATGCGGGTCAATTCCGTGCGGTTTTTGGGATCGTCGCACCACATTTGAGCTTCCATGACTGCCTTCAGAATGGCTTTGGTCGCTTTGGGATGTTTTTCAATCCAGTCATTGCGCATCGCCAGATATTCTTCAGGGTGGTAGGGCCAAACCTGACCGTTTAAAACCGCGAGGAATCCAATTTTGTCGCGCACAATCCGATCCGGCCAGGGGTCGCCCGTACTAAATCCATCCATGGTTCCGGTTCGCATGTTAGCAACGGTTTGGGAAGCAGGGACTGCCAACAGATCTAGATCGTTGTCTGGGTCAACCCCTGCTGCTGCCAACCAGTAGCGAATCCAAAAGTCTTGATTCACTTTGGGAAAGGTATAAGCGGCCTTGAAGGGCGTGCCAGATTGCTTTAAATCTTTGATGTAGTCGGCAGCGCCGGATTTGGCTAGGTTAACGCCAAAGCCTTTACCAATATGCTTGTTGGAGATCGCAATGCCATTCCCTTGCGTATTGAGCTGGGCCAAAATCCGCATCGGAATTTTGCGATTTCCTTTGGTAATTAAACCCTCAGAAATTAAGTGGGGCATGGGCATTTGCCACTGTCCGCCATCAATCCCACCACCACCGGAACCAATTTCAATATTGTCGCGGGCGGCTCCCCAAGAAGCTTGTTTTGCTACATCGACATTGGTCATGCCGTGGCGATCGAAGAAGCCTTTTTCCTTCGCAATAATTAAAGGTGCAGATTCAACAATGGCAATATAGCCCAGTTTGACGTTGGTAATTTCAGGTGTCGTACTGGGACTTAGCGACAAAGCCTGAGCTTTTGGGGACAGGTCAGCGGGGGAAGGTGGGTTAAGAGAGCATCCCTTAAGAAGGATGGCTCCGGCTGCCGAGGCCCCTGCACTGACCAGGAACTGACGGCGGGAAAGTTGACTCATGGCATCTCCTTGGGGCAAAAAATTTTTAAATTGGCATTCAATCGTCTCCAACAGACAATTAGGTACCTTTTGGGGCCTTTACAAAAGGCAAGATGGGCTAACGATCGGAGCTTGTGGAAATACCCTGACGCAAAACAAAAGACAGAATTAAAAGCCCGAAGTAGCTTGCAATAACAGTGGGCATAACAAATGCAACCATGACAGCGCTCCCTAGATAAAAGAAAATTGACAGGTGATTTTAATCCCAGATCTAATGGCTTTTTCGATTGATATCGCTCAATCAATCCTGAGTCAGCATTTATATTGAGCGCCGATCTCAGTGAAAACCATTGACAATGACGACTATTGAGATCGTCAATCCAATACGTTTTGAATGGTTGAGCTTCAAACATTGAATTGATAGTACCTTCAAAAAAGAATAGATGAAAGCCTAAATTTTTAATCAATTACATAGATTTTATCTATTTTACTTTAGGTCCAATGGGGACTTCCCCTTAGGGGTTAGGTCCGACACGATTCGAGCCGGGGATCGCAATGCCTTGAGGGAATAAGCTTTTAGGTTATTGCTAGAACGGCTTTTACTGAAACTGCGGGACTTAGGAGTTTTAATGCCTGGGGATCGGAAGCTTTAGTTCGCCAAAGCTGAGCAGCTAAAATAGATAAAAACTATTTATATAACAAAAATTAAATATAAAATCTATATTGCGTTTTTGAGGCATCCTCTCTATCTTGGGATTAAGCCACTCAATTTTTGAGTAATTTATTGAATTTAGATGGTTAATATCAATTGTTCTAAAAATAGATATTTTTAAGCACAGTTGAAAAATAATAGATTCGGCCTACTGAAGCGGGAGGATATTTATGGTTTTGCTACAAGAAAAATCTCAGGCTCCAAGCCGTATTACGCTACAAACCTTAGAGATCGCACCCGATATCACCACGATTCGATCGCTGGATTGGGACCGCGATCGCTTTGATATTGAATTCGAACTTCAGAATGGCACCACCTACAACTCGTTTATCATCCGGGGCGACAAACTCGCGCTCATTGATACCTCCCACCAAAAATTTCGCGATCTATATATGGACGCATTGAGGGGGCAAATCGATCTTTCCACGCTCGACTATCTGATCGTGAGCCACACCGAACCCGACCATAGCGGATTAGTTGCAGACGTGTTAAAGCTGGCCCCCCAAGTGACCGTTATAGGTGCAAAGGTGGCGATTCAGTTTTTAGAGAATATGGTGCATATTCCCTTTAAGTTTCAGATTGTGAAACAAGGCGATCGTCTCGATCTGGGCCAAGGTCACGAACTAGAGTTCATCTCCGCACCCAACTTGCATTGGCCGGACACTATCTTTACTTACGATGCTAAAACCCAAACCCTGTTTACCTGCGATGCCTTTGGGATGCACTATTGCGACGACCATGTCTTTGATGAAGTGCCGTATATCCTGGAAGCAGATTTCAAAACTTACTACGACTGCCTGATGGGACCAAATGCTCGGTCGGTGTTAGCCGCCATCAAACGCATGGAGCCGCTGACGATTGAAACGATCGCCACGGGTCACGGCCCGCTCCTCAAGTACCATCGCGAGACTTGGGTGAACTGCTACCGCGAGTGGAGCGCGGCTCAGGCCAGTACGGAGCCCATCGTATCGGTGTTTTACTCTGAGGATTATGGCTACAGCTACCATTTGGCTCAACAAATTAGCCTGGGTATTGCCAAGACGGGTGTGGAAGTAGAACTCATCGATGTCAGCGAACTCGATCGACAGGATGTTCGGGATTTGGTCAATACAGCGGCAGGCATTGTCATTGGGATGCCCTCCCAGGAAGATGCGATCGCTCAAACCAACCTCAGCACGATCTTGGCAGCGGCTCATGGCAAACAGGCGATCGGATTCTTTGAATCCGGCGGCGACCATGATGAACCCCTCTATCCCCTTCGCAATAAATTCCGCGAAGTGGGTGTCAGCGAGCTATTTCCGCCCATTTTGCTAAAGGAACCGCCCACGGTAGCTCTAGACCAAGTTTGCGAGGAAGCAGGAACGGATTTAGGCCAGTGGCTCACCCGCGATCGCACGGTCAAACACATGAAATCCTTGGATACGGATTTAGATCGGGCCTTAGGTCGTCTCAGCGGTGGACTGTATATCATTACTTCCCGTAAAGGCGAGATTGCTAGTGCCATGTTGGCATCCTGGGTGACCCAAGCCAGTTTGAGTCCGCTGGGAGTGGCGATCGCCGTGGCAAAGGATCGCGCGATCGAGGCGCTGTTGCATTGTGGCGATCGGTTTGTTCTGAATGTGTTGGAAGAGGATAACTACCAACCTTTGATGCGGCACTTTCTCAAGCGCTTTCCACCAGGGGGCGATCGGTTTGCTGGGGTTAAAACCTATGATGCCAGCAATGGTTCGCCAATTTTGGCCGATGCCTTGGCCTATATGGAATGCGAAGTCACCAGCCGGATGGACTGCGACGATCACTGGGCGATCTATAGCTCGGTGCAGGCTGGACGAGTGGCGAAGGCCCAAGGGGTGACGGCAGTACACCATCGCAAGGTCGGCAACCATTATTAAGGTGATTTCTGGAAAACAACTTACCGCTGGCTTCGGCTCCGCTCAGCCAGCTAGCCTGGATTATTCATGAGGAAGCATTAAAAACGAGGAAAGAGAGCCTGAAACGGTTTAGAATCAGACTCTCTAGAATTTTTATCACCTCAATTGTGCCATGACAGAGTGTCATTCGGAACTCC
>JAAURS010000249.1 GCA_012032135.1 Acaryochloridaceae cyanobacterium RU_4_10 | reverse complement strand
ATTTTGTCTCTTTTGAAAATCTGTCCAATATTGCTTTGCTCTAACAATATCTCGATCTAGGTCTAAGCATTGACCATTTCTCAAGTTCAGCCTTGGGGGCAATTTTTTTCAGTATTATTGGCTGAGACTAATGCCGTCGATGCCCTCGCTGCACTTTTAGAAGAACAGCGATCGCCAATATCAAAATGCATTTCCTACACCAACAACCCCTGTGGCCAGAATAATCTCCGTGGGGCTTGTCCCATATTGCATCCACGCAGACGGGGACTCAATTGGACTAATCAGTTCAACAGGATGTGTTTTAGTTGGTTTTTTTACAGTTTGCATGAAGGCTTTAAACTCAATACGTTCAACATATCTGCATCCTTCCGTTGAGTCACCTCACGTATCGTTAGTAGATTCGTGAGTATGATGTGAACGTTCGTTAAAATAGATAACGAAGTCACTGTGTAGCCCATGTCTAAGGAAGAAGACAAGTTTGCCGAGGCTAATAAAACATGGGAATTGGAACGCCTATATATAGATTTGGCAGCTCAGAACAAGACCTTGTCGCCAAATGCCCAAATTTTTCTTCGAGGAATTTTATGTGGGTTTAGTCCAAGTAACATTGGTCAAAAATTAAACTATCAAGGCAATGACGTTTCTGTTACGGTCAGACAAACCTTATCAAAAGAGGTTTATCCAAAAATCCGAGCATTACTTGGACTGGATGTTGACGATCGTATAGATTTTTCTAAAGTTTCAAGCCTTACGATCTCGCTGGCGGTCAATATAACTGGGTCTATCATAGTGTTTTCTTAGATGACGCCATTAGTTTGGCTCAGGACCATTTTTCTCTCCGAAAACTGAATTTTTTGCTTAACACTTCAGATATATATATTGTTGGGATTCTCTCGATTTATTAGTTGGGGCGATCGCATGTCAGTAATGGTCGCGAAATGGTACTGCGATTTTTAGCTTAGTTAAGCTCATACTTCTGCTTAAGATCGTTACAGTGGCTTAGAGGCAAATGCTCGTCATGCTGAAGCCGCCCAACAACAATTCCTGGTGCAATATTCAGACGACTAGAAAACTGAATAATTTCAACTTTAGAGTACCGATCTTCTGAAGCTGCAACAAACTGCCTAAACTCAGCCTCTGGAATTAAAAAATTAGCCGAAAACTCATTTGCTTCTCTTTCCATCGGCGCATCTGGATCGTAGGCTAATCCTTCATCTCCCGCGAAAAACATTTCATCTTTATTTTCCTGTAAGACATGCTTGCCCTCATGAAAAAAGGTGAACCAGAAACTATCATCTCGCTTATAACGCAAACTGAGTTGAATCAGCGCTTTACTTGAACTAAGCCAGCGAGTTACACCCGAAACCCCCATTTTTGGCATTTCCGCTACAAACACGACAGCAACTCCTGCCTCAGCACATAAAGCAACAATTTTAGGACGAGCAACCTCAAACGACTCAGTTGTAAGTGTCCTAATCGTTTCAAGCGCCTTTTTAAACTTGCTGGCATTATAGGGTTCGCAATCAATTTTTTCTGCCAACAGCTCTCCCTGTCTCAACCAAGTAATCACTGAAGCCTTATTGGTACTAACAGCCGTAGACTTGCGATAGGCAACTGCTCGGCTACCCCAATATTTTTCCCACTGCTCCGGTGATGCCATTCCAAAAAAACTCAGCACTGCCTTGAAATTCTCCAGCTTTGCTTTTTTATCCTCAATCCAACCCCGTTTAATCATCTCTTTCACTGGAAAGGATTTAAGCCACTCAACTTGTTGGGCTAGTCGCTTATGTTCCCGTTCCCGCGCCAACGATTCTTGGTAATCCTGCTCTCGGCGCATCCAAAAGTGTGCTGGAACCCCAAACACATTCTCCAACTGCAACGCAGTATCTGGCGTAATAGCAGCTTTTGCATTAATAATTTCACTGATCGTCTTTTTGGGTCGTCCCATCCGCTCAGCTAGCTCTGTCTGTGACATACTGCGCTCTTCCAAGAGTTCCAACAAGGTTTCACCAGGGGGAGTCACAGAATCCGGCTTGTATTGATTTTGTAACTTAATCATGGGTATCTCTTATTCCAACAATTTTCACAGCAGTTACTTGATTCCAGTCCAGCCCCCCATCATCTTTCCGAGGAATTGGATCGTGATCGGGAACAAATAGTAGTCGGTAGGGATGATCTAAATCCAAGGACAAATGATCTACAAGGTTTCCATGTAATTCATGACAGCGTCCTGGAGCGTTTCGCATATCCTCCAACGTCAAAGCAGCCTTTAAATCATCTAGACGGAGTCGAAGCTTTTTGGCTCGAAGCGCTCCTTGCGCTTGAATGAGCTTGGACTGGTTATTGCATTGTTTCTCAAATTTACGTTCTTCAAATACAATAACCATTATACCCAATAACTATAAACTTATTTAACCTCAGAGGTTAATCTTTCTAGTTGCAACTGTCAAGCAAAATTTCCATATGTAGCGCTTAAATTTATATTTTTAACCAAATTGACGCTATTTGTGTCAAGCCAGAAACAGAACTCCGTATTTTATGGCTCAACTTCATAACCTGTATGGGCCATAAGAATTTGTCTGCAACATCTCATGTGAATACGATCGCACCAACCCCGCTTCTCATGCCATCGTCTGCGATCGCGCATCCAGCACTTCAGCCACAGGCAGCGCGATCGCTACTGCATAGGAAAAGAAGCTCATTTCAGTCATCAGCACTAAACGATTCCCGTTTGAGTGGGACAAACACTTGAGGGAAATGTTGTTTTAATGCAGGCAAAATGGGGCTAGGTTTTTGAGCACTCAGTTCAGACTGACGTTCCCAGTTAAAA
The DNA here is from genome assembly GCA_012032135.1 of Acaryochloridaceae cyanobacterium RU_4_10. Lineage (GTDB taxonomy): Bacteria > Cyanobacteriota > Cyanobacteriia > Thermosynechococcales > Thermosynechococcaceae > JAAURS01. The sequence continues at coordinate 4,405 of JAAURS010000249.1, read as the reverse complement.
GTACCCCAACTAAATGGAGCATTTTGGGCCGCAGATAGCCAAAGTAATTGTTTGGCGCGGGTCATCGCTACATAAAGCAAACGAAATTCTTCAGCAATTTTCAGGCTCTTGGCCTGTTGCCAAGCCTCTTGTGCTAAGGGAATTGGATCTTTGCCGTGGAGATTGGCACGGATTTGAGCGCGGGCCACATCGGCGATCGCATAGTCTCCCAAAAATTGTGCGGGAATGGGAACGTGCAAACTACCAGGAATCACCTTCTCATGCAGAAAAGGCAGAAACACCGCATCCCAATCCAGACCTTTGGCTTTGTGCATCGTCATCAGGGTGAGTTGGTGGGCGCGGGTGTATTGGCTGTCATCTCCTTCTAGATCGACCGCATCAAAACGCTCCGTACTCACAATTTCTTGCAACGCTTCGACGGTGGCTGCCATTGTGGCGTGGGCCTCGCTGAGTTGTTGGTGGAGCCGACTGGCGAGTTTGTCAGCAGTGGCCAATTCAGCAGCCTCATAGTTGAGTTCTAGAGCCAGAAACGAAATGAGCTGGTACAATGGCAGTCCCCAACGGGCTTGCAGTAGGCGATCGCAAACCACGCGAATTGGCTGAAGCGCGTCAGGCGTAGGTGGTGCAACGGGACTGGGATAGAGAAACTGCTCCGGTTCGTTGGCGATTTGATTGAAGTCCGTGGTGGGGATAATTTGTCGTTTTGCCAAGGTAGAGAGCGCTGCCTTGAAATACTCAGGTGAGTGAGGACGCCCCACAAATTGCAACATTGCCAGCATCTCTGCGGGGACATGAGAACGGCGATCGCTCGCACCTGCGTCATAGATCGGAATCTCACAATCTGCCAAATTAACCGATAGCCCATAGCGGTTGGGATCGCTCAAGACCGCAGCGAGGAAACGGGCCTGTTTGTTTTCGCGCACCAGAACTGCAACGCGGAGATTCGGATTTTCAGTTAGTAAAGTAACCACCCGTTGGCCGATCGCCTCAGCAGTTCTGTAAATATCTTGGGGAAAGTACAGTTCAACCCCGCGCCCAAGGGGAGAAGGATTGCCGTTGGATTCTACGGGATGGATAGTTTGCACCTTAAAAGGACGTTCTGACCCCACTAATGGGGAACGATTGGCCCAACCCAACATAAAATTAGCCACATCGATAATGGGCTGACAACTCCGAGCCGACTGCGCCATTTCAGCCAACCGCCGATCTTGCTCGCGACTTTGACAAAACTCTCGGAAATAAATGGGGTCAGCAGGGGTGAAGGTGGAATTAATGGCTTGATTGGGGTCGCCCACTCGGATTAAGTTAGGCTGCGACGGATGGTTTGGATTAGCGGTGAGTAAATCTAAAAGTTTTGACTGTAAAGGAGTTGAATCTTGAGCCTCGTCTTCAAAGACGGCAAAAATTTGTTGTTGCCAAAATGTTAGGATTTGCGAATCCTCTAAAACCCGCAGAGCGCCTAAAATCATGTCGTCGTAGTCCATCCAACCGGATTGATGGAGCAGCGCGTCGTACTGCGCGTAAAGACCGGATGCGATCGCCAAAATTGGAATCTCGTCTGCAACCCGTTCGGACAGGTGTAGGAGATCTTCAGGGCTCAGTCCCGAACTTTTGGCTTCGTGGATCGTGGTTTGAGCCAAAGCCGGCAGAATATCTGTGCGGAGTGCGGATTGTCGCCGCAATCGTTCGCCTTCTTCGCCGCTCAGCGTGCCAACCTCTAGCAACAACTGATAGAGATTGGGCTGCGCTTGAACCCACTGCTCCACGCATTGCCGCAGGAGACGATGGCTTTGGTAGGGGGAAATCAAAGTGGTTCGTGCTAGTTCTAGACCCGAATGTTGGGGATGGCGCGATGCAATATTGAGGGCCAATCCATGTAACGTCTGGACCATAAACCCCGTTGGAGGGATCTCCAGATCTTTCAAAAACTGTCGGACCTTTTGTTTCAGGTGAGTTGCCGCAGAACGGGTAAACGTCACCAAAACTAACTGACGGGACCGTCCTAAATTTTGGGTGGCAATGGCGATCGCCGCTGCGGCTGCCATGCCATGAGACTTTCCGGCCCCTGGAACTGCCGAAACGGCCAGCGGTCCTCCCTGCCAATCCGCCATTTCACGCTGGCCAGGGCGCAGCGATTGGCGCAGCAGATCCAGTTTTTGGACTAAGTCTAGGGAAGTGGGACTGGGGGCGATCGCAGAATCTGTCATAGAGGGGCCGGGGTGACACACTGTGTATAGTGAGATTGAATTTTGCACAAGTCCACACCACTTAATTGACCCGTGAAATTTCGACTCATCACCTTTCTCATGCTAACCGGATTCTCCCTGGCACTGGGATTTTTCATCCGCGATCGCACTCAAAATAAAGTTAAGGCAGAGGTGTCTTTCCCAGGCAATTCTGTGGAGGTACCCTTTGAAACCTACGGCAACCATCTTTTCTTGCAGGGCAAACTCAACAACACCGTCACCCATGACTTGTTGTTAGACAGTGGAGCCGCAGATATTTTTTTGAGCCAATCCAAAGCCCAAGCATTCCATCTAAAATCTGTGGGAAAGTCTTATATTCCAGGGGGAACAACCGGACAAGTTTTCACCAACCGAGTTAAAGGTGTAACCTTGAAATTGGGTGCGCTGACCTTGCAAGATCGAGAATCCGTTGTCATCCCAACCGCCGAAACAAACAAACTCAGCCATTTTTTTGGCCGAACGGTGACAGGGATTGTGGGATATGAGTTGTTTCAACAACATGTGGTGGAGTTGGACTATCAAAATCAAGTCTTACGTTTCCATCGTCCCCAAACCTATCGTTACCCAGGAAAGGCCAAGCCCATTCCGATGAAGGTTGAGGGAGAGCGTCCCTACATTGAAATCACCGTTTCCCCCTATGGATATCCGGCACTGAAGGGCTCGTTCATGATCGATCTGGGAAGCGGCGGGGCAGTCTTATTGGCAACAGGGTGCGGCCTAAACCAAAAACTGATCGCGGCAGCCCCTAAAATCTTAGTCCGTAAGCTAAGTACCATTCATGGTGCAGACAATATCCACCTGGGTCGAGCCCAAAAGGTACAGATTGCCCAACAATCCATCGACAATCCGATCGCAGTTTTACCGCAAATGCAAACAACTGACTGCGATCGCGCGACCGGAAACATAGGCAATCAAATTTTGCGACAGTTTAAAGTCATCTTCAACTATCCCCATCGGCAACTGATTTTAGAGCCCAATTCCGAACCACGCCCTAAAGATCCCTATGAATACGATTTAAGCGGTCTATGGATACAGGCAACCGGAGCAAACTTTAAAACCTACCGAATTGAAACCGTTTACCCCAACACTCCTGCCGCCAAGGCGGGAATACAATCCGGTGATGTGCTTAAAGAGATTAACGGTAGACCGACCACACAACTCAACCTGTCCCAAATCCGGCAACAGCTAAGTCAAGTTGGTAAAAACATTCAACTTGTTGTGGAACGGGCTGCAAAACCCATCCAAACCAGCTTCATGCTGAAATCTTTGCTCTAACATTAAGTGCCCCCTAAGTTTTTAATCTAGGACGCACGATTCATCTATATAAATAAAATAAGCCAATAAAATTTGTGAGATTAAAACAATCTAAAGATTTTAAATCTAACCCCTACGAAGCGATCGGTTCCACCTTCTGCATCTTTTTGGTTTTAAGCACTTCCAGCACTGAATCCACTTGCTTTGGTGTAAAGGTAGTGAGTTCGCTGACCCAAAAGCGCATTTGCTCGGTTTGATTAATGTTGTCGCAAACCATAGACATAATCTCATGACCTCACATTTGATAAAGACAGTATATGAACCCCCGCTGAACCGTACCGTATTGACGCTTACAATCTAGCTCAAGACTTTTCAAACCGCCGCAATTTTTAAAAAAATCTTTTGATATTTCGGGTGGAGGACTAGATCTGAAAGCAATGTAACGCCCCTCAAACCATGTCAAGACCTACATCATGCTTTGTCACAGGTCTTCACGGACGTGTTTTCGATGGCGCGTTAAACTAGGATGGAGATTGAGACAGGTTGGCTAAGATCTAAGTCAGACTTGATGAGAGGCTCTTAGTTCAATTTCAAGTTAATCGAAGTTGTTGAGAATCAAACTTATGAGCGATATTCAAGCAAAAATTGAAGAAGCCAGACTACAGGCTCGTGAAATCTGCGGAACGGAAGGGGCGGACTCTAAGGACTGTGCTGTGGCCTACGACGAACTCGAGGAACTGTCGGCAGAAGCCGCTCACCAGCGTGCTAAGTCAGAGGGTAGTGCAAAAACTCCCTCCAAGTCTATTGCGATGACAATCCAGATGCTGCTGAGTGCCGCTTGTATGAAGATTGATGTCCGATCCTTTGCCTTGATGGCATGACAAAAAAGTGTGGCAGGAGAAAAG
>JAAURS010000248.1 GCA_012032135.1 Acaryochloridaceae cyanobacterium RU_4_10 | reverse complement strand
AGCCAATCCACCTCCGGCTTGTGCCTCTCGCAAGAAAAGAGAGGCTATGAGCACTCGGATTGAATTCGACAAAGTTACCTTCTGCTAATACTTTCAGTCTCCTCAGAATTTTCTGCACCACTAAGGGCAAGACTGGCAAAATAATAAATTTTTTCAAGGATTCTAACTTTTCTGATTCCCAAGTTTCCATCTTCTTTTATGATCAAAAAAGGTCTTGAATCTTTAAAATCTCTGTATGAAATTCTCCCGTTCGATTCGTTATGGGTTTTAATAATTTCTTCTCTCAAATGTTTTTCGGCTTTAATTCCAGTTGTATATTTAAAGCATACTGAGCTAAGTTCTTCCTTCAAGAGATTTTTGCTGGAATCTTCAATTTCTTTCTCATTTACAAGGCTGATAAGTGTTTTGAGTTTCCTGTGTGAGATCCCATCCACGAAGTCATATATTTCTTTTAATTTAAAGATTAAAGCCAAAACAATCAGTCCAGGTATTAAGTTTAAATTTTTCCCCGTAACTAGAAGATTGGTTAACGTGTCAAGCATGATTTTATCGCTCCATACCGTCCTCAAAACATCCAGGCTATCTTAACTTTTGAGAATCAGATGTTTTTGTTATTTAAAGTGCGATGCCGTTTGTTACTGATTCAACCAACGTGCCGCATCTTTTGCGTGATAGGTCAGAATCATATCTGCACCTGCACGCTTAAAGCTTGTCAAGGTCTCCAGCACAATTCGTTCTTCATCCACCCAACCATTTAAGGCCGCAGCCTTCACCATTGAATATTCGCCAGAGACGTTATAGGCTGCGACGGGTAAGTTGGAGGCTTGCTTCACCTGCCAAATAATATCCATATAGGACAATGCAGGTTTGACCATCAACATGTCCGCCCCTTCCGCAACATCTAGCTCAATTTCCTTGATCGCTTCGCGGGAATTGGCAGGGTCCATTTGGTACGTTCGGCGATCGCCAAACTGCGGGGTTGAATCTGCCGCATCTCTAAAAGGGCCATAATATGCTGAGGCATATTTGGCTGCATAGGACATGATGGGAATATCTTGGAATCCTGCTTCATCTAACCCAGATCGAACGGCACCCACAAACCCATCCATCATCCCCGATGGCGCAATAATATCGGCTCCTGCTTGTGCTTGAGAGACAGCAGTTTTTTCAGGAGTTCCAAGGTAGGATCGTTGAGCACTCTCCCCGCTAAGTCTCCCACCTCTAGATACCCGCAATGTCCGTGAGAGGTATATTCGCAAAGGCAGGTGTCCACCATAACCACCAGATCGGGCACAGCTTCTTTCACGGCAGCGGTTGCTTTTTGGACAATCCCGCAGTCATGCCATGCTCCCGTTGCATCTATATCTTTATCTTCAGGAATACCAAAGAGAATAATGGACGGGATACCCAATCCGTAAACCTGTTTTGCTTCCTCCACAATCTTGTCTACCGAAAGCTGATAGACTCCCGGCATAGACTTCACTTCGTTCGCGATACCTTCTCCTGGCACGGCAAAGAGAGGATAGATGAGATCGCTGGTTGTTAAGACCGTTTCTTGCACCATCCGGCGCAATTGGGGAGTGCTGCGGAGACGACGGGGGCGATGGGTGGGAAACATGGCGGTTTAATAGAGAGGGCATTGACAGAAAGACTCAGGTTCTTATTTTAGGTTAGTCCGAGGACTCACTCCTAGAACCCGATCGATGGCCTTAATGTTTTGTGATAATTCACAACCAAAATTGAGAGCGGTGCGGTATAAATGCCTTGAAAGTTGATTTTGAACCTTCCTGACTTTCAGCGTTGAGATGCAGCGTAAGGTGTCAATTTGCAAATCAAATGGGTGTGAGGGTAAGCGCAACATGAAATTAACTCAAGCTGGGGCTGTCATAGGCATAACCCTTATGACGGGGTTTCCGTTCCAAAATCAATCCGCTTTAGCTGTGACCTTTAGCCAAACTGAAGTTAACCAAAGTAAAGTTGTGGCCGTTGCAATTCCCCGTAAATCGGGGTCTTATACGTTACTAGTTCTAGAACAACTCTCTAGCAAAAAGTCCTGTTGGCGCGAAAGCGGCTCTAGTCCGGCCCGTATCGATCCGCTTCTCCTGAATTTTAACTTCACGGGCATTTGCGGGCGGAGTACGGACAGTAATGGTTACTCCATTCGGATGCGGGGCAAAGACGCCGCTCTAGACTATCGGCTGAGTTTTCAAAAACGCAAAGACGATTTAATCTTGATGGGAATTCCCTATCGCTCTGAGAGCGGCAAGCCCGTTGAAGTGGGACGGACCCACGGCCTGAAGTCAGGATTTTTGAAAATTGTCCTCAATCCAGGATGGCGTTTTACCAAACGGGTCTACAACGGTAAGAAGTTAGGCCATATTTATTTCAGCCGAGATACGGCAGCACCCGTCCCTCAAGCCAGTTCCGAGGACGTAAAACTTAAGGTAACCAAACCTTCCAGCGCTCCACCCAAAGCTACAACAATCGCACTCAAAAGTTCAGAGGACAACATAAAACCCAAGACAACCAAACCTCCCAACACTCCCTCTAAAGCTGCCACGGTCTCCGTCAAAACGCCAGAGAGCCGTCCCATTTCAAAATCCAGCGATCGCGCTTCATCCTATCGAGTCATGGTTGTCAGTCCAGATCTAAAACAACAGACCCAGTTGAAAACTCAGAAACCTAAGGCGTTTCGGAGGATTCATAAGGGTAAAACCGTAATGCAAGTGGGCGTATTTGGCGATCGCAAAAAGGCCGAATCCCTTAAGAGCGAACTCAAACATCAGGGATTTAAGGTGTGGGTGGTGCCCAGTGAAGGTCAACTTTCAAGCATGGGTGTGCGGCCTGCCCTAAAATATCCGTTAGGCCCGTATCCTAAAAGAGATATCGGTTAATCGACCATAGAGGCTAGTGTTTTCAATGGGTTTGAACTGGAAAAGACGACTGATGCCACTCTTTGTCGCGCTGTTGACAATAGGGCTACTGTTTCCCCAAAGCGTTTGGGCTAAAGATATTCCACCCAGCAGTACCACCCCCAAACCAACCCGCTCTGTCAAACCTTATCTAGATCGCGTAGCCCGTAAAGTTACTGAATTCACCCTCACAAATGGTCTCAAGTTTATTGTTTTAGAACGCCATCAAGCACCCGTCGTTTCTTTTTTTGACCTATGCCGACGTGGGGGGGGACCGACGAACCCGTTGGCAAAACAGGAGTAGCCCATTTTCTAGAACATTTAGCGTTCAAAGGCACCCGCAAAATTGGGACCCGCAACTATGCGGCGGAGAAACCCCTTTTAGACCGTCTGGATGTCTTATTTCAGCAAATCCAACAAGCCCAGAAATCTGGCCAGACCGAACAGGTCAAACAGCTCCAAACTGAATTAATCGCGTTGAAAAAGAAGCCAAGGCATGGGTGGTTCAAAATGAGATGGGGCAAATTGTGGGGCAATCGGGCGGTGTGGGCCTCAATGCCACTACCTCCGCAGATGCAACGCGATATTTCTTTAGTTTCCCCTCTAACAAGCTGGAACTGTGGATGTCTCTGGAATCCGAACGTTTTCTAGAGCCCGTCTTCCGTGAATTTTATAAAGAGAAAGAGGTCATCCTAGAAGAGCGCCGGATGCGGACGGATAACTCCCCCATCGGCAAAATGGTGGAAGTTTTTCTAGATAAAGCGTTTACCACTCATCCTTATAGACGTCCCGTAATTGGGTCGCCTGAGGATTTGCAGAATGCATCGCGTTCGGATGTGGAAGCCTTTTTTAAGGCTTACTACGGCCCCAGCAACCTGACAATTGCAATCGTAGGGGATGTGAACCCCGTTGAAGTGAAGCGGTTAGCCAATTTGTACTTCGGACAATATGTCGCACAATCCAAGCCGCCTAAAATCACCGCCGTAGAGCCACCTCAAAAAGAAGAGCGATCGCTGACGTTAGAACTTCAATCTCAGCCTTGGTATTTGGAAGGCTACCATCGTCCGGCCATGAACCATCCTGACGATAATATCTACGATTTGCTGGCCAGCATTCTCAGCGATGGTCGCACGTCCCGCTTATACAAAGCTTTAGTGGAACAGAAACAGGTTGCTTTGGCAGCGGAGGGGTCTAATGGGTTTCCAGGGGACAAGTATCCCAATTTGATGTTGTTTTACGGTTTAACGGCCCCTGGCCATACGGTAGAAGAGGTCGCAAACGCCCTGCGCCAGGAAATCGATCGCTTGAAAACTGAGCCTGTCTCGGCAATGGAATTGGACCGCGTCAAAACCCAAGCGCGTGCTGCTTTGCTGCGATCGCTGGATTCCAATGATGGCATGGCCAGCTTGCTAGCAGAATATGAGGTTAAAACCGGAACCTGGCGGAACCTTTTTAAAGAATTGGATGCCATCGCTGCTATTACCCCAGCGGATCTGCAACGGGTAGCAAAGGCTACCTTTGTCCCTGAAAATCGGACTGTGGGTAAATTGCTATCGGCACAAGCGCCCAAATCTTAGACAGCCTGACAACTGACCTTGTAACAAAAGAGTTGAGATTATTGCAGTGGAAAAAAAATCGCGACGCTGGCTGACGATTACTGTTTTAGCCATTACTAGCTTGGTGTTTATAGGGCTCTCTATATACCCCATGATTGAAGCGCTGATGAACCAGCAAAAGGCTACTCCTACTGCGTCAAATCCCACCGCACCGCCCACTGCTGATTCCGCAGAAACGGTTCAAAAAGAAGAAGAAGGGTATCAACTCGTCCTCAAGCGCGACCCCAATAACCAATCAGCCCTGCAAGGATTTGTTGAAACACGGCTGAAGTTGATTCGACTGGGACTCCGTAAGCCTAAAGATGTGATTGAACCCTTAGAAAAACTGACAAAGCTCAATCCCAGTCAAACTATTTATGCAACTTTATTGGCACAAGCCTATCAGCAAGCGGGGGATAGTAATGCAGCCACCCAAACCTATCGCAATACCCTGACCCAGCAACCCACTAATGTTGATGCGTTGCAGGGTTATGTTGCGCTGTTGATCCAACAGAAGAAATCTTCAGAAGCACTTGATTTATTGAAGAATACAATGGCTACGGCTAAACAAATGAATCAACAACAGGCTGGCAGTGTAGATACGCCTGCCCTCGAACTGTTGATGGGTGATGTTTATCTCTCTCAACAACGTTCCAGCGAAGCCATGATTCTCTACAATCGCCTTCAAAAAGAAAACCCAAATGATTTCCGTCCCGTTGCTGCAAAAGGAATTGTGTTGCGCAATGAAGGCAAAACTGAAGAAGCGATCGCATTGTTCAAGTCAGCCGAAGCGCTTGCACCTGTTCAGGTCAAGGAGAAAATCCAGCAACTGATAGCGCAGACTCAGGCCGCACCCGTTAGTCCTGACGTTTCTGCCAGTCCTGCACCACAAAAGTCTCCTTAAAGGTTCATCCACACTACGCTTGCCGTAAAAAATTTCTCGCATTTTATGGCACGCAATGAAAAATGGCGTTAAAAATAGGTTAAACTTCCCGATGCAGTTCTATCAACATTACAGAAAGTTTTTATCAGACAGACCATGCACGATTCTGGCGCTTTGGACATCCCCCCAAATATCCCCACCCCCATGACTGAAGAACTCATTGCCGCTGCGATCGCAGGGGTGGTGAGCAGCGCTCGGGCGGAGGGGCAGTCTTTGGCTGATTTAATCAGGCTAGTCCTTGGCGAGGACTCTGAGCTAGATCGGATGACCCGTCAATGGCTCAGCGAAATTGTGGTGGAAGTGTGGCAAGAATTCCCTGAGGTGGCGTTTCTACAAGCTGCTTAGCAAAAAAGGGGCTCTGTTCTAAAGCCTTTGAATGTATAGGTTTGACTGGTGGGTGACAGATTTTTGCCCTGAAGCAAAACGCCAAACCCACCCAGTCCTAAGGGATTCATTAAGGCATGAAGCGCATCGCGCCGCCTTAATATTTCCATCAAATCTACATTTTTTAAGTTTGTATTGGCATTGAGGCGATCGCCCAGTCCAAGCTCCATGAGAAATAAACCTTGTTGCGTAAACCCAAGGGTTTCTAATCCGCACTGTTGCCCCTGATGTTCGAGAGCTGAGAAATTCACATGGGCCGTGAGGTCTTGATGGCCGATCGCCCAGTAGGGATCGGCGTGGTGGGCTTGTTGGTAGTAGCACTGTAAGGTGCCTTGCGATCGTTGTGGACTGTAGTATTGGGCTGAGGTATAGCCATAATCAATGGTTAGCACGTAGCCCTGACGGATTTTTTGGCAACAGTCTCGAGCCAACTGAAAGTTTCCAGATTAATTTCACTGCGATAACCATCTTCGTAGGTGCTAAGGTCAACCCCTAGCTCATCTAAATAGGATTGAAGTTCGGGAGTGGAAGGAGATGATACTACTTCTACAAATTGAGTAGGATCGGATTCTGAACTTGCAACATAAACTTCCTGTAGTTGTCCTGCTTGAATCTCAATGCGGTGCACGGGAAAAGCATCGACCAGTTCGTTGGAAAAGAAACAACCCACAATACTTTCATCCGGCATTTCTTCCCAAGTGCGCCAAGTGAGTTTGCGTTCGATCTCTACAAATGTCTTGAGGGCGTTCTGCTGCTCTGAAATTAAGACCGGAGACTTTTCTATAATGATGTATTCCAAGGCTTGCCAGAAAGCTGCATAGTCTGACGCGGTTGATTTTTGGGTGCGCTCTAAATACTTAAGTACATCTGCTGCAATTAATCCTTGTCCTGCACCCATTTCAACAACTTGGAAAAGATTGGGTCGCGCCAAGGAACGCCATAGATCTAAAAACTGCTCGGCGAGTAGTTCGCCAAAATCTGCACTCAAGTGGGGAGAAGTGACAAAGTCACCACCCGCCCCAATTTTTTGACGATTGGCGGCATAATACCCCAGAGTTGGCTCATAGAGCACCCATTCCATAAAGGTCTTAAAAGTCACCCTTTGCTGGGGATGCGCTGCAATTCGATCTGCAATGAGATGACGGAATTCAATGCGATTGGCGGAGTCTATGGGTTGAGACATTTTCTGTGGTGGTTCTTTGTTGGATGAAACACCTCATCTTGTAGGGGCGCATGGCCATGCGCCCCTACAGGGTGTACTGAACTCAATCGAGAATAGCTATAAAATCTACTATTCTAGCCTGGATTATTCATGAGGAAGCATTAAAAACGAGGAAAGAGAGCCTGAAACGGTTTAGAATCAGACTCTCTAGAATTTTTTATCACCTCAATTGTGCCATGACAGAGTGTCATTCGGAA
>JAAURS010000012.1 GCA_012032135.1 Acaryochloridaceae cyanobacterium RU_4_10 | reverse complement strand
GAGCAATGCGATCGCGTATGTACTTCTATTCTCATGGGTAGACTAAAAGCGAACCCATCGAACAAAGATTTCGCAACTCTATGAAGGCTTTGCTTCCTCAACTTCAAGTTCGATGGACTCAGCGCAAGTCTCCGCAGCCTCCCACCGTAGAGGACTCCATTTGGCTGCGTATTTTTATTCAAGCCCTCGTCAGCGTCGGGATCCTAGCAACCGATGTCGCGGCTTCAAGTGCCAATAGCCTTTGGGCCATCCCGCTTAGCATCCTGGGGGCCACTTGGAGTTGGTATGCCCGTCGCCGTCCTAACTTGGTTGCAAAATTTGGCATTGCGATCGGGATGTTAATCGTCCTAGGGCTATTGTTCTCAAAGTTATTAGCTAATGCGGGAGATTCAAGGCTGCTCTTGGCGGAGTTGTTGATTCAACTTCAAGTGCTGCATACCTTTGACTTACCTCGTCGGAAAGACCTGGGATACTCTGCGGTCATCGGTCTTATCCTGATTGGAGTGGCAGCCACCATCAGCGAAACAATGGTCTTTGGTGGGTTTTTAGTTTTGTTTCTGGCGATCGCACTTCCCGTTCTCCTGCTAGATTATCGTTCTCGTCTGGGCTTGGGCACCCTCCGCATTCAACAGGTGTCCGTGCTGCCACCCAAACGCTTAGCGTTTTTATTAGGCACCGTCCTGGTATTGGGACTTCTGATTTTTGCCGTAACACCGCGTTTGCCAGGATACCAATTTCGGACCTTTCCCGTCAGTGGAACCGTCCCAACCCAAGGGAAATTCGATCCGGCTCAAGTTTTTAATCCGGGATATGTGAAAGTTGGCAGAGGCGATCGAGCGGTAGGCAAAGATGGCCAAAGGATGGGAACAGGGACGGACCAAAGCTTTAACTCAAAGTTTTACTATGGTTTCAACTCAGAAATGAATCAAAATCTGCGCGGTACCCTGACCCCAGAAGTCGTCATGCGGGTCCGCGCCCAAGCTGAAGGATTTTGGCGGGTCATGGCCTTCGACCAATACACGGGCCAGGGATGGAAAGTTTCCCGCAATCCCAACGCCAAACGTTTTTGCGGCGATCGCCTTGGTCCTATCGGTTTGTTATCCCCTCTCGGCAACCTCAGCGCCATACTAAAGAAGTGGTGCAAACCTTCTCCATCCTGACGGAATTTCCCAATCTCTTACCCAACCTGGCTCAAGCCCGTGAAGTCTATTTCCCCACCCAAGAAATTGCCCTCGACCCTGAAGGCGGACTGAGATCGCCCGGTCCCCTAGAAGAAGGGCTGACCTATTCAGTGGTCTCGGATGTGCCCTACCGCGATCGCGCCAGACTGAATAAAATCTCAACCCGCTACCCTCAAAGCATTCGTGCAGTCTACCTTCAGGTGCCGGAGCGATCGCACCCCAAGTCAAGCAAATTACCGAACAACTTCTAGCCAAGGCTCAGCGGCCCCTTCCTACCCCCTATGAAAAAGCGTTGTACCTGACCCAAACCCTCAAACAGCGCTACACCCTTCAAGCAGAAGTTCCACCGTTGGCAAAAGATAAAGATTTAGTTCAAGCCTTTTTGTTGGACTGGAACGGGGGCTATCCCGACCACTTTGGCTCTGTTTTGACCCTCATGCTGCGCTCCATTGGCATCCCCGCGCGTTTAGCCACGGGCTTTGGACCTGGGGAATTCAATCCCTTTACGGGAATGTACGTGGTCAAAAATACCGATGCCTATGCCCTGACCGAAGTGTATTTTCCAGGGAATGGTTGGTTTGCCTTTGACCCTATCCCCGGCCACGACCTTTATCCACCTTCTATTGAAGTGGACCAAACCTTCTCCGTATTGCGACAGTTTTGGAATTGGGTTGCGGGTTGGTTGCCTTTCCCCATTGCAGGATTGCTCAACGGTGTGATCGCCTATATCGGTATAGCGATCGCCAAAGTACTGGGCTTATTTTCTCAGGGGTTAACGGGAGTTCTGATCTCGATTTTCCTGTTTTGTGGCTTAGGAATAGGTGGGTGGGGACTTTGGCAAAGTTGGCGGGTTTGGCAAACCTTTTATCAATTACGTCGTCTTCCACCAATGGCTCGTCTGTATCATCAAATGTTGACAGTAATGGCAGAACAAGGGTTTCAAAAACATCCATCAGAAACACCTTTAGAGTATGCTCGTCAAGTGCGTCTTTTGACCTCGCCTTTTAAAGCGGCGATCGTTCTAGAACTTTCTCAAGCCTATGTCTCTTGGCGCTATGGGGGAACGGATCCAAATTTGCATGACTTACAAAAACAGCTACAAATGCTCAAACAAAAGCGTCACATTTAGACCCAGGTCTAAGGGTTAATACCTAAAAGAAGCGTTAGTTTTATAAAACCTTTAGTATTCATTCATACAAACTTCAGTAATTCTGCGGTTTTGCCAGCATAGGATTTTAGAGAAGATAGATATAGTTCAAACAGATTGAAATCCAACCAGGAACTCAGAGAATGGGCAGTCAAATTGTTTCAGAAATTCTTGCAACGGTCTCTCATAATCTCTGTGTTGGGGCTACGCTCCTTGAATGTATTGAAACGGAGTCTCAGCAACTTCAACCAGAGGCCCGTCAAAAGTTAGCGTTGGTGCATGTGGGCTTGGCAATGGCGCTGGATGCATTGCAAAGTCAAGAATTAGAGCCTTGGATTGAAGGCGAAGATTGTTCTCGGAAGCCGTTGTCCTTTTAGTCTTACATTCGACCTTTTGGCCCAGTAAATGACTCAGCGTTTTCATTAGAATAGAGCGAAACACCATTGAGACATCAAAGCTTCAGTCTTCTGCTGACGCTAGATTGAAGCCAAGGGAGCGACTCATGAAAACGCGACATCTGGGAAGTCAAGGGCTCATTGCTCCTGAATTGGAACTTGGATGCATGGGCATATCTATGAGTACTGATAATTGCTATGGGATTGAGGTTCAATCAACCTAGAATCAATTCACGCCCGAAAACGATTAGTATACTCATGGTGTGCATGTTGCCAGCCATTCCTTTGAGTCTATGGATTTCCTCTATAACTTTCTAAAATCTATAGGAATTGCCGAACCTAAAGGGTCTGGATGGCTTACGGTTATGTTGACCTTTTTTCTGGCATGGGTGGCCTGTTATAAATTTCTGCCTTCCGTGCGGAACTTTGCCTTGGAGGTGGGTTGGGCAGATAAACCCAACGCACGTCGTTTGAATAAAGAACCCTTACCCAATGCAGGAGGATTGGCAATCTATGCAGCAGTCATTGCCGCACTCATCTGCGCCACATTACTCAGACCTATTGAAATTCAGGTTGCACTGGCTAAATTTCTAACCATTTTGCTGGGCGGATCGTTTTTAGTCCTGGTTGGATTTATAGACGATCAGTACGGTTTAAATCCCTATATCCGACTATTTACGCAAATTTTGGCGGCTTTTCTCCTTATTAATAGCGGGATTGAAATTACGGTCACCTTTGGCACGCCCTTTGATTCTCTCCTGTCTATTGCAATCACCGTGATCTGGGTGGTTGGGATTACTAATGCCATTAATTTGATGGACGGGGCTGATGGGGTCGTGGGCGGGATTGGGTTTATCACGTCTATGAGTTTGCTGGCGGTTTCGGCTCAATTTGCCAATCGTGCGGCGTCTACTTTGATTTTGGCAGCGCTGTCAGGAGCATCACTGGGCTTTTTGCGGTTTAATTTCTATCCCTCCAGAATCATCATGGGGGATGCAGGAGCGTACTTTTTTGGCTATGTCCTGGCTGCAACCACAATTTTAGGTAGCCTTCAGGTCAATACGCTGTTTGCTTTGGTTCCCATCGCTATGTTTTTGCTCTTGCCCGTCTTAGATACCACGCAGGTGTTCGTTCGCAGATTGATGGCTGGGAAGAACCCATTGAGTACGCCTGGAAAGGATCACTTACATCACAGGTTGTTAGCGCTAGGGCTTTCGCAACGATGGACGGCCATTGTGCTTTGGGTGGTTAGCTTGTTGTCTAACCTGGTGGCCATGAGGCTTCAAGGGACCAGCGCTATTGTGATGGCATCGACGATCGCAAGTATTATTTTGCCTTTAGGGTTGACCATCTGGCTGAGACTTAGAGCGTTGCGGAAAAATCCTCCTAATCTTGAGGCAAACACTCAGTCTGCGAACGAGTAATTGAATGAGGCTCAGGAGACTGTACTGAAGCGATTGCTGCCTCATTAGCACTAGGTTCAATTTAGCCAACAGAAAGTGTTGGCAACAAATTTGTTGGGGTATTAAAGCCCTTCGGTAATTGCGCTCTCCACATGGAAAGAAACCGAACCAAGCCTCCTGAGGTGATTCGATACAGTAAAAATGTTTCACCCATATATGAGATTTAGCGAAACCGGAGGACATCATTATGACACTCGTACGTTGGGCTCCCTTCCAAGAGGTTGAAAGCTTGCATCGGGATATGAATCGCTTTTTTGATAGTCTTATCCCGGATCAGCAAAAAGGCTTTGGAGACCTGGCTTTTAGCCCTAAGGCCGAACTGAATGAGACCCCAGAAAACTCTGGTGCTCAAACTAGAGTTGCCTGGAATAGAAGTCAAAGACTTAGATATTCAAGTCACGGCTAAGTCGGTCGTAATTAGTGGAGAACGTAAAACCCATGCCGAGTCCGAATCGAATGGTATTACCCGCTCTGAGTTCCGCTATGGCCGATTCCAACGGACTGTGCCTTTGCCCATGCGTGTTGTGAACGATCGAACTCAAGCAGAGTATAAAGATGGAATTCTGACCCTAACGCTTCCCAAAGCAGAAGGTGAAAAGCAAAAAACCTTCAAGGTAGAGCTGACTTAAGGCTCCATTTGCCTCTTCTCCATCCTTAAAGTGACCGGATGATGAAGCGCTGCACCTTCTGTTATGGGAGATGCAGCGCTTTTCCAATGAAAGATGTGGGTTATCTTAGAGGGGAGCGTTAGAGCCCACCCTCTGTTCTATCGACTTAGCCTGAAGGAGATTTAACCTATGCCAGCGACGAATTATAAGGACTATTATCAAATTCTTGGTATTGATAAGAAGGCGAGTGAGTCCGATATTAAAAAAGCGTTTCGTAAGTTGGCACGGCAATATCACCCCGACTTACATCCCAACGATTGCACCGCAGAGGCCAAGTTTAAGGAAGTCAACGAAGCCTACGAAGTGCTTTCCGACCCAGAGAAGCGCAAGAAATACGACCAATTTGGTCAGTATTGGCGTCAAATGGATGGTGGATTCCCGGGTGGCGGTGCACCAGGAGGCTTTGACGGTGATTTTGGCCGTTACGGCAACTTTGACGAATTTATTAACGAATTATTGGGACGTTTTGGCGGATTTGGTGGCGGCGGTGCCCCTGGAGGGTCGGGAACCTACCGGACACCCACAGGGGGAACGCGGAGAACCTACCGGACGACAACGACAACAGGGGGAACAACCAGCGGATTTGACTTTAATGACTTTACTGGATTTGGCAGTAGCCCTCAGGAAAATGTTCCAGCAGATGCTGAAGCAGAGATTGTATTGACCTTTTCAGAAGCCTTAAAGGGGACTGAGAAACGGATATTGCTCAATACCCAAGAAAATCTGACCGTGCGGATTCCGGCAGGGACTAAGCCTGGAAGTCGGATTCGGTTGCGCGGCAAAGGTCAACTCAATCCCATGACCCAAGCGCGAGGAGATTTATACTTAACCGTCAAATTGCAACCCCATAACTTCTTTAAGTTTGAAGACGATCGACTGGTCTGCGAATTACCCATCACCCCAGACGAAGCTGTCTTGGGCACCAAAATTGATGTGATGACTCCCACCGGAAGCGTTCAGGTCAATATTCCGGCAGGGGTCAAGTCAGGTCAATCTTTGCGGTTGCGGAGCAAAGGATGGCCGCTGTCCAAAGGAGGTAATGGCGATCAAATGCTCAAAATCCAAATTGTGCCACCCAAAGAACTCAGCACCCTGGAACGCGAGTGTTATGAAAAGATTGCGGCAAGCCGGAGCTTCAATCCGCGATCGCACCTGGATGGCATCTAGACGCATTGAAGGCCATAATTGAGATCGGTTCAGTGAAATCATCTATGCAAACACAAGAAACCCCGATTGCTTGGCCCGTCTCCGCCTCCCGCGCCGCCTCCGTTCGTCGTACCACCAAAGAAACCGATGTATCGGTTTCTCTCAATTTGGATGGCCAGGGACAGGCGAACAACCGGACTGGAGTGCCGTTTTTGGATCACATGCTGGATCAGATCGGAGCCCATAGCCTGATCGATCTTTCGGTTCAAGCAACAGGGGATGTTCACATTGATGACCACCACACCAATGAAGATGTGGGAATCACCTTAGGGCAAGCGTTAGCCAAAGCATTGGGCGATCGCAAAGGCATCCAGCGCTTCGGTCATTTCCTCGCCCCTCTGGATGAGTCTCTAGTAGAAGTCTGCCTAGATTTTTCAGGTCGCCCGCACTTGAGCTATGGACTCCAAATTCCAACTCAGCGGGTGGGCACCTACGATACGCAACTGGTCAGAGAGTTTTTTGTGGCCGTGGTCAACCACAGCCAAATGACCTTACATATTCGTCAGTTGGACGGCATTAATTCCCACCACATCATTGAAGCAACCTTTAAAGCCTTTGCAAGATCGCTGCGGATGGCGGTTGAAATTGACCCCCGCCGCCAGCACGAGATCCCGAGTTCCAAAGGCGTTCTCTAAATCCGTTTTTTGCTCGTAGCCTAGTAAAGATTTTGCATCATTTTTTATGGAGTCTCTCCCTGTTTCAAGTGTTTCTGTTCGACCGTTAGGACGGTTAATTGCGATCGCATTAGGAGTAACATCCGTTGCGTGGCCGACTGTTGCAATGACTCAATGCATTACCCAATTAAAAGATAAAGCCTACGTTAACCTTCCCCCCGGACTTTGTCCTCGGTATACCGATATGTTGCTGGGTAAAGCCCAACAACAGGTTTATGGAGGCGTCATCTGCGATCGCCCCGAAAGCTCCTATATCCTGTTGCAAAAACTGATTAAATATACCGATCGAGGCAAAGCAGTTTGGCAAGTGCTTCAGATTAAACAAATTTCTAGACCCACTCAACAAAGCGCGATCAAAGGTATTGGTTGTCGTCAATTACAAAATAAGACCCAAGCTTCAGAGCCCATTTTTGCTCTCGTTCAACCCACCTCAACCCACAACACCTATCAAACCCTCGCGGCATGGAGAGTGAACCTCCTAGAAGCATCGTTTACAAATTTAGAGTCCAAAACCGTTATCTGCCAAGATCCGATGATATAAGTTTTTGAGACCATGACCAATGTAAAAGCCTGCATGTCTTTTCTACAGGAAGATATGCAGGCTTTTACGTCAAACTATTAACCAGCGTTGTATCTTATCCAGGGCTGACGTTTTTGTTTTTGCGCCCCGAACGATACCGACGGCTCAGCAATAAGCCCATCATGCCAAAACCTGCAACAATCGCTCCTGTTGAAGAAGATTCTGGGACAGGGGCTGGGGGTACTGGGGGAACAGACTGTTCAGAGCCGTTACCGTTACCTCCGTTAATGGCGGGTATTATTGCAGCAGCAGGAAGAAGGCCCAGTAGACCTAAAAGTGGAGATATTCCTCCAAGTCCGGCACCCCCAGTAGGCACCCCGCCCACTTCACAAGTTGCGGCACCGCCAATGCCACAACAGTCTGCCGCCCCTGCTGCTTGGGCAATCAAAGTTGGAGATGTTGCCGTTGCATCTTGTGCTGTTTGAGAGGCAGGCTCAGCGTTTGGTAAATCAGAACTGGCAATCTCACTGGATTGATACTTTAAGCTTGTATCGCCTGAGTTCTTAGAGACAGGCGTAATATCTGAGTTTTTAGAAGCCGCAGGTCCAGGTTGTGCGGCAGCACCTTGAGAGGGATTCAGATTGGGCTCAAGCGCGCAATCTACGGCAGCACCCAAAGGTTGAGTTGTGGCGCTTGGCACGGCAGAAGGGTCCAATGCAGCTTGGTTAACAGCACTGGGGTCTGATGGAAGCGTTACGTCTACTGATGAAGAACTGGGGTTGAGCGATGCGGCATGGGCTGCAGGCGATAGAACTGCTTGAGAACAACAGAACACTAGACCTAAGGTGAATGGAGATAAGTTTTTAGCGATTTTATACATGATTATTTGGATCCTTAACCCCCACACACAGTATTAATGATTAGCCGAAGATCGAAACCCCGGAGATTTAGACCTACCAAAGTGCCCTCGTGGGTGTCGGCGGTTGTACGGTGCCACCCCCACTCGGCGGTTGGGGTGTAACAGGAGCGGGGGGTTCCTCCACACAACAAACTGTAGTTGCCCAAGTTCCTTTATGGGAAGTTACTTTCACTCCTTTGCCAGGAGTAAGGTTCAATCGAGCAATGGTGGCCGTATCAACTGAAGTTGTCATAGTTTCGCCACTGGAGGATTGAACGGTAACCATATCTTCATCAATCGAAGAAATGGTTCCTTCAACGGTGCGGTCTACCTCAGCAGGCTCTAGTCTGGTCAAATTACCGGAGGCATCTTGGTCAAACCCAATCAGAGAGCCCTGTTGCAAACCACTGGCCGATCCAGCTAAGTTGCTCGGGACTGTCAATTGCTTTGAAGTTCCATCCAACAAACGCACTTCCAGCACGCCATCGGATGCCGAGCGCACCAGCCCGTAGTTAATAGGCAAACCACTTCCCGCAGGAGTGTTTGGCGTGATAGATGCACCCTGCGGAGTAGGAGCAGCACCACCCTGCGGAACGGGCGCAGAAGGGGTGCCCTGCGGGACGGGGGTATTCTGGGGGATAGAAGGATCTCCCTGGGGGACAGGTGTCCCCTGAGCTACGATCGACCGAAGGGCAGAATTAGAAAATTTTGAGGCTAGTTCTTGCGCGTTGCTAGTTTGAACCATCCCAAACGTTACAACAGTGACCGTCAAAAGCGGCAAGCCCATCATTACCGATTTCTTTTCCATCGAAGTATTCAAAATGCTATCAGACTCATAGTTCATGCGCTTATCCACCTAACTCAACTGATTACCAAAGGTCGAGAGCCTTACCAAAGACCTGTAACAGGCTTAGGTGGCGGCGGAGATACAGCCCCACCCGTAGGAATGGGTTGGGGTGTAACAGGAGTTTCGGTGACTGGGGCAGGGGGTGGGGTCACAGCACCACAAATTTTGGTCGCCCAAGTGTCCTTGAAGGTTGTCACCGTAAGCTGAGACCCTGTGTTTAGTCCCATCCGAGAAATGGTTGCAGGATCGACTGGGGTTGTAATTGACTCGCCCGTCTCAGATTTAATGGTGACTTGGTTGCCTTTTATTTCAGATACTGTGCCGGTCAGCGTGCGATCCGTTACTGGAGGCTGTAGCTTTGTTAGATTACCAGAAGCGTCAGTATCATATCCAACCAGAGAACCACGCTTAAGCCCGCTCGCCGAGGTAGCTAAGCTATCAGGTACCGTGACTTGTTTGGTCGTCCCATCCAGAGAACGAATCTCTAGCATTCCGCTGGAGACTGACCGGACGATTCCATAATTGCCTGGTAAATTTGCTTTGCCACTGGGGGTAATGGAAGTCTCTTGCCCAGTTGGTGTGATAGAAGGCTCTTGGCCAGCTGGTGTGATAGAAGTTCCTGGGGTCTCAGGGGCCGGAGGAACGGGATCGGCAGCAATGACAGACCGAGGGGTTTGGCGAGAGAACCTTGAATTCAGGTCTTGAGCACTACTGGCTTGGGTGGAACCAAACACCGCTGTTATTACAACTAGAAACGGTAGCCCAGTTGCTATTAAAATTCTTTTCATTGGAGTACTCAAAATTTTACAAGAATAAGCTTCAAGTTTTCTATGCCCCCCGATCGATCCTTATCATTCTAGACCAGTCCTTTAAGGTTGTCTCTAGGTTTTTAATTAATTTGATAAAAAAAGACCCGTCAAGCTAAAAAAACTTCGATCTATGGGAATGATGATTTATGACGCTCCAATCGTGAATGATGGGATGAGTTTCTGCCACTCGTTTGGAAGATTGACATATTTATAGCCAAAACACCTTCAAAGTGTCAACTTAGTCTGAAGTTATTGGATGTATGGTTAATGCCATCTATATTTAGATAGCTTGAGTAGCCTATCTTTGAGCTAGTCGTTGACATCTGTGACGTTATACTGGACAACTCTTAATAACTTGATGCAAATTTGAATTCAATCCGATCGCTAAATTTGTGCTTCGTTCGACGATTTAGGTTTTGATTAGATTGTTTGTGTTGGGTTAACTGCGAACACCTTAGAGGTCATAATGCACCCTGAAGAAGAGGTCGCCGAGCTGCGATCGGTTAAAGGATATGAAGCAGCAGAATACCTGGGTCTAGAAAGCGCAGGTCCCGTCGATGGAGGCAAGCAACGGGGGATCAATCTCAATTTTTTGCGGCGACTGATCGGTCGTAATGCTGTGTTGATTGGGATTCCAACGTTTACGGCTGCTATTTTGACGGCTGGTGCGATCGGGTTGAGTCCCCAAAACTATTCAGGCTCTTTTCAATTGTTGGTGGAGCCCATGAGTAATGAGGGAAAGCTCTCACAACCTGTTGTGACCTCTCCCGATCCAAATCGTTCTGTTGCAGAGTTGGATTATGTGACATTGGTGCGGGTTCTAACCAGTCCCAATGTTTTGTCTGGCATTGTGCAACGGATTCGTACTCAGTACCCTAAGATTGTTTATGCCAAGTTCGTCCAGAATCTTGAGGTCGAACGTATTGAGAAAAACCCCGCCGAAAAAACAAAAATTCTAAACGTGACCTATGAAGGCACAGATGCTCAGCAAGTGTTATTTGTGCTCAGTGAATTGGCAAAGGGATATATAACCTTTGGCCTGGAAGATCGTAAAAGTCAAATTGGGGGCGGGGTTGTTTTTATTGAGCAGCAGTTACCAGAACTGAAGCAGCGGGTTGCAACCCTGGAAGGCCAGCTTCAGTCTTTACAACAGCAGCATAAAATTAGCGATCTAGAGACAGAAGGCACTGAATTAGCCCAGCAGGCGCGTCAAATTCAAACACAACAGCTTGAGGCTCAACGCGACTTGGCCGCTCAAAGAAATCTCGCTCGCAATCTTCAGGGCAACTGGGTGGCCTGGGGCCAAAGGATGTGATTAAAGCTTCTGCTTTGAGTGAAAATCCCCAGCGCCAGAGTCTTGTCGATCAGCTTACGCAGGTTGAAAAACAAATTTCGCTAGATTCAGCAACGTTTCAGCCTGAGTTTCCTGCCCTTCAAAAGCTTCAAGAACAACGGAGAAATTTAATTGATTTAATTTCTCGCGATACGCAAAAGCTGGTTGGTAACGCTACAGTGCCTCAATTTCAAAGCTCTATTCAGAAAACCCTGAGCCAGCAGTTGATTGACAGTCTCAATCAAATTCAGATTCTAGAGATCCGCACCCAGGCATTAAGTCAGGCCAATGCTGCGATCGATCGAAAGATGCGACAATTTCCAGAAATTAAGCGCCGCTCGGGTGATTTGCAAGCCCAATTGGAAATTGCTCAAAACACATTGAAGCAGCTTCAGCTCAAACGAGAGAGTTTAAGGCTTGAATCTGCCCAAAAGAGGTGCCTTGGCGGTTGATTGCCAAACCCGATCTGCTCAAAGATTCGCTGGGACGACCGATTGTGTCTTCTCGCAAGGCTCTCCAAAAAATGTTGATGGGGACTTTGGGTGGTTTTTTATTAGGGATGGGATGTGCCATTCTTCGAGAAAAACGCCAGGATATATTTCACTCCCTTGAAGATCTTCAAGAGGATGTGCAGGGGACGCTGGTGGGGGTATTCCCAAAAGTTCAGGCATTGCGGGGTGGACGCTTACTTAAAGTAAACGTCAATAATGAGCAATTATTGAATGCGCTTCACGATCCTCAGAATGTGCTGAGCAAGGCAGCAGAGAGTTTATATACCAATTTAAGATTTCTCCCTCTGGAGGCGGGGGTGAAATCGCTGGTGGTTGCGTCTAATAGTTCCCATGATGGAAAGACGACGGTTGTGACCTATCTAGCGAAAGCCGCAGCTAGTATGGGACAGCGGGTGCTGGTGGTGGACAGCAATATGGTGGTTTCTCAGATTCATACTTGGTTGGATGTCCCCAATTATGAGGGGCTCAATGAGGTATTGACCAAAGGGATGGATCCTAATCAACTCATTCAGCGATCGCCCCAGCAGACCAATTTGTTTGTATTGCCTTCGGGTCAAGTTTCGCAGGCTTCGCGGAAATTGCTGTCATCTCAACAAATGCAGCATTTGATGGGGCAGCTCCATACCATGTTCGATCTAGTGCTGTATGACACCCCTCCCTTGCAAAGCTATCCTGATGCAAATTTTTTAGGGCTTCATGCGGACGGTCTGTTGGTGGTGGTGAGTATTAAAAAAACTCGTCGTTCTCAGGTGCTGAAGTTGTTCAAAAAGCTTCAGAGCGCGCGAATTCCGCTTTTGGGTGTTGTGGCCAATCAAGTCAAGTTAGCCCACGCTGATTCTGTACGGGAATCGGATCGTTCTTTGGATGGGATGGAAGATGACTTTGAAATTTTTAGGGTGTCTTCCTCTCAAAATTCATGACCTGTATTCCTCAGAACAAGCCAAATTGATTTTAACTAATGGTGGGTTCGGGAGGCTGTAAGTCCCGCGCTCTACCTGTCCCCAGGTATCTCGTCGGGATACACGGACATCCCGCGTGAGTTGAAGGGGTCAATCCCCCTGAAAACGAACAGTTAAGGAGTATTGCAACCTTCCTTAAAGCAAAGTACAATGGAAGGATGTTTACGATGAACTATCAGTACCGCGTTTATCCATCTCTTGAGCAAGAAACCCGTATGGTGTCTTGGCTTGAGATATGCCGTGGGGTTTACAACCATGCCTTGGGTGAGCGTAAGGACTGGATAAAATCGCGCAAGTGTGACATCCATTCTTGTTCTTTGACCTCTGAGTACATCATTGCGGCTGATGCTCCTTATCCTGGATACTATGAGCAGCAAAATGCGCTGACGGCCATCAAGGTCAAGTTGCCATCTCAAGGATGTGCAGTCTCAGGTCATTCAAGAACCGATTCGTCGGGTTGACGCAGCATTCGCACGCATGAAAGAACGGGGGTTTGGATTTCCACGATTCAAGAAGTTTGGTCAATACCGTTCTTTGTTGTTTCCCCAATTCAAGGCAAGTCCCATTGAAGGGAGCAAAATCAAGCTGCCCAAAATCGGCGTGATGCCGATTGTGTTGCACCGCCCTATTCCTGATGGGTTTGGGGTCAAAACCGTGCGGGTGATTCGCAAGCATTCTGGTTGGACTGTCACGCTCTGTCTTCAGGTGGATGTAGATATTCCCGACATAGCGCCTCATGGCATTGCGATGGGAATGGATGTAGGACTGAGCTATTTTCTGAGTACGAGTGAAGGCGAACAGGTTGAACGTCCCAGGTTTTTTGGAAAACTTCACCGCAAGCTTGAATTGCTGCAACGATGTTTGAAAAGAAAACAAAACCGGTCTAAGACCCGCTCTAAGCTGATTGAGAAAATAGGTAGAGTCCACGAACAAATTGCGGCATGTCGGATGGACTGGCAATTCAAACTGGCCCATCATCTTTGCGACCAAGCTCAGATGATATTTGTGGAAGATTTGGATTTTCGCATTATGGCCAAAGGGATGTTGGGTAAACATACTCTGGATGCTGGGCTGGGTCAATTCGTCAATCAAGTTTTGCCGTGGGTCTGTTTCAAGCGGGGTGTCTACTATGGCAAGGTTGACCCCAATGGCACATCTCAAACCTGTCCTGACTGTGGAGCTAGGGTGAAGAAGGATTTGAGCGTGAGAATTCATGAGTGTCATGAGTGTGGGTCAATCAAGCCCAGAGATGTTGCCGCAGGTCAGGTGATAAAAGCCCGTGGTCTATCGGGTATTCAAATTGCGTCTGGATGGGATCTATCGGGGTTTCAGGAAACTGGGGCTAGACAAGACCGTGTGAAGGACGAAATACTCAAGAGCGATCTTGGGAAGCCCGCGTTGTATGCGTAGCATCAACGTCGGGAGGATGTCACTTCATGGATTCTAGCGTTTTGACAATCTCGATCGGGCTGTTATGGTTCCTGAATGGGACATTCTGGGTTCTAGGTGTCCTGTTTCTGAGTGAGATTTGGGCGGCCAAACCGCCAGCAGATGCTTTGAGCCCTACGGGGTGGGTGGACACCCGCCAGCGTTTGGCTGTTTTGATTCCTGCCCATAACGAGGAAACGGAGATTGCCGAGACAATTCAGAGCATTCTGCCGCAGATGAAGGAGGGGGATCGTCTCATTGCGATCGCAGATAATTGCAGCGATCGGACGGCGGCGGTGGCGCGGGACGCTGGGGCAACCGTCTTGGAGCGAACCGATCGGGTACTGCGGGGGGAAGGGCTATGCGCTGGATTTTGGATTGCAGTATTTGGCAAAGGACCCACCCGAAATAGTTGCGATCGTAGATGCGGATTGCGAAGTGGCGGCGGGCAGCTTAAATGCGCTAGCCCAACGGGTAAAGGACAGCCAACGTCCCGTGCAGAGCACTTATTTGCTGAGACCCCCGAAAAATGCAACACTACGAGACCAAATTTCTTTATTTGCGTTTACCCTGAAAAATTTAGTGCGTCCGTTGGGGATGCAAGTTTTTGGGTGGCCCTGCGTGTTGACGGGGTCTGGAATGGCGTTTCCTTGGTCCTTACTGAGTCAAGTTTCTCTGGTGGGATGTAAGACGGCAGATGATATGCAACTCACCGTTGATGTGGCCCTTTGCGGGATGCCTCCCCTTTACGAACCACAATCTAGGATTACAGGACGTCTGATGCAGGAGGCCGATGCAGCCAGCCAGCGATCGCGATGGGAGCACGGGCATCTGGAGATGATTTTGACCCAGGTGCCTCGTTTGTTTGGGGCAGCATTGAGACAAAGGAGAGTGGATTTGCTGGTTTTGGCGCTAGATCTATCGATTCCACCCCTTTCACTGTTTGTATTGCTTTGGGCGGGTTTAGTTCTGTTGAATTTGGGTCTTTTTGCTGCGGGGATTTCCCATCCTGTTGCTTTGGGGATGGGGATTGCAGCCATTTTTCCGATTTTGTTGGGTGTCTGGAGAGCATGGTGGAGATTTGGTCGCGATATTTTACCCGTCCAAAACTGGGTTGAAATTCCCCGTTATTTTCTCTGGAAGCTACCCATTTATGTCAGGTTTTTAACGCAACCGCAAACCCGCTGGCTGAAAACGGAACGCGATGCTGTTGAACCACCGAACCCCTCTCAAGAAAAATCTCCCTAAAACAAAGGCGTAATAGAGCTTGGAATGTCCATTACGCCTCCTTTGCGATCGCGGGATATCAGGCTAACTGGGTTGTGCCAATCCTGGAGACCCTGAAGCGGTTGGAGGGGAATTTTCCGCTGGCGTAGATCGCTGCGGCACCACATCTAAAGGCTGCATTTCAATGTGGTTTAATAAAGTCGTTACAAAGGCAAAGAGGAGAAACGGCAAAGATAAGACTAAAATCAAGCCACCTGTCAAAAATGCATAGACAGGGTTCTGATACATGGCGACTGCTGAGGCCAAGCCCACAAAAATGACGATCAACCAAACCATGACTTGGCCATAAATATCGCCAAAGGTGAGCGTACAAGCAAAACGATATTTCTGTTGTGTCCCGTTCATTGCCGCTTCCCCTAAAGGTTAATTTTTACTAAAACAATTCATTCATTCTGAACGAATTGCTGCGTTATCTTAGAAAACTATTTCGATCTTAGACAAAAGTTCGTATAACTCGATAATTTGATACAAAACGACATTGGCAGGAGCACCCTCCCCCGTGACCCAACCTGAAATTGCCATCATTATGGGTAGTGATTCGGACTTGCCCACCATGCAGGCGGCGATCGCAATTTGCGCCCAATTCAAGATTTGCGCCCATGTCGAAATCATTTCCGCCCATCGCACGCCTATGCGGATGGTTGAATTTGCCCAAACAGCCCATACTTTGGGACTGAAAGTGATTATTGCTGGAGCGGGAGGAGCCGCCCACCTGCCGGGGATGGTGGCGGCCATTAGTCCTTTGCCCGTGATTGGCGTACCCGTTGCGAGTCGCCACCTTCAGGGGGTGGATTCTCTATATTCTATTGTCCAAATGCCTGGAGGTATTCCGGTGGCGACGGTATCGATTGGAAACGCTCAAAATGCAGGATTGCTGGCGGTTCAAATTTTGGCCGCACAACGACCCGAACTGCTTCAAAAAGTTATAGAGTTCCGCAAAGAGCTGGAGGAAATGGTGCAGATCAAACAGGCCCGTTTGGCTGAATTGGGCACGGCCCAATATTTGGCAACCCAGCCATAGTACGCTGACTTACCCCACTTCACCATCATGACAACACCTAACTCAATTGAGAACCTTGCCTGCGAACGTGCTTGGGTAGAGATTAATCCCACGGCTTTAGCCCACAACATTCGTGCATTTCAGTCTCTCTTACGACCGGACACGATCCTGATGGCGGTCATCAAGGCGGATGCATACGGACATGGTGCAGTCAGAGTGGCACAATGGGCGGGACAATTGGGAGTGCATTATTTTGGGGTGGCCACGATTCCTGAAGGAATTGAGTTGCGGGAGGCGGGAATTATTCAACCCATTATGCTTTTGGGGGCTGCCCAATCTCGATCGCAAGTCGAAGCGATCGCCCAATGGCAGTTAGAGCCCACCCTTTGCACGCCGGAACAAGCGTTGTTATTTTCTAAGGTGTTATCTGAACCGTTATTAGTTCACCTGAAAATTGATACGGGGATGGCGCGGCTTGGATATCCGTGGCAGCAGGGAGAAGAATTTGTCAAACAGGTTTGGAATTTGCCGCGTTTGAAGATTGGCAGCGTGTATTCTCACCTCGCCACCGCAGATGCGCCGGATCCTAGTTTTATGAAGGAGCAGCAGAGACGATTTGAGCAGGCGATCGAGCGATCGAAGGCTATGGGCGTTACGATTCCAGCGCTCCATTTGTCCAACTCTGCCGGAACGCTACATTCTCAAGTGTTTCACTACGATATGGTGCGGGTGGGGTTATCCCTGTATGGGATTTATCCAGGGCCGCAGTTTAAAGAGGAGATCCCACTGGAGCCTGTGATGCAGGTGCGGGCTCGGATTACGCAGGTGAAAAATTTAGCGGCGGGAGTGGGGGTGAGCTACAACCATCGATTTATAACGCCATCAGAGATGCAGGTTGCGGTGGTGGGGATTGGTTATGCGGATGGGGTGCCCCGCAATCTCTCAAACTATATGGAAGTTTTGCTGCGCGGTCAGCGTGTCAAACAGTTGGGGACAATCACGATGGATCAAATCATGATTGATGTGAGTGGAATGCCTGAAGTTCAGGTAGGAGAAGTGGTGACTTTGCTGGGCTGCGATGGAGATAATACGATCTTGGCAGAGGAGTGGGCGGATTTGTTGGGGACGATTCCCTATGAAATTGCGTGTGGATTTCAGCAACGATTGCCTCGAGTTTGGATTGAGTAGGACTTTGTTGCGGCTTCGCCACCTTTTTCCCAATTTTGATAAGGTTAACAAAACAAGCCTCTGAGAATGACACCGATGAACATTCTTCACGGTACATGGATTCCCCAACAAGAAGGTAGCTTTATCCAAAAGGGTGCGTTTCACCTTTGGGTAGAAACAAGCGAGACGACAAAGAAGCGTAAAATCGCCCAGAACAGCCATCCATTTCAACTGTTCAAAGATGACTTGGAACCGTTCTTGGCTCAGGCGATAGGGATTAAGTCGGAGCTGAGATCGCATCCTATCTCCGAGCAGATTGAGCCCCAATATTTTCTGCTGCCCAGCCAAGAGAATCGCCCCCTCCCCTCGCTGGAGCTTGCACGATATTTAGAGCAGGAAATTCCTGAAACCTTTGAACTGCAATATTGGCAAATAGACTGCTACCCCGTCAAAACCGTGGTGAAATCTACGGGGTACAATTACGGACTGGTGACAAACGTTATCAAACTGCTCAATGAAATTCACTTTCTTGCCATTAACAACTTGGCAGAGGTGCAACTTGGGGCGGATCTCCTATTCTGGTATCACTACACCCAAGCCTTTAAGCAAGTTATTCTGAAAGACCAATACATTCCGGCACTTAAATATCACGAAGTTGCTGCTGCAAAACCAGCGAACTCTGCAAAAGGAAAGGGTAAATCTTCTACAAAATCTCAAGCTAAAAGCGAACTCGACTTTGAGATTTATCCAGGCTGGGAAATTATCAGCGAACTCTACGAAGCCGATCTAAAGCGGTACGTAGACTACATGCCCTTGGCCTGTGTTGCAGGATTTGCGGAACCCCGCAAAGCGCCAGAATTTTACGATCGCGAATTGCTGCTGCGCCATTTTTCAGAATGTTGGCTGGCGGAAGTTGTGACCCATACACCCTCAACAGCGGGGTTTGAGCAAAAAATTGATAACACCCTCCTGCGTCACTGTATGAATGGTGACGATCGTCCACTGGGAAGGAATCTGGAGCTGTATCAGAAATGGCGGACTTGGCGCGATCGCATCAGTCATACCCAAACAGCCATCCCTTTCTACCTGTGTTTTCAACTTCAGGAACCGAGCCAGCCAGAAGGCCAGTGGGAGCTTCAGTTTTTGGTAGCACCCCGACAGGATCCGTCTTTGCGCGTTCCCCTCACTGAATATTGGTCCGCCAAACCGAAGCGCCAGAAAGAGCTTCAAAAACAGTTGGGCGAGAGTTTTGACCAACATTTGCTACTGAATCTAGGCTATGCAGCACGGATCTATCCCAAACTTTGGCAGGGATTAGAAACCGACCAACCCGTTAGTATTTTCATGGACTTAGCGGGAGCGTTTGAGTTTCTGCAAGATTCGGCCTGGGTTTTAGAGAGCGCTGGATACAAGGTCATTATTCCTGCTTGGTGGACGCCCAAAGGCCACCAACGGGCTAAGGTCCGCCTGCGGGCTAAGGGTAGATCGCTCTCTACTACTAAAGATAAAGCCAAGAGCTACTTTAGTTATGACAATCTGGTGCAATATCAGTACGACCTTGCCATTGGAGGCGAACAAGTTACAGAGAAAGAATGGATGGAACTGGTCAAGGCTAAATCACCCTTGGTCAAGTTTCGAGGGCAATGGATGCACCTAGACCAAGACAAAATGCAGCAGATGCTAGAGTTCTGGAAAAAGCAGCAAGTTGAAAATCCAGAACTAACCCTGATCGATTTCATGCGGATGACGGCTGAGGGGGGCGAAGATCTGGAAGTGGAGTTCGATCGCACCCAAACGTTAGCTGAAATGCTAGATAAGTTGAATGACAAGACGCGGCTGGAGGCGATCGCAGACCCAACCCAGCTCCAAGGCACGTTGCGGGAGTACCAAAAAACGCGGCGTATCTTGGCTTTCGTATCTAGAGCAACTGGGGTTGAATGGTTGTCTAGCGGATGATATGGGCTTAGGCAAAACCGTCCAGGTCATCGCTAGACTGGTGCAGGAACAGGAACAGGTTAATGCGCCGTTGAAGCCCACGCTTCTGATTGCACCTACTTCCGTTGTCGGAAACTGGCGTAAGGAAATCGAAAAATTTGCGCCCCATTTGAGTGCGATCGTCCATCATGGGAACGAACGGGCCAAGGATGTGAAAGAATTTCAGGCGATGGTAAGCCAGAACGACGTCATCATTACTTCTTTCACGCTAATTCGCAAAGATCTCAAACTGATTGAAAGTGTGGACTGGCATCGGTTGGTATTAGATGAAGCCCAAAATATCAAAAATCCCAAAGCCGAGCAGACTAAAGCTATCCTGAAACTCTCCGCTCCCCATCGCCTTGCTCTTACTGGAACCCCTGTCGAGAATCGGCTGCTGGATCTGTGGTCGATTTTTAACTTCCTCAATCCGGGCTATTTAGGCAAAGAAGCTCAATTCCGCAAGAGCTTTGAGGTGCCCATTCAAAAAACAACGATGGGATGCGATCGCAAACTCTCAAGAAGCTAGTAGAACCCTTCATTTTACGGCGGGTAAAGACCGACCAATCCATTATCAAAGATCTGCCCGATAAGGTAGAACAAAAGCTTTACTGCAACCTTACCAAAGAGCAAGCCTCCCTTTACGAAGCAGTTGTTAAGGATATTACAGGCGAACTTGATGAATTAGAGGGCATTCAGCGCAAGGGATTGATTCTGGCGACGTTGCTGAAGCTGAAGCAAATTTGCAACCATCCCCGTCAGTTTTTACAAGACGAGAGTGACTTTACACCAGAGCGATCGCACAAGCTCAGCCGCCTCAGCGAAATGGTAGCGGAGGTGATGGAGGAAGGTGAAAGTCTGCTGATCTTCACTCAATTTACGGAACTGGGCGATGCACTTGAAAAATACCTGCGCCATACTTGCCACTACAACACCTACTACCTCCACGGCGGTACTAATCGCAATAAACGGGAGGCGATGATTGCGGAGTTTCAAGATCCAGAGACGGAACCATCGGTGTTTATTTTGTCCCTAAAAGCAGGCGGCGTGGGCATTACGCTCACGAAGGCCAACCACGTCTTCCACTTTGACCGCTGGTGGAATCCTGCGGTGGAAAATCAGGCGACCGATCGCGCCTTCCGCATTGGGCAGAAGAAGAATGTGTTTGTCCATAAGTTTGTGGCGATCGGGACTTTGGAGGAGCGCATTGACGAGATGATTGAGGATAAGAAGAAGCTGGCAGGGTCTATCGTTGGCTCTGATGAGTCCTGGCTCACGGAATTAGATAACGATGCCTTTAAGCGGCTTATTTCTCTGAATAGGAGTGCCATTTTGGAGTAAATTGCTGGTGATCGCTATACTTGAATAGAGCGTCTGTCCTTTCACCCCTGGATCGCTGACATGACTCAAAGTCTCACCCCCCCAACGGTGCCCCCCGCATTCCCAGACCACACGCAACTTCCCGAATCCGATGGTACATTTGCGAATAATTTCCAAGAGCATCCCCAGAGTATCCTGCTCACCGACTCCCTGGAAACCACGCTGCAAACCCTTCATCCTGACGGGCAGTATGCGATCGGGCAAGATTGCGGCATTTACTGGCGCGAAACCGACCCACCCGAACGAGGTGCGGAAGCCCCAGATTGGTTCTACGTTCCCAATGTTCCGCCCCAATTAGACGGTCAATATCGCCGCTCTTACGTGCTGTGGCGAGAGTATGCTGTCCCTTTGATTGCGATCGAGTTTGCAAGCGGAGATGGTTCTGAAGAACGAGACAATACGCCCCTATCTCGCCTGCCGGAAGGGGCCACTCAGAAACTGGGCAAGTTTTGGGTCTACGAGCAAATTATTCGGATTCCATACTACGCAATCTTCACGATTCAAACTGGCGAACTGGAAGTCTATAACTGGGTGAATACTCGTTACCACCGCTTAGAACCAAACGATCGCGGACATTACCCCATCGATCTTATGGGAGTGGAATTGGGGGTCTGGGAAGGCAGCTATCAAAATCAGACGATGCGATGGCTGCGATGGTGGGATAGCGAAGGGAATTTGTTATTGACGGGCAGCGAACGAGCCAAGCTCGAACATCTTTACGCCGAACAAGAACGACAACGAGCGGAACAAGCAGAACAAACTCAACGAGATGCCATTCCCCAACTATTGGCAATGGGTTTGACGGTAGAACAAGTGGCTCAGGCTTTGTCGCTATCCGTGGCGGATGTGGAAAGGTTGGGGTGAAGGGCGATCCCAAGTTCAGTGCGAAGGTCTGCTTCGTTCAGTTGTAGAGCATCGGAAATCTGGAAGGAGATCGCCCTATCCACCATTCTTTTGACCAGACCTCTGCAAGTGCGAGTAAGCAGAGCGATCGCAGATAAAGCAGCAGACCTGAATCGATATTCCCATAGATTAATCTCTATTTAACTCCTTGAGAATTTGACATTCACTAATGCCAGATGTTAAGTTAACGTCAATCATCTCAGTAAGTAGCCTAATTCAGGAGTGGAGCACGTTTGCTGTCGCTTAACCTGAAGCGGAGGAACCACAATTTGGGGCGCATCTTGGATGTATTCTTGTCCTAGAGGGGGACCTCTCAACCCTAGCCCGTCAGCTAACTCCGTCGGCAATGAGGGGAGGACTGAAGAAATGGGAGACTGAATTTCCATTCAGATTATCTATTTCAGTAAGCCTCTCGCCTACACCTAAACCAGGACTTTGATTCCCTGGCGGTGTTTTGTAACGAGACAAAGGCACACAGGAGGACGCTTGGGCCATGGAAAATTGGCAAGCCATTGTTGCGGCTGGGGTTTTCCTCAGCGTCATTGGTGCGATCGTGCTGGAATGGATTCACCTGACGGTGGCGACCTTTTTGGGAGCTTTGGTGCTGGTGTTTGCCCATGTGATGACCCTCAGTGAGGCGATCGGGTATATCGGCAGAAGTTATCAGACTCTGGCATTATTCTTTGGGGTAATGGTTTTGGTACGGGCTTTTGAGCCCACCAAAGTTTTGAGTACCTGGCCACCCAAATGGTGCTTTGGGCAAAAGGTCAAGGTAAAAGATTATTGCTGGGGATTGTTGGCATTACCACCCCCCATTTGTGCGGTCCTACCGAATGCGACAACGGTGATGCTCCTGGCTCCCTTGATTCCGCCGATGGCAGAGGAGTTGGGGATTGATTTTGTCCCGCTGCTGATTTTGATGGTCTTTGTGGCCAATAGTGCGGGATTGCTGACCCTGGTCGGAGATCCGGCAACGTTCATTGTTGGGGATGCAATCAATATTAGTTTTAACGATTACCTAACTCGACTCAGTTTGGGGGGAGTGGTTGCGATCGCGGTCATTTTGGTAGCACTTCCTTTTTTGTTTAAAGACATTTGGCAAATGCAGCTTGAAAATTTAGACAAGCTGCCCCATCCCAAAATCAATCATCCCCGCACTTTGGCTTTCGGATGTCTCATCATTTTCTTTGTACTGCTTTTCTTTGTGATTGGTGAAAACTTACCTGTCCCGATCGCTCCGGCTGCGGTTGCCCTAGCGGGTGCAGCGTTTGCGCTACTGCTCTCCCATCAGAGCAAGGTAGATACGGTCCATAACATCCTGCGGGATGTGGATTGGAGTACGCTTCTCTTTTTCATGTGTATCTTTGTGTTGATTGGGGGATTGGAAAAGACCGGGGTCATCAGCCAATTATCGGTTGTCCTGGGTGTTGCATTGGGCAAAAATATTGCGCTGGGAGCGATTGCGATCGTTTTCTTTGTGGGGCTGATTTCCAGTGTTGTCCCCAATATTCCCCTTGTGGTAGCAATGGTTCCCCTTCTCAAGGAGTATGTGGTAAATATGGGCTTAGCAGCACCTGAAATTCTATCGCCGCAATTTCAAGGCGATTTACCTGCTGCGATTTTGCCGCTTTTCTACGCCATGATGTATGGTGCTACGTTAGGTGGGAATGGTACGCTAATGGGCGCATCATCTAATATTGTGGCGGCTGGTGTAGCAGAACAACATGGCAAGGTGATTTCGTTCCACACCTTCCTCCGCTATGGCTTACCAATGATGTTTCTACAGCTCGGCGCGATTTCAATTTTTATAGCAATTCGTTTTCTACTCTAAGTTTGAATTTCGTAAAGGGCATAAGGAAATTAATCTTTTTTCAGACTCCTCGCTCCAAAATGATAGACAGCGCTGTGTCCAATCCGAAGCGTCCAGGGTTGAGCATCAGGAATGCGTTCAAACAGTCGATCGGTTGCACCCATAACCGTTTCATCGACTTCAAACTCTCCAGTTTCAATGTCGATCGCCACAATTTTACTTTCATTTCCTGCTTCGACTTGCTGCCGAATGCCAGACTCATAGAGTTCTTGACCCCGTCGAGCCAGCTCTTCCTTGGGATATCGCCGTTGTCGAACTGTCATAGGCTTGACCTCGATCGCAATGTTGCTACTCCATTTTACTCTGAATTGGGGAGGGGGCGATTGCCACTCAGCATCGATCATGAGTAGTGTTAATCAGTAGAGTTGAATGATTAAGTAGAAGTAGGAGATCGCTCAAGCAACTCTTTTTTAGAGCCTACTTTTACTGTAGGAAATTCTCTCAATCTTAGTCTGGTTCGGAATTAGCGGTAATAGGTGAGTAATGTTGCAGAGACTTTGAGGTTTCGATCGCCAAATCAACGGAACCTCTCTAAAAGTAGTGTCGATCGCTTTGGTATAAAAGTGCTACCATTACACCGAATCAACAACATCTCAAAACTGTTCCGCAGCCTGCATGGAGCCGCATAACGGTCGTGTGGAGTGGTTTTCAAAAACTTTGCAATGTACTAAGAACTTAAGTAAATCCGCTCCAACAAGGCTGCTAGACCGTACCTCACCGAATACCCTGCTCTACTCAAATGCCTCGATCGTTACCAGACCACCCTCGATCGTCCGAATTTTCAGATCGTAACCTCGTAACAATCGCATCCCGATTAAAGGAACTGTTTCTGATTCGTTGATGTCAATAACGCGGTACTCACCATCCCAAATGACACTGGCAATATAAACCTCAAAGATACAGGAAGTCCCATCGCCCAATGTGGCTACGTCACGCCCCTTCCAAGTCAAATCTAATTCGGCAATGATGCCGGAGGGCAAGGTTAAAAAACCTGAAAACCCTGTGTCGATAACAGCATCGACACTTTTTATGATATCAACATTTTTAATGGCAACCGAAAGCGTTGCCTCACAATTCTGATTCACCTTCCCCTGCATCATAGAGTTTCTCTCAAACTCCGCGCACCAAAATGATAGACCGCTCTGTGTCCAATCCGAATAAACCAAGTTTGAGCATCGGGGTACTTAGCAAGAAGACGATCGGATGCGGTTACGATATCGTCCGCCACCTCGAAGGCTCCGGTTTCAATGTCGATCGCCACAATCTTGCCATGATTGCCTTCTTCGACCTGAGATCGCACCTGAGTTTCATAAATCTCATCACCACGTCGGGCAAATTCTTCTTTGCTATAGCGGGGCTGTCGAATTGTCATAGCTTGACCTCGATCGCAATGTTGCTACTCCATTTTACTCTGAATTGGGGAGGGGGCGATCGCTACTCAGCATCACTCATGAGTAGTGTCAATCAGTAGAGTTGAATGATTAAGTAGGAGTCGGCGATCGCTCAAGCAAATCTTTTTTAGAGCCTACTTTTACTGTAGAAAATTCTCTCAATCTTAAGCTGGTTCGGTAATTAGCAGTAATAGGTGAGCAATGTTGCGGAGATTTTGAGGTTTCGATCGCCAAATCAACGGAACCTCTCTAAAAGTAGTGTCGATCGCTTTGGTTATAAAAGCTTAACCAGCACACCAACTCAGCAACATTCCAAAACTGTGAAGCAGCTTGGACTTGGGTTGCATAACGGCTCAAATTAGCGGCAGTAAATTGCTTGAACACCTGAGCAGAGCTGTTTTAGCTGTCCGTTACATTTGGTTGGTTAGGCAGGCCAACGCGACTCCTCCTTATATGGCTCTTGGTTGTATTTCAAAAGCCAATTCATGCCGATAAAAACAGACATTGAATTCCATGAAAAAGTTAACTTGCCCCAAAATAAGCGGCACATTTTCAGCTTGAGTCCACGCAAAAATTAGTTGAACGGGCTGAAAATCTCCAACAACAGCTTGAACAAGCACTACCCTAGCTTGGTACTGCGCTAAATTACCCGTCAAATCCAAGGCTGTTGTCTGTCGTTCCCAGTCATAACCAAGCTCAATACCCACCAAATAGGGAAGAACGTTGACTGTTGCTCCGGTATCTAACAAACCTGATGCTGAGACCGTATTTTGAGATCCACTCAAGGACAGGGCAAAATAGGGCGAAAGCCTGCTTCGCCCAGCGCAGGATCTTTGGGGATATATGGGTATCGCTCGGGATCAGGCATGATCTTGGTTTTTGCGGTCTCTAGCATTTTCAACATTTTGTCTGCTGCATCAAATGCATCGTAGGGGGACCAGACCGGATACGATTGTCCTGGCTTAAGTAGCGGCTCTTCTTGTTGGGCCAGTTCCGAGATTAACGTTTGCACAATGTAAAACTTGTCAGCGCGGGGTAGCTCCTGTAGTGCGGCAATAAGTTCTGATAAAACCATACTTGTCCCCTAGGGAAGGCTGAGTTACATCCTTACTATTTTAGCATCCATAAAGTCACCCCAGTGAAAATCCCCGTTCCAGACCTAAATCGTGCTATAGCGGGGCTGTCGAATTGTCATAGGCTTGACCTCGATCGCAATGTTGCTCCTCCATTTCACTCTGATTTGGGGAGGGGGCGATCGCTACTCAACATCGCTCATGAGTAGTATCAATCAGTAGACTTGAATAAGTAGAAGTAGGCGATCGCTCCAGTAAATCTTTTTTAGAGCCTACTTTTACTGGGGAAGATTCTCTCAATCTTAAGCTGGTTCGGCAATAGTGGTAACAGGTGAGTTGTCGATCTACTGAGACTCCCTAAACTCAACTAACATTTCGTCAAAAAAGACGTCTCTTCCTTGGAGAAAGGCTTCTTTCCCTGTCGTAACCGTGTCACCTTCAATCATCATAATATCCTCGGCATAATATTTTCCCAACGCAACACAGGTCTCAGAGGTCACAACCAGATAGTTAATGTCTTCTAGCTTGGATTATAGTTATTCGAGAGTCATAGCAATAGTTGTGTTGATTTGTCTAGATACTTCTCTAGAAAGTTCTATAACAGGGCTGCTTTTGAGTTATTCTTTGCTAACAAATCAGGCTCTGATGCACTTCAGATTTGAATGGCTGTTTTGCCTTAACGGGCAGATTGTTTCCCAAAATTTCTTGATGAGTGTATTATATTGGGCAGTTGTTATTTAGGAATAGGTTCCAATTTGATGAACCAAAATTGGATGTACTTCCTGAGTGTTGTGGTTGGGGCGATTTGTCATATTTGATTAATCAGTTGCCTGGGGTGCCTGATTCGATTAAGCCTTGGCTGTGGTTTCCGGCGATTGGGTTGATGTTGTTGAGCGTTTGGGTGGGGTTGCGTTTGATGTCTGGTTCTAAAGAAGGTAAACGATCACAGGATGTTTTGACGAAATTGAAGGGGCGTAATATTCGGGTTAAGGATGTGACTGTGGAAAGCACATCGGGTGAGCCAGTTGAACAGCGGGTAGCGAGTGATCTGGAGGCGACGGAAGACATCGGTTTGGGTAATATCTCGGCGAAGCAGTAGAGATCGATTGTGGCAAAGAATGCTTTTCAAAAGGTTCTGAATAATCTGAATGCCGGGGGGAATATTTCAATCGGCGATGTCAAAGTCATTTTATTCTCGTTATTCGGTCAGCGATCGATATCATCAGAAATTGACTGGGATTGGGTGATGCGGGTTGTATTGAAGCCTCATCGTGCAGATATCAAATCTCGGTTAAGGGACTTGCTTTCTGAAAACGGATTGCCTTATGAATTAGCAGATGTGGATCTTCTCAGGGTGAATCTCGCTCGTCAGGAAGATTCTCCGGCATTGGCGCTGGAATCGGCGAAGATTTTGACGATTGATGGGACAAAATCAGAGGAAATTGATTCCCGTTTGCCGATTATCCAGACTTATGAGCGGGAAGATATTCAAGGGAAACTGCTAATTTTGGGCGCGCCAGGTGCAGGCAAGACGATTACCTTGTTGAAGTTGGCAGAGCAATTAGTGGGAGAGGCGATCAACAAGCCGGAGACAGTGATTCCGATTATTTTTGAACTTTCGACTTGGCAAGAAGGTCAGGAAATTGAGGATTGGCTGATTGAGCAGCTTCATGAGAAGTATAGGGGGGATCGTAGGCAATATAAGATTTGGCTAAAACAGCGGGTATTATTACCTCTACTTGATGGCCTAGATGAATTGGGATTAGAGAGACAGCGACTTTGCATGGGAAAAGTGAATGAATTTGCGGGATTCTATCCACATGTAGTCGTATGCTGTCGAACCGAGAATTTTCTACAGGTAGGAGAACGGCTGCCGAATCTTCGCGCTGAAATACAGTTACAGCCACTTTCTGACGAGAAAATTAAAAAATATTTAGCACAGGTTGGAAAATTAGGGCTATGGGAGCAAATACAATCTGAGCCGGAAATGAAGCAGTTACTAGAGACTGTTTATGATACGGATGAAATGCTCAATCTGTATTTAAAAGCTGGTCTAGATCTGGGATTTCTAAAATCTTTGGTTGAAATAAGGAATTCTGTACATTCAATCATTGAGGATCTGTCCTCCATAATAATTGATCCAGCATCCACGGAGTCTTCGGAGAAACAAATAGAAAAATATTTAGACAAAATTGGCAAGCCTGAATTGTGGAATGAAATATCGTGGAATGTACGTGTTATTTCTCAGTCCTTCAATGTTCTGAATGATTATGTCTACCCAAAGAGAATGCGAGAAGCTGGTATTTTGAGGCAACCCTTTTTCTTGAAGCTAGCCGCACAATCATTTGAGATTGATAAACCATTCCATAATAAGAGAAAACTCCTTGAACACTATATCGAGACCCAATTAGATCCGAGATTGCGAGAAAAAGATCGGGAAAATTATAAGCGAAAATTGGCCTTCACTACCTATCAGAAAGAGCCTAGTTTTCTACAAACAAAAGAATCCTTGGCTTGGTTGGCATGTCGAATGAGAGAAAGCTACCAGGTTGAGCTATTGATTGAAGGAATTCAGCCATCGCTAAGGCTCCCATTGTGGACGCCAACAAAGTCAGGAAAATTTCAATACTTACTATTAGTCGGACTATTCTTTGGAATTTATTTTGCAAGCATGATTGGATTAGCTGGTGACTTGAGTTATACGATTTCAAAAAGCTTTTTAAGATATTTTACGGTTCACGCACTCAAATAATTACCTTCTCTATTATTTCTGGATTTAGCCTAGGAGCATTTTTAGGAGCATTTTTGGGGGCATTTACAGGTATATTTTCTGTTAAACCGCCAATTCAAATCTGAAGTGCAACACCTAAAAGTCTTTCAATGAGGGACTCATAGGGTAGTCTGATGTTTACCACAACAAAAGGACACCCCCATGAGCTACAGCCAGCTTAGTACGACCGAGCGATTCGCGCTGTATCAATATCGCACAATCGACAAATTAACGATGGAAGAGATCGCAACCCAGATGAAACGGTCTAAAAGTACGATCTCGCGAGAACTCAGACGAAACAGTATTGACGCAAAGCTCTATTTACCAGATACAGCACACAGCAAGATGCAAACCCGTCGAGCACAATCCAAACAACCATTCATGAGCATCCGTG
>JAAURS010000247.1 GCA_012032135.1 Acaryochloridaceae cyanobacterium RU_4_10 | reverse complement strand
GCCAACAAAGGGACGAACAGCTTGCAATCCAGTTAGAAACGGGTTCCTGGCCATCCTTTTTGAGTCAATGGTACGAGCAACCTATTTTTGAATCCCTACGTCACCATCCAAATTTTGGCCTGTTACTAGAAAGGCGATCGCAAAATTGTCCGCAGAAACTCGCGCAGGTTTTACGGACTTTAGGGACAGGCAGTCAACCTTCGCTTTGGGAAAATCTCAAAGATATTCGGATACCCATCCATCTCATTGTTGGGGAATTGGATTCAAAATTCATAGGTATTAATCAAAACATGTTATCCCATTGCCAGAATGCACAATTAAGCATCGTCGCAAATTGCGGCCACGTAGTGCATTTTGAACAACCCTGTGCTTTTTTAGAACTTTTGAACATCCACCTGGCATCACATTCCCAATTCTTGTAACGGAGAATGTAGCAGGTTAGAATGTCCTTATCGTAGTTATGGAAGCCGCACTCTCGAACTCACTAAAAATGGTGCTACATGACCCAAGCAACTGACACCGATCTTCGAGAACTCCGAGACTTAATCCTTGGGCTAGATAAAAAGCTGGATGGGTTAGACAAAAAAGTGGACGTCTATATTGCTCAAAATACAGAGCAACTGAAAGGACTTGAGACTCGACTTGTAGACTTTAAAAAGGGCACTGAGACTCAGATTGCAGATCTTAAAAAGGGCACTGAGACTCAGATTGCAGATCTTAAAAAGGGAATGGACACCCAGCTTTCGGATATCAAGATACAGCTACGAGCCCAAGACACAAGGCTTTGGGGCTTTATTGTAACGCTCTCCCTTGCCATCATCGGATTTTTGTCGAAGCTGGCATTTTTCCCGCAAACCTAACGACGCTCGATGACAGATGCCTTAAACCTTTCTTGGGCGCTTTTAAAGGAATCTTTCATAGCCTGTTGAATCTTCTGAGGGTCTGGTTTTTGTCCCCCCATCAAATCGCCAAAATAGACACAAGCGCTTTCTCCCAACGCCCAGGTATAAGCCCCTGCCCAAGATGCCGCAATGACAGACCCTAACCCTGGAATAAACTTCACCAGCTCGCGACCAATGAGTTGAGCTGCAAATCCTCCAGCGATCGCACTTACCACTCCCCCCGCTTGAGAGGTGGATAAGCTCTGTCCGTAGAGTCGCCCTAACAGGGTGACCATTGTCACCTGTAATGAAGTCAATACGGGCATGGTTGCCAAGGGCAAGGGAACAGCCGCTAGGGTTGCGGCCATCACAGAAAACGGGAGGATATATCGCCGACCTGCTTGCCTGTACATATTGCCAATTTGGTCACCTACACCTGCTTGCTCTAAAAGCTGATGAATGACTTGAGCTTCAGCATGAGGTAACAAAGCGGCAAGGTCTTCAACAAAGGGTTCTAAGCCGTAAAAAACGGGGGTGAAACCATCCTCTTCCAGGGTGAAGTCAATGAGCGCGGTGCGATCGCAAATATCTTGAAATTGATCTTGAATCGCTCTACAGGCTCGACGCACGGATTCATCGGTGGGTGGATAGACTGGGTGATCCGTTAGGGATGCTGGGTAAAGCTCGTGAAGACAGGTAATGACCAACAAACAAGGGATTTGAGGATAGTCTTGTCGAATATCTTTGAGGAGTCGATGCAGTGAATCCGTTGCAAAATCCGTACCTTTAACGGTTGTAACCAAGATGCGAGCCGCTGGTTGAGACTCGTTGGAGGATGGGCAACGGAGTAAATCTTGAAATTCTCGAGCAACATTTTGAGGATCTTTCAGCCCTTCCCCCAAGCCTACTGTGTCAATAAAGGTGAGGAGTGGCAGATCGTCCGTGGGATAAACATAGCGTTGCGTATGGGCCGTATGGGGCTTGAACCCTTGACCGATAATTTCAGGGGTTGCCCCCGTCAGAGCGCGAATAATTGAGCTTTTCCCCGTTTGCGCCTTGCCAATCAGAATCACTTCCGTCGTGGGTAAGGTTTGGCGCACCTGCTCCAATAATTGCTGGACCTCTACCTCACTGACCTGGAACCATTGGGTGAGCCATTGACTCCCCTTTTGAAACGACTGCTCTAAAAAGCTACGCATCGTCTCCAGGGCTGGGGGATTTTTTGTAGAGCGCGTCAAGCTGCTCTCTGGCATCTTCTACGGTAATCGATCGCATCACCAGGAGAGGCTCATCAATCACACGGCCTTCTTCATCCAAAAGCTCAGGGTGGGGCGGCATCCCATCTCGGTCTCGGTAAGTTTCTCTTCTAGAGCTGGGCGCATAACTTCGTTGAGACTCTATTCCCAGTGAAATCAAACTGCGAATCAAATTCCCGATCGCTAACACTGCCAAAACGACGAACGCAATGATATAGAGCAGTTGCAGCATGTCTAGCGCTTCTCCAGTGCCTGATACACGAATTGATTAACAGATTAATGCCAAGATAACCGTCCCCCAAACAGCCATCACATCTCTATTCTGACAGGTTCGCTGGTGCAAATATATAAAACTTTGCATTCTTCTCAGGCCGCGTCCGATTGCGGTTTTCAAGCTGAGCCCGTACCGCCTTCCAAC
Organism: Acaryochloridaceae cyanobacterium RU_4_10; assembly: GCA_012032135.1. GTDB lineage: Bacteria > Cyanobacteriota > Cyanobacteriia > Thermosynechococcales > Thermosynechococcaceae > JAAURS01. The sequence continues at coordinate 4,811 of JAAURS010000247.1, read as the reverse complement.
CTCTCACTGGCGTGGCTCTCACCCAGACGGAAACGAATCATCACTTGCCAGCATTCGGCCACCAAACGATGCCAGCCGATCAGCATGGCGGTATCTACACCCACTTGACCGCTTGTGGCATGAAACAAACTTTCGCACACACTGACCTCTTGCAAACCTGCTACGACTCTTGCCAATAAGTTCTCTTGTTCGGGGTGCTTAAGAATTCAATCTGTTCGTTGAGGAGAAGGGATTGAGCGCGACCCAACCAATATTTAAAGTCATCCAGTAATGGCTCAAGGAGGGTCTTAAGTAACTCTGGGTCGGGCGGGATAGAGGAAAGCATTGTTGAAAAAGCAATAATATATGCGTCTATCCTAACCTCCTTGAGAGGGGCCAGAACAAACTTGCTAGGATTGATTAAAGACTTTGCGATTGAGTTTTGAGTTGACCATAGTTGAGAATTGCGCTTGGATTGGTCTAGCATTTGGGTTTACGGGCTCCCACCCATTACTGGGGGTATCATTGGCTATTACACCAATGACATTGCAATCAAAATGTTGTTTCGCCCCTATCGGGCGATTCTGGTTGGCGGGCGACGGCTTCCGTTCACGCCGGGTCTAATTCCTAGAAATCAAGAACGTTTGGCGCAGCGCATTTCCAATGCGATTATGTCGTCTCTGTTGACGCCGGATGAGCTACATAAGGTGGCTCAAAGACTCTTGCAGACAGAGCGGATGGAGTCTGCTATTCAGTGGGTATTAAAGTTAGCCCTGGATCAGATGAAGGTGGATACCCAGCAGAAGACGGCCAAGATTTTGGCGGGTATCCTCAGGGACTTTGTGGGACAGTCTTTACCGAGAATTGTTGGAGTTCTGGCCCGACGCGATAACTTCTTGAAGGACCAGTTCAATCAAATTTTCGATCAAATTTTGCTGGAGTACCATCTCACCCCCGCTCAAGCCACTCAGCTTGCAGATTGGGTGGTAGATGAAGCAATGCCACCGGATACTTTACGGCTGGGCATTATCAGCTTCCTGACAGATAAAAATATTGACATCTTAGACGAAGGATTCCGCGAAAAAACCAGCGGAACCTATTGGGTGGTCGCTAATTTGCTAGGGGCTAAAAATGCTTTGGTCCGGCTGCGATCGTTTTGCATTGAAGAACGCAGCGCTTGTAATGCTCGGTTGTCTGAACTGATTGTTGCCTTACAGCTTCAAGATCGGTTGGCAGAGTGGTTGGGAAGCTTGTCTTTACAAAATCTACCCGTCAGCACCGTGCGTCAATTACGCCGCAGTTTCCGTGAAAGTGTCCGAGGGTATTTGCAAGAGCGGGGAGTGAGCGTTCTAGAAGGGCTGAATAACTCGGTCAATTGGAATGAGACGGCAACGGTTATTTTGAATCGGTTACAGGCTTCAGAGGCTGTGGTTGCCTCCCTGGACGTAGTGAGTCAAGAATTGGCGATAATTTTAGAACGCTACTTAGAGCGGGATCTTGAAAGGTTGGTGGAACAGGCCATTCCAATTCTGAATTTGGATCGGGTAATTACGGAACGGGTGAAGGCAACATCCCCCGAAGCTTTAGAGGAGGCCATTCAAGGCATTGTTAAAAGCGAACTGCAAGCAATTGTGAATCTCGGGGGTATTCTAGGATTGGTCATCGGTTTATTTCAGTCTGTCATTCTTGTCTTTCGCTAGTTTTTCTTGGGGGTATGTTCGTGACCAGTTTGACGAGTTCATCGGTTGCAACGGTGCAATCAGAGCCGCCCGTGCAACCGGTTGTACAAACTTTTAGTCTCAAAAAGTCCTACCGCACTGGATTTTGGTTGAACAAGTGGTAACGCCGCTGAAGCAATGTACGTTGGCGGTCTATCCCGGCCAAACGTTTGGATTGCTAGGTCCCAATGGTGCAGGTAAAACCACCCTTCTCAAAACGCTTCTGGGGATCATTCGACCCACAGCAGGACGTGGGTTTATTTGGGGGCAACCCTTGGGCGATCGCACAGTCAAGCAGCGCATCGGTTATTTACCAGAAAACCCATATTTTACGATTATTTGACGGGATGGGAATTTCTAGAGTTTACGGCTGGACTGTTTCAGATTCCGTCAGCCGTGCAGCGCAACGCATTCCAGAACTTTTAGATCTAGTCGGGTTAGCACAATCTGCGGCGAAGAAAAAGCAAATGCGTCGCTATTCAAAGGGGATGCTCCAACGGGTGGGAATGGCCCAAGCACTCATCAACGATCCAGATTTGATTTTGTTAGACGAACCGATGTCGGGATTAGACCCCTTGGGTCGCTATCAGATGCGGGAGATTATTTTATCCCTGAAGGCTCAAGGCAAAACGATTTTCTTCAACAGCCACGTCCTCTCTGATGTGGAAATGATCTGCGATCGCGTGGCGATTTTGGCCCAAGGCGATCTGATTTGTGAAGGCACCATTGATGAATTGCTGGGTACAAACACAGAGGTCTATCAAATTCGCGGGCGCGGGGGCGATCTAGAATCCTTGCGCCAATTGATGCCTGATCTTGACATCCAGGCGGATTATTGGCATGGAGAATACCAAGGCGACCCAGAAAAACTCCTGCACGTTTTGCATCAAGGCCGAGCCCAACTGCTCAAGATGGATTTGGTCCGTCAGTCCCTGGAAGAATTCTTTATCCAACAACTGCGCGATCGCGGTTTGAGAAACAGCAGCTAAGATTGGCCTTTCATCTATACAACCCATAGATTCAGAGATTGAGAGTTCGCAGAACTTATCAATTTGGGTCAGTTCAACATGGTAAATCATCAATAGAGGGAGAAAGGATCTCTGCGAGGTGCATCATGATTGAAAAAATCTTACTAGCTGACTCAGGTACAGGCCAAGCCCAACAAATGCTCAATGCGTTGATGGATTTGCCTGCAATCCAGCGGGCAACTGTTACTGTCCTTCATGTGGTACCCCCACAAGTCATCACAGAAACCATGCAAGAAAAGCGCGAAGAAGGCGCAAAAACCTTAGCAAAAGCAGTAGAAGGATTGCACCTAGACCCCCATAAATTTTTTGCAGTCAATACCATCCTCAGAGAAGGAGAGCCCAAGGATGAAGTCCTACGGGTTGCTGAAGAGATTGATACCGATCTCATCATTATGGGATCGCGGGGATTGAAGCGGCTCCAATCCATTCTGGAAAATTCGGTGAGCCAATATGTTTTTCAGTTGTCCGCTAAACCCATGTTGTTGGTGAAAGACGATGTCTACGTCAAACGCATCAATCGCATCATGGTTGCCCTCAATTCCTCAGCCGCTGCGAAAGAGTCTTTGAATTTGGCCCTCCGGCTGTTGCGAGACAATAAAGGTGCAAAAATCATTTTGGCTCATGTTAACCCTGACTTAGCAGAACACAAAGAACTCACGACCGCAGAAGCCGAGCGCGATCCCTTGTTAGCCCCAGCTATAGCTGCCGCAAAGCAGCAAGGTATTGCGTATCAATGTGTGGCAATGTCTGGCAAACCGGGGGAAGAAATTTGTCGTATTGCTGAAACCACCAATGCCGATCTATTGGTACTAGGTTCTCCCGATCGACGTCCTTCTGTTGCCAGAAGCTTGCCTGACCTGGATCGCCTGCTAGGCACATCTATCTCCGACTACGTGCGGGTCCAAGCCCCTTGCCCAGTGTTATTCATTCGCAAAGGCGAGTAATGTGGCTTCCATTCGCTGCCAGAATCAGACCTTTGAAAACATTCAGGCCATCATTTTGATAAGGATGGGACGTTAGCCAACGTAGAATCCTACCTCAAAAGTTTGGGGCAGAAGCGAGCGCGGCTAGTGGACGCTCAAGTGCCAGGGGTGCAGGAACCCTTACTGATGGCCTTTGGGGTTGAAGCGAGTCATATCAACCCTATGGGATTGATGGCTGTGGGGAGCCGTCGCGAAAGTGAAATTGCCGCAGCGGCTTATGTGGCGGAGACAGGTCAAGATTGGGTCGCGGCTCTACACATTGCAGATTCTGCCTTTACAGAAGCAGCGGGGTATTTAGAGCCTAAGGCCAACCATACCCCTTTGTTCCTAGGTATCAAAGATTGGTTATTCCATCTGAGTGGAGCTGGATTAAAACTTGGAATTCTGTCCGCAGACACCTCAGAAAATATTCAGAATTTTCTGGAAACCCATCAACTCAATGATGCGATCGCCGCTTATCACGGAGTCGATGGAGAGATTAGCAAACCAGATCCCAGGCTCTATGCAGCCATCTGTCATAAATTGGATGTTTTTCCCATCCACACCCTCATGGTAGGAGACTCTACGGCAGACATGGTCATGGCCAAAGCTGGAGGCTGTGCGGGTTGCATTGGTGTCACATGGGGATGGCAGACGAATGTCAGAATTGACCGTGCCGATTGCTCGATCGCTCAGCCGACCGAGCTTCAACTCCTATAACGGGCTAAGTTAGGTATAATCGCCTAAGCTGGAATGGTTTGTTGACCGTCATTTAAAAACAAATATTCTTATGCCGCACTTCCGATAAAGAATGTGGTAAAATTGCAAAATTTAATTTTCATTTGTTAAATTCCATTGAGCTAAGTAAAGAGGAATTAACCTTGTCTAAACGCTATCTGTTCACTTCGGAGTCTGTTACTGAGGGCCACCCCGACAAGATCTGCGACCAGATTTCTGACACGATCCTTGACGCGTTGTTATCGCAAGATCCTGAAAGTCGCGTTGCGGCGGAGGTTGTGGTTAACACTGGGTTGGTTGTGATTACAGGAGAAATCACCTCAAAAGCTCAAGTTAATTATGTCGATCTTGCCCGCCGGAAAATTGCTGAAATTGGTTACACGGAT
>JAAURS010000246.1 GCA_012032135.1 Acaryochloridaceae cyanobacterium RU_4_10 | reverse complement strand
AAACAGGTTGTGGGGGCTTGGGTCGTAACGGTACCTATTCAATGGCACTCTCTGCGGGGTTGTTTGTAGCGCTGCGATCGCTGTTTCCAGGTTAATCGGCCCATTTTTCAGTTGATGAAGTGAATTCTCAAAAATCATTGCGTTTTGTAACGAATATCAACAAAAGCCTTACAGGGATAGGCTTAAGATTGATGCGATACCCCTATTCTTTGTTATACTTAATATAAGTTTACAAAACTAATCAAACGGAGTTAAAACGGGTAATCATGGCAGAGTCCTTTTTTCTAGAGCCAGACGAAGCAAAATCTATGGGAAACATAGACTACATGCGGACTGCCAGAAAAGTCAAAAAGAGCTACCCCACAACAAAAGCTTGGGGTGCTGGGTTTGAGCAAGAGACAATCACGTCGGCATTGAGTAGAGGTGAGTCAAAGCCTTCAACCTTTGAAATTGAGCAAAAGGCTGCTGAGGCACTGAAGCCAGAAGTGACAGAACGTCGTAAGGCTTCCTCTGACCTTGATATGTTTCGCAACATGGCTAAAGATATCCGCAAGAATTAGGGAACATGGGTTCGCCATGAGGTTCTAATTCAAAAGCTGCACTGAGTTTTCAGTGCAGCTTTTTTGCGAAATATTTTAAAAGCGTGATGGAAGACTGGAAACTCCGTCATTCCTGACTCAAAGCCATGATTTACACAAAAACCCGATCGCTTCCCCAGGCTGCGTGCTTCTTTATGAAAACTAGCAGAAGTTTGACAATTCTACCGGAACAGACTCAACCTTCCAGATTTCTTCACAGTAATCCTGGATAGAACGGTCAGAGGAGAATTTACCCATTCGGGCGGCATTCAAAATAGACATTCTAGTCCAGCGATCTCGATCGCGGTAGGCCAAGCTAACTTTGTCTTGACAGTCAATGTAGGAAGCATAATCCGCCAATACAAAGTAGGGATCTTGGTAAAGCAGTAAATCCACCAGAGACTTGAAGACTTCAGTATTCCCATGACTGAAAAAGCCAGAAGAAATTCGATCTAAGGCCAGTTTGAGTTCGGGTTGAGAATGGTAATAGTCCTGAGGATTATATCCTTTGGCCCGTTTCTCATAGACTTCTTCCGCTGTCAGACCAAATAAGAAGAAGTTTTCTGGCCCCACCTCTTCTTGAATTTCCACATTGGCTCCATCTAGGGTGCCAATCGTCAACGCACCATTGAGGGCAAATTTCATGTTGCCTGTCCCCGAAGCTTCCTTGCCTGCGGTAGAGATTTGCTCGGACAAATCCGCTGCGGGATACACCCGTTGGGCAAATTTCACGTTGAAGTTCTTTAAGAACAAAACTTTTAAGCGCCCCCGCACGTCGGGATCGCGGTTGACGATATCCCCGATGGAGTTGATCAGTTTGATGATGAGCTTGGCCATGTAATACCCTGGCGCTGCTTTGCCACCAAACAAGGAAGGTACGCGGTGTGATTTCAATATCAGGATTGGCTTTAATGCGGTTGTACAGGGTGACAATGTGCAGTGCATTGAGATGCTGCCGCTTGTATTCATGAATTCGCTTGGCTTGGATATCAAACAACGAGGTAGGGTCTACCGTTAAGCCATACTGGTTCTGGATATAAACTGCCAGTTCTTGCTTGCGTTCCTGCTTGATACGGTGCCACTGTTGGCGAAACTCAGGATCTTCGATATTGGCTTCAAGCTGTTTCAGTTTGTCCAGGTTTAAAACCCATCCGTCGCCAATTTTTTCAGAAATAAACTTGGCTAGGGGCTGATTGCTCAAAACCATAAAGCGGCGGGGGGTCACGCCATTGGTTTTGTTACTGAATTTCTCTGGATACAGTTCAAAGAAATCTCGCAACACGTCTTTTTTCAAAAGTTCGGTATGGAGCGCGGCAACGCCATTGATGGCATGACTCCCCACACAGGCCAAGTGCGCCATCCGCACATAGCGATCGCCCGTCTCATCAATAAGCGACATTCTGGAAAGACGAGCATCATCATCCGGGAAGCGAATGCGGACCTCATCCAAGAAGCGGAGGTTAATTTCGTAAATAATTTCGAGGTGGCGGGGTAAAATCTGGGCAAAAAGATCGACAGGCCAGCGCTCTAATGCCTCTGGCATAAGGGTGTGATTGGTATAGGCCAGGGTCTTTTGCGTGATATCCCATGCTCGATCCCAAGGCATATCATGGTCGTCTATTAACAGACGCATCAACTCTGCTACAGAAATAGAGGGATGCGTATCATTGAGCTGCACCGCAAATTTTTCATGGAACTTCTCAACTGGGATGCCTTGTCGATTCAAAATGCGAATCATATCTTGCAGAGAACAGGCCACAAAAAAAATCTGTTGCGTCAAGCGCAATAATTTCCCTTGGGAGGCATCATCGTTGGGATACAAAATCTTAGAGATGTTTTCAGAAAAAACTTTTTCATGGACGGCTCCTAAATAATCCCCTGAGTTGAAGGCATCAAAGTCAAAGGACTCTGGTGCTTGAGCCGTCCACAAACGCAAGGTATTAGCAGTATTGGAGTGATAGCCCAAAATAGGTGTGTCATAGGGCATGCCCTTAAGCACTTGATAGGGAATCCAGCGGACGCGGTAATTCCCCGCTCTATCTTGATAACGCTCCGTATGGCCCCCAATTTTAACTGCCACAGCCCATTCTGGCCGAGGGATCTCCCACGGGTTACCCGCGCGCAACCATTTATCAGTGAGTTCGACCTGCCAGCCATCTTTAATATCTTGGGCAAAGATCCCAAACTCGTAGCGGATGCCATAGCCAAGGGTTGGAATTTCTAAGGTTGCCAAAGAATCTAAATAACAAGCAGCCAAACGGCCTAAACCGCCATTTCCTAGCCCTGGTTCTTCTTCTTGTTCTAGAAGGGTCTCAAAGTCCAGTCCCAGCTCCGTCATGGCTTGCTTGGCTACGTCGTAAATGCCTAGATTGATAAGGTTGTTGCCAAGGTGCGGCCCCATCAAGAACTCAGCTGACAAATAGGCCACCGTCCGCGATCCCTGAGCGGTATAGGTGGCGGCTGTGTTGATCCAGCGTTGCAAAAGGCGATCGCGGACGGTATAGGCCAGTGCCTGGTAATAGTCATTCTGGGTGGCAATAGCTGGGAACTTCCCTAACACATAGAAAAGATTGTCTAAAAACGAACGCTTGAGGTCATCTGCATGTAGCCCTGTGCGGCTGAGGTCGCAGGTTGTGGTTTCCATCGTTAGGTTAAAGGCCGTTTGCATGCATTAATTTCCTTTATGACTTAAGCGTCAAATACTGATTCCAGTAGCGGTATATGTAGTGGGCTAGACACCACACAGATAGGCTACGGAAATATTTCTGTAGCTAGTGGGCTATTTCCTTATCCTATAGTTTTTATCCCCAGGATTAGAATTAATGCCAGCTTTTCACACCCATCCGTGCAAAAGAGTTGTCAAAGAGACCAACCCCATTCAATTTTTAGGCTACACGCTCAACCAGCGGCCCAGCCAGTGACTTACAACTTTACGAACTTGATTTTTGCGATACCACCGTTGAAAGGCTCGTTCGTAGGCTTCCCCATCTAAGGAGAACACATTCCAGGTTTTCAGGCCCAACCAAACGCCCCCGCCAACCAGCACCAAGTACCAAGGCCAAAGAAAAAAGCTAAGACCCATTAAATTAATGGCGGCAAAGCCAGCATTCACAATACCAAACCGAACCAGTTTTTGCTTGAGTTCCGCGCGGCGGTACTGGTTAAATTCTTCCCGTTTTGCCAAATCATCCTTGGTTCTCATCCAGGTTTGTTCGGCTTTTTGGAGTACTGCGTCTGAAATTCCTAAGTCTGAGGCAATTTCAACAAGCTGGGATCTCGAGAACTCTCCCTGGCAGGCATGGTCTGCGATCGCAAGGTTCAAAATATTCTGGATCTCTTCCTGGGTATAGACGCGGTCAGTAGAAACCTCAGAATTAGACATGACGACCCTCAAGGTGACGCATCGGGGGACAATATTTTTATACTTACCTATTATGGCAAATTTCAACCCATCCCTAAAATGGGGGATAACCCCACTCCAAACCCTGTAGGCTGCAAGGGATCGGTTGCGTAGTTAAAAGGTATTGATTAATGAACTGGTTCTTTCGTCTAAATCGTTTATTTGTAAGACCATTGCTTTCTCTCAGGCTGCGATCGCTAAATTCAATCATTCGTTGGTTCAAAGCTGCCCCGCTCTTGACCATCCTCTTAGCAGCCCTCATTACCCTGCTGGGTGTTGTTTCCGTTCATCCGGCCCAAGCCCTACTCGCCCAAGTGACCCCAACCGCGCCTCAATTGGGAGACACCCTCACCGTATCGTTACGTTCTGAAGGTGGAAATCCCAAGGTTGCGGTTGGGGCTAAAACCTATCCTGCCTTTCCCGTGGGATCTAATCAATATCGGACATTGCTCCCCACCACCCCTCTAGACAAACCAGGACCAATGACCATTCAAGTACAGGATGGCGCAGATACCCAAACTTTGCAGTTGAAGCTGAAGAAACGTTGGTTCCCCACACAAAGCATTTGGCTTCCGCCTGGGAAAGATTCCAACTCCGATGAATATGAATTCGATCGGATGGATGCGTTCAAAGCTATTGTGTCCCCAGAAAAATATTGGAGTGGGCCATTTTTAAAGCCCAATAATGGCCCTATTACAAGCATCTACGGGATTCGTCGTTACTATAACGGGGTCTTTGCCAAGGATTACTACCATCGGGGCGTTGATTATGCGGGAGCCTATGGTTCGCCTGTCAAAGCACCTGCGGCGGGTCGGGTTGCCTTGGTGGGCAGAGAGGCGAATCGGTTTAAGGTCCATGGAAATTGCGTGGGTTTAGATCACGGTCAGGGTGTAGCAACGGTTTACCTCCATCTCAGCCGTATTGATGTGAAGGAAGGCGATTTGGTTAAGGCGGGACAAGTAATTGGAGCCTTAGGCGGTAGCGGTGCCGCGACGGGACCGCACTTGCATTGGGGATTGTATGTGTTTGGAAAATCTGTGGATCCAGTGCCTTGGCGGGAGCGGGGGTTTAACTAAACTCCAGCCAGGTTAGGATGAGGCTGGTGGTTGTGACGCAAAGCGGCTTCTCAAAGAGAACCGTAAAGCTATTATCTAGAACTGGTATTTGATGGATCGTCGTTCGTTTCTGCTGAGCCTTGGGGCTGTCACCCTAAGTCAGAGCTTAATGGGTTGCCGTCGGGGTATTCCCTCTTCTTTGCATGTGGATTTTTTGGCGCGAAGTTTGCCATCCCAGCTTGTCTCAAAATTTCAGTCCAAGGTGGAAGCTGAAGCCGAACTCCAAATATCTTTGGCTTCAAATGCTGAAAAACTTTTTACATTGCTTCAGGAATTGTCTATCTCTAAAGATGAACCAGCCAGAAAACCCAATTTGCTGGAGCAGGCATACCGTCTGGTGATGGGGCCAGCACCCAAGGATATCTATCGCTTGACGAGTTTGGGAGATTACTGGTTGCAGACTGCCATTCAGCAAAATTTGATCCGCCCGTGGACACAAATAGCGGGACTGAATGCACTCGATCCCCGTTGGCAGAAGCTTGTCAAACGCGATCGCCAAGGGAACCTTTCCTCCACTGGAGAACTATGGGGCGCGCCTACCGATGGGGAGCAACGACGATCGCGTATCGCAAAGATAAATTCAAAGCATTAGGGTGGACGCCAACCGACTGGTCCGATCTCTGGCGACCCGAACTCAAAAATAAACTGAGTTTGCTGGATCAGCCTCGTGAAGTTATTGGTTTGACCCTTAAAAAACTCAATCGCTCTTACAACAAAACAAACTTAGACAAGATTGCCGAACTCCGTTCAGAACTTAAAGCGTTAGATCGGCAAACCAAGCTCTATAGCTCGACGGATTACCTGCAACCGTTAATATTTGGAGATACCTGGGCTGCGGTGGGATGGTCCACGGATATTTTGCCCATTCTTGCCGATGAAGCAGAGATTGATATGGTTGTCCCGCGATCGGGGACTGCACTCTGGAGCGATGTATGGGTTTGTCCTCAATCTGACGTTGCGATCTCAAAGCTACACCAGCAGTGGGTTGAATTTTGGTGGCAACCTGAAATTGCCAAGGACTTAACCCAATTTACCGATGCCATTTCAACTGCACTTAAAGATTTAACCCCAACCCTTTCTAAAAAACAGTTACTGTTGCCAAACCAACCTGGATGGGACAAAAGCGAATTTCTAGAGCCCATTCCTGTTGAAGCACTCAAACAATATCAGACGGTGTGGCAACAGATGCGTGCTTAGAACTGCTGAATAGAACGATTCATTACGCCTAAACTGTTAAAGTTTAGGAAATATCCAACGCGATCGGGAACAATAAAGCTGATGGGGCGTAAATCACAAGATTCTTCTCATCCTTCGGACTACGAACTGCCTAAAGCCCATGAAGATTGGCCCGCTTTGACGGCTGCCGTTGCCAAACGATACAACCGCGAGTATCAAAGAGAGTCCTTTGACCTACCGCCGGAAGTTGAGGCCATGCCCGTCTTTCAAGATTGGGCCGCAGGACGTTTGCAGGCCAGGATTGCCTCTCCCTTTTGGGAATTGGCTACCCCCAAGAAAAATCAACATTGGCTTGACCTAGGCTGCGGTCTTAGCTTTTTGATCTACCCTTGGCGCGAATGGGATGCATTTTTTCACGGTCAAGAGATTAGTAGTGTGGCTCAAGAAGCCCTTAAAGTAGAGGACCGCAACTGAACTCCAAGCTTTTTAAGGGTGTTGAACTGGGGGCTGCCCATCAGATTGAATATGGTGCCCAGCAGTTTGATGGGGTCGTCGCAACAGGATGGAGTTGTTATTATCCCTTGGAATATTGGCAGTCTGTCATGAATGCTGTCAAAAAAGTCTTAAAACCTGGTGGAGTATTCTTATTTGATGTGGTTGACCCAGATGTAGAATTGGCTGAAAACTGGGCTATTTTAGAAACCTATTTAGGGACTGAGGTATTGCTGACGCCTTTGAAAGAGTGGAAGGGTTTAATTGCACAAGCTAATGGAAAGCTAATCAAAACCGCTCAAGGAGAACTATTTCAACTCTTTAAAGTTCAGTTTTAATGGGCTGAACGTGGCTTTTAATTCCATGTAAAAATAAGCTTATCATTAGCACAGACTATCTAAATATTTTTAGATAGAGAGAGTAATTATGAAACAATTGCTTGAGCTTGTCTGAATTGTTCGAGCAATTGTTGTGTGACAATAGCTTCATCATCAAAGGGATCGAAGTCGATTATTTCTTTAGAAACCAGTTCTGGAAAGATTTATAGATACCTAAGCCCAAATAGAAGATGAAGAAGATGTTTGTTTTGTAGGTTGCTGAGACATTTTTTATAG
>JAAURS010000245.1 GCA_012032135.1 Acaryochloridaceae cyanobacterium RU_4_10 | reverse complement strand
GCTCCAGTTGGATAACCTAAATCGATGGCTCCGGCATGACGGCGAAAACGCTGACGTGCCGTCTCATTCTCTACTTCGGTTTTTTGCTGGCTTAATAAACCGCTTTGTCGATCGAGTGTGGATTGAATCCACTCCGATAAAGAAACCCCTGCACGTTGAGCTTTTAGATTTAAGGCTGTACATACTTCATCTGATAGTTTTAGGGTTACAATTTGACTCATTGCTATTCCCTCCAGAGCGTTGAAACTAGGGTAACACAAGGCTAAACTTTGTCAGTCAATCAGCAGCAGACGATAAGCTGTAGAAAAGGGCAAACGGAATGAATCTTTCAAAAAGTCCGTCAAACATCGTGCTCATAGGCATTCTGGCGATCAATATTGTTGTAACCTTAATCCACTATTCTGATAATGCGATTCATCTTGCCAGTTATCCTGGGCCAGCATGGTTTTCGCCGTTTGGTGTGATGGCTATCTGGGTTGTGATGACGCTACTTTCACCCGTTGCTTATTGGCTATACGTTCGGCGGCAATTTATAGCAGCTTATCTATGTCTGGGTATTATGCATTGACGGGGCTAACCAGTCCTGGTCATTATCTCTACGAAGGTGCTCAGTCAATGACAGTCAAGATGACTGCTTTGATTTGGTCGGATGCGATCGCAGGGCTTCTGGTTGTTGGATTTTTAGTCTGGTCGGGGCTCATCCGACGTGAATGGCAGCAAAATCCATCCATTGAGGGTCAGAATTAAGCCATGCAAGACCCTCCATCCTCTCCGTCAGTTTCATTGAGTCGCGACGAACTAGATGCTTACTGGATGCCCTTTACAGCCAATCGGCAGTTCAAGGCCGATCCACGACTGTTTGTTGCGGCGAAAGGCATGTACTTCACGACCCATGACGATCGCCAAGTATTAGATGCAATGGCAGGGTTGTGGTGCGTGAATGCGGGACATTGTCGTCCTGAAATATCCCGTGCAATTGCGGCACAAGCTGAAACCCTAGATTATGCGCCGCCCTTTCAGATGGGTCACCCCGGACCCTTCCAGGTTGCGAATCGCCTCATCAAACATCTCCCTGGCGATCTCAACCATGTGTTCTTTGGGAATTCTGGTTCTGAAGCCGTTGAAACAGCACTTAAAATTGCGATCGCCTACCACCGACTGCGCGGCGAAGGAACGCGCCAACGACTGATTGGCAGAGAACGCGGGTATCATGGCGTTGGATTTGGGGGCATTTCTGTAGGAGGGATTGGCCCCAATCGCAAATTCTTTGGAAGTCTATTAACAGGGGTCGATCATCTCCCCCATACCCACAATCTAGAGCACAACGCCTTCACGCGCGGCCAACCAGAATGGGGAGCCCACCTGGGTGACGATCTAGAACGTATCGTCGCTTTACATGATGCCTCTAATATTGCGGCTGTCATTGTTGAACCCGTCGCGGGGTCTACGGGGGTGTTGATTCCCCCCAAAGGCTATTTGGAAAGCCTCCGTGCGATTTGCGATAAATACGGTATTTTGATGATTTTTGATGAAGTCATTACTGGATTTGGGCGCTTGGGTACTAGCTTTGCCGCCAACTATTTTGGGGTCGTGCCCGACCTCATGACCGTTGCCAAGGGACTGACCAACGGCGCGGTTCCGATGGGTGCGGTGTTAGTCCGTCAGGGGATTTACGATGCATTTATGCAAGGCCCAGAAAGCAGCATAGAACTCTTTCATGGCTATACCTACTCCGGTCATCCTTTAGCCTGTGCAGCAGCTTTAGCAACACTGGAAATTTATGAAAATGAAAACCTCTTCAATCTTGATCGTGCGCTCATCCAGTACTGGGAGGATGCAGTCCATTCCCTGAAAGGACTGCCCCATGTCATTGATATTCGTAATTTAGGATTGGTGGCAGGCATCGAACTAGCCCCAATTCCAAATCAACCCGGTGCCCGAGCCTACGATTGTTTTCTACAGTGTTACAAAAAAGGACTTCTCATCCGTACAACAGGCGACATCATCGCCCTGTCACCACCCTTAATGATTGAAAAACATCACATCGATCGACTGGTGACAACCCTTGCAGAAGTTTTAAACGCTCTTTGAGAGCCTACCTCAAGTCCAAGACAACGCTATAGTACGGGCAGTTGAGTTAGGCCAAAGCCATGTCTCAATCCAACAAGACATCTTGGGATTTGGGTCGTTTCATCCAAACCCTCACGTACTTTGAAGCAGTTCCAATCGTCAGTTGGTTTCAAAAAATGTTTTCAGGTGAAACTCCTCCACCGCTGATTCAGCCCCAAGCAGGCTTAATATTCGATTTTCGAGTTCCTTCCGCTCCCGTCAACCAAATTTGGGGAGCCCTAGATGATGTGGTCATGGGGGGTGTCAGCACCAGTGTTTTGCAACAAGATGCAGAAGGCGCACGCTTTACCGGAAATGTGTCCACAGCCAATTCGGGTGGATTTGCCTCTGTTAGAACCCGTAACTTAACGCCACCCTTGGATTTATCGCGAGATTTAGGTCTTGAACTTAAAATTAAAGGAGATGGAAACCGCTATAAATTCCTAATCCGAGATGAAGACACCTGGGATAGCATCGCTTATGCTTATTCCTTTGACACGATCGCAGGAGAATGGATGACCGTTCGGGTACCCTTTGCCGATCTAATTCCTGTTTTCAGAGCTAAAACCGTCCGCGGTGGGCCAGCACTCAACACCACACAGATTCGTTCCTTGCAATTGATGCTAAGCAAATTTGAGTATGATGGCGTTCTAAATCCACACTTTACAGCGGGGACGTTTGCCCTAATGGTTCAGTCCATTGGCATTTACTGAGGCTGAGGTATAATTCCAGAGGTTATCTTAAATGTATAAACAAATTATCTTCTGGGCTCAATCGGTTACTTGAAGAATCTGGAGAGACGAATGGCTGTTATTAAAGTTTCCCAAGCATTGACTACACTAGCGATCGGGGGATTGGGGTTTGCAAGCGCTGCTAATGCCGCAGATTTTTCCTTCAGAGGAAACTTTCCGGCTGATGATACGGTGCAATTTTTCAACTTTACGGTCAACACAGGTTCGGACATAACGCTCAGCTCTTTATCCTATGCGGGTGGCACGCAAGCTGATGGGACGGTAATCCCTGCAGGTGGTTTTGACCCTATCTTGTCATTATTTGATGCTAGCACTGGTGCTCGAATAGGCCAGAATGATGACGATCAGAGTGTTCCTCGGCGTGTTGGAACTGATCCTGTAACAGGACAAACCTACGATACATTTCTCCAAACCTTTGTCAATCCCGGTCAATACACCGTCGCGGTTTCTCAATTCGACAATTTTGCTGGTGAAAACCTTTCTGACCCATTCCCCAACGCTGGACAAAGAAATTTTACAGCTACCTTTGGTTGCAGTGCAGGTCAATTTTGTGACGCTACTGGCGACTCTCGTACAAATTCTTGGGCCTTTGATATTCTTAACGTTGATTTAGCGGCTCCACAACCTGTCGCCTTAAACAGCCTCTAAACGTTTTTCCAGTACGAACGATAATACAGAGGTAGTCTGTCTCAATCCATACTGTCTTGGCAAAGCAACGACTCGATCTCTTATTAGTTGAGCGGGAACTCTGTAAATCCCGACAGCAAGCTCAACAATTAATTCGCGCTGGAGATGTGCAGGTGAATCACCAAGTGGTCGATAAACCCGGCACTGATATCCCCATTGATGCAGACCTTCGGGTTAAAGTGCGATCGCCTTATGTCTCCAGAGGCGGCGAAAAGCTGGCAAAGGCTCTAGCGACGTTTCCTGTTGAAGTGGGCGATCGCATTTGTTTGGATGGCGGGATTTCCACAGGTGGCTTCACGGATTGTTTGTTGCAAGCGGGGGCGCAACAGGTCTATGGGATAGATGTGGGCTACGGACAAGTGGCCTGGAAACTCCGTACCGATCCTAAAGTCGTGCTCAAAGAACGCACCAATTTAAGATATCTCAAGCCCGAAGAACTCTACCCGCCGGATGCCGCAAGACCCGATTTAGGCGCGATCGATGTCTCATTTATTTCCCTCACAAAGGTTTTGCCTGCGTTCTGGGCCTTGCTACAACCCCCACGGGAGGCGATTTTGCTGGTCAAGCCTCAGTTTGAAGTAGGCAAGGAAAAAGTGGGAAAAGGCGTGGTACGGGATGTTAAAGACCAAGCAAAGGCGATCGCAACGGTCCTTGATGCGGCACTGAGTCTGGGCTGGAAATATGGGGGCGTGACGTGGTCTCCTTTACTGGGGCCTGCTGGAAATACAGAATTCTTGCTCTGGATCGGAATGGATTGTGAAGCGTCTGTGCCAGATCCAGATGTTTTTTTAGCCTTGACGCACAGTGCGTACCAGTCTTTCCAGACTGCCTCGTAATTCGCGACGGTCTGCCAAGATAGACATAGAACATTCTGGATTTGATTCGCATTCCCATGAGTGACAGTCGTATTAGTCCTGCTCGGATCGGTCGAGTGTTGCCGGATTCGATCGCCGCTGAAATGGGCTTTGAACCCGGTGACAGATTAGTAAGCATCAACGGTCAAACCTTGCGGGATTTGATTGACTATCAATTTCACTGTGCGGATGAATATTTGGAATTGGAGGTGCTGGACAAAAAAGGGATACTTCACACCCTAGAACTTGAGAAGGACTATGACGAAGATTTGGGTCTGGAGTTTGAGAGCGCGTTCTTTGATGGGTTAATTCAGTGCAATAATCACTGCCCGTTTTGCTTCATCGATCAACAACCTCCTGGCAAACGCGAGAGCCTGTACTTCAAAGATGACGATTATCGGCTGAGTTTTTTGTATGGCAGCTATTTGACCCTGACGAATTTAAGCGATCGCGAATGGCAAAGAATCGAACAAATGCGGCTGTCTCCCCTTTATGTCTCAGTCCATGCCACAGAGCCGGATATCCGGTCCCGCTTGCTCAAAAACCCCAGAGCAGGCAAAATCCTAGACCAACTCCAATGGTTTCAGGAGCGATCGTTGCAAATCCACGCCCAAGTGGTCCTCTGTCCGGGTATTAACGATGGCCTGCATCTAGAACGCACCCTTCTCGATCTCGCCCGCTTCCATCAAGGGGACATTCCCACCGTCGCATCCGTGGCGATCGTCCCTGTGGGGCTCACCCGCTTTCGGCCCGATGTGAATGAAGTGATTCCCGTTTCAACAGAAAAAGCCAACGAAGTCATCGATCGAGTTCAGGCGCTCCAAAAACAATTTCAGAAAAACTTTGGCTCGACCTTTGCTTGGCTGGCCGATGAGTGGTTCCTAATTGCCCGACGCGAACTCCCCCCCGCCAAACACTACGAATCCTATCCCCAAATCGATAACGGGGTCGGCTCCATTCGGTTATTTTTGACCCAGTTTGCAGAAGCCGCGCGATCGCTGCCCTCGCAAATCACCCCACCCCGTCATTGGGTTTGGGTTGTGGGCAACACCGTAGAAAAAGCTTTTCAGCCTATTTTGGATCGGCTCAATCAAGTAGAAGGACTTACGGTTGAAATGGCGGCGCTCCACAGCGAATATTGGGGCCAATCCATGACCGTGACGGGCCTGCTGACGGGATATGACTTGATTCATTCACTGCAAGGTAAGAATTTAGGGGATGGGTTGCTGGTGCCAAAACTGATGCTCAAACATGACACTACCCAATTCTTAGATGACATGACTCTAGAACAGGTTTCAGAGGCACTCAATTGTCCCGTTTATCCTGTCGGCGGAGGTCCAAGGGATTTGATTCAAGCCTGTCTGGGCGAGAACGTTTCCCACTCTAAGAATTTCCAAAAAATGTAATGATTTAAGAGCCCCTTGCGGATTGTATTACGTCATAATACAATTGAAACACATTGCAGACATCTCAATGAGGATATGCCCGTGAGCCTTGAAACCCTTTCTCCCGTCGTTGTTGCTGATTCATCCCCGTCTGTGGGATTTGATGCAGCCGCCTTTGACCGATGCGTCATGCCCACCTACGGACGCTTCCCATTGGCGATCGCGCGCGGAGAAGGGTGTCGCCTCTGGGACACAGATGGCAAGAGCTACCTTGATTTTGTCGCAGGCATCGCCACCTGCACGCTGGGCCATGCCCATCCCGCCCTCGTAGAAGCAGTCACCCAACAGATTCAGACCCTTCACCACGTCTCAAACCTGTACTACATTCCCCAGCAAGGCGACCTCGCTCAGTGGTTGACCCAGCATTCTTGTGCGGACTTTGCCTTTTTCTGCAATTCTGGGGCAGAAGCCAACGAAGGAGCCATCAAACTAGCCCGTAAATATGCCCACACCGTTCAGGGGATTCAAAATCCGGTCATCATTACCGCAAACGCCAGCTTCCACGGTCGAACCTTAGCCACAGTGACCGCCACAGGCCAGCCCAAGTACCAGCAAAACTTTTCGCCACTGGTGCCGGGGTTCCACTACGTTCCCTACAACGATATTGCCGCGCTGGAATCTGCGATCGCCCAACTGGATGCCACAGAACGCCAGGTTGCAGCCATCCTCCTCGAACCGCTCCAGGGTGAAGGCGGGGTCCGACCGGGTGAAATCAACTATTTCAAGCGAATCCGACAACTCTGCGATGAAAAAGGCATTTTACTAATTTTAGATGAAGTCCAAGTGGGCATTGGCCGGACCGGAAAACTTTGGGGCTACGAAAACCTAGGCATCGAACCCGATATTTTTACCTCCGCCAAGGGATTAGCAGGCGGTATTCCCATTGGGGCAATGCTCTGCAAAGCGTTCTGTAATGTATTTGCGCCTGGAGACCATGCCAGTACGTTTGGCGGCAACCCCTTTGTCTGTGCCGTGGCGCTGGCTGTTTGTAAAACGCTGGTACGAAACGATCTTTTAACCAATGCGCTGGAAACGAGGCCAACAGCTACGGATGGGATTACAGGCAATCGCCACTCAATACCCCACCCTTATCTTTGAAGTGCGCGGTTGGGGACTCATTAATGGAATTGAGTTAAAGTCCGAGGCAGGATTGAGTGCCGCAGATATTGTCAAAGCTGCTATGGATGAAGGTTTATTGCTGGTTCCCGCAGGCCCAACAGTCCTCAGATTTGTGCCGCCCTTGATTGTGACGGAAGCTGAAGTGAATGAGGCGATCGCAATCCTCACGCGCGTCCTGGGAAACACTATTCCCTAGCAGGGTCGATCGTCAGAGTGGAAACCTATCCGTTTTGGCGATCGCGCTGCAATTACTAGCACAAGGAGTTTAGTTGGGGTATTGTTTTAGAAGCTGACGATTATTTTTTCTTCCTTAGCGTTAGCAACTGCAATGATTAAGGGAAAGGTATGTCTGAAAATATGCGTCAATAGATCGTTGCGCTCCAGAGCAGATCCCCCTCTGAAGTCAGGATCGGCTAGCTTGTTAGATATTGCCCCTGCTCATGAGTTTGTTTCAAAACCCGTC
>JAAURS010000244.1 GCA_012032135.1 Acaryochloridaceae cyanobacterium RU_4_10 | reverse complement strand
AGCAGCCATCACCCCAAAAGCCCCTGAGCGACTGTCACTCATCACACTGAGGCGGCGTTCTGGATCTGGAACAGCCAGTCCATCAGCAGTGTCCATGACACCATCTAGATGCAGGCCGCCAGTCAAGCACAGCCAAAAGGCAGTGACTAAGACCGCACGCACGAGGGGAGAAAGGGGCAGCAGTTGAAGTCCAGCATTCACCCCAAAAACAAGCCCTCCAATCAGTAAGCCAACCCAAGGAGCCCAGCGGGCAATTCTGGAAAACTCCAAAGGCCAATGTTGGGGGAGTGGAATGGTGGTGTAAAACACCAACGCGCCGCCAAGCTGACGGAATAATAAAAGAACAATTTTGAACACAAAAATTTAACTTTTTTCCCAAAAAATTGGGTATGATGGGGCCACTTAATCTGTGTTTAACCCTTCAATTCCAATCGTCATAAGGGTTAAGCCGATCCGAATGGTGAGCATTTCATCAAAGATCTGGGTACGCGTGTGGGACAGATGGGTTTGAGACAGTTCAAAAGGCTCCAAGATTTGGCAAAGAGAGTATCGTGTGACTAAAGACCTCCCAACAAAATCTACTTCAGAGTTAAATTCCCCTGAGGTTGAGTTGTCAGACTTATTCGACCCTGTTCCAGAGTCTACCGATAGTTTACGCAAGAAGCTCAAACAAAAGCGTAAAGAAACCCAACAGGACCTTCGGCTCAAAAAGCCCACAGTTCAAAAGCTGATTCCAGTCAAGCGGCCAGCGCCTAAAAAGACGGTTCCTGTAGTACCCCCTTCTCGCCGCCATCCACGACTCAAACGTGCGGGAATTGTAGGGGGAAGCCTTGCCCTGTTGGGGTTAGGGTCATGGATTGCGTTGGAAGTCAGCCTTCCAGATACCACCCATGCCAGTTACACCACAACGGTTCCCGCCGGATCTATGACCTTCAAGGACTTGGGTGGGGCTGTATTTTTTCAATCTGGGCCAATTTCTCGGAACGCCTTTAAGGCAGCGGATATCCCTCAAAAGGTTAAAGAAGCCTTTCTGGCAACGGAAGATCGTCGGTTTTACCAACATCATGGAGTGGATTATCAAGGGATTGTTCGGGCGATCGCAACAAATATCATTTCCCGTAACGTGGCAGAAGGCGGCAGCACCTTAACCCAACAGTTGGCACGTCTTTCTTATCTCAATCAAGAGCGATCGGTGATTCGAAAGTTGCGGGAAGCCCGTCTGGCTCAAAAGATTGAGACCCGTCTCACCAAGAACGAAATTTTAGAGCGGTATTTAAATCAAGTTTATTTAGGCTCTGGAGCCTATGGAGTTGGAGATGCCGCTTGGGTTTATTTCAGCAAGCCGATCGATGAGTTGAATTTAGCCCAAATCGCTACCCTAGCAGGTTTGCCTGCGGCTCCTAGCTTATACTCCCCTTTAATTAACCCTGAGGCTGCCAAAAAGCGGCGGGGTGAGGTCTTAGATCGCATGGTGCGGGAGGGGTTTATTAAGGGGTTTGAAGCAGCTCAGGCCAAACAAGCAGAGTTGAGTCTCAAGCCCAGTTCTCCACCCAATTTGCAGGATAAAGCACCGTACTTTTCCAGTTATATGAAGCAGCAACTGGCTAAGGTTTTGCCTGCTTCAGTCATCAAGACGGGAGGACTTACCGTTGAAACGACGTTGAATCTGAAGTGGCAAGAGGCAGCAACCCGTGCGGTGGAAGATACGGTGTATTTAGATGGTTATGCCCAAGGGTTTGACCAAGCGGCGCTGGTCTCAATGGAGCCCCAAACGGGTGAGATTCGCGCGATGGTGGGTGGGGCGAGTTTTAAGGATTCGCAGTTCAATCGGGTGACGCAAGCCCAGCGCCAGCCTGGTTCTACCTTTAAGGCGTTTGTGTATACAGCGGCGATCGCCTCTGGGTTATCTCCCAATGATGGGTATCAAGATACGCCCTTTGTGGTGGATGGTTACAAGCCCAAAAACTACACCAGTAAATATCGGGGTTGGGTGCCAATGACTACCGCCCTAACCCATTCAATCAATATTCCAGCGGTGCGTGCCTTAATTGATGTGGGTTTTGAACCAACGATAAAACTCGCCCGTGACATGGGCATTGAGTCCAAGCTCGATCCGTATTATTCAACGGCCTTGGGTGGAAATGAGGTGAATTTACTGGAACTTACCAATGCCTATGGAACCATTGCAGCGCAAGGGTTTTATGCAGCTCCCCACGGGATTCGCCGAGTGTTCGATCGCGATGGCAAGGTGATTTACAACGCCCCAAGCAGCCGGAAACAGGTTCTAGATTCATCCTCTGCCGCCATTATGAGCTGGATGCTTCAGGGTGTGGTCAATGAAGGGACTGGAGCGGCAGCGCGACTCAACCGTCAAGTGGCGGGGAAAACGGGGACTTCAGAACATGCCCGAGATTTATGGTTTGTCGGTTTTATTCCGCAACTGGTCACGGGGGTTTGGCTGGGGAATGACGATAACTATAAGACCTACGGTAACAGTGGTACGGCGGCGTTTACCTGGCACGAATATATGAAACGGGTTGTGGCAGGGATTCCCACACAAAAGTTTCCCGAACTACCGCTCCTAGAGGGGCGTAAGGGTAGTCTGAAGGCAAAACCCGTCCGTCCTGGCAATATGTACAACATTAGCCCAGAGGAAGCAGGTGGCAAAAAAGAAGGAGAACAAGAGGATCTTCATTGAGGAATGCAAAAAAGATGCTCGATTGTCCCAGAAAGAAACGAAACCAAACATCTTTTGATAGAAAAACCAAAAATTTCGTAGGGGCGGCATGGCCATGCGCCCCTACGGGTGTGTCGGATTTACCGTTTAGCACCTAAGAGTTGAGGGCGTTCGCTTTTGACCCGATTGACATTCTTATTCTTAATCGGACCCGCAGTTGCCGCTTCCAGTTCTTCTTCAAGCTGGGTGGTGATGGCAGGATAGCTGTCAAAGGCCATCTGCAATGCAGCAGCGGCGATCGCACGCATGTCGAACTCTTCACCCAGGGTTGAAATGATAGGCAAGAAAGACGCCAACCGCTCACCCATCAATGCATTTCGCATTTCATTGGTGAGATGCTCCGCACGACGAGACTCAATTTGAGCCCTGGTTGGGGTGGGCTGAATGGGAATCTCTTGACGCACGTGGTTCTCAATTTGGCGAAGTTTCCAGCGCTCTGAAGTGTGAACCAGCGTGATGGCAACCCCTTCATTCCCCGCCCGTCCAGTCCGACCAATGCGGTGGACGTAACTTTCTTGGTTGTCGGGCACGTCGTAGTTGATCACATGGGTTAAGTCATCCACATGAATCCCACGGGCCGCAATATCTGTGGCCACAACCCAACGAACCTGTTTTTGCCGGAAGCGCCACAACAGACGTTCCCGTTGACTTTGGCTCAAGTCGCCGTGATATTCATCTGCACTGTAACCCGCACCTTGCAGACGATTGGTTAAGTCTGCGGCTTCCCGACGGGTCTGTACAAAAATAATGGCAGTTTCTGGATCTTCCAGTTCCAAAACCGATTGCAGCACCGCAGCACGCGCACCTAAACGGGGTACCTTATAGCCAATTTGGCGAATTCGGGTGGGAGCCGCTTGGGTTTGCTTAATGCTAATCGTGACAGGCGATTTCAGAAACTGCTTCGTCAGCCGATAAATTTCTGGAGGCATCGTGGCGGAGAAAAACGCTGTTTGACGGGTTTCTGGCACTTTGCTTAAGATTTGCCGCACATCTGGAATGAATCCCATATTCAGCATCTCATCCGCTTCGTCCAACACGAAGCAGAAAAGCTGGTCAAGAACCAAAACACCGCGATTGAGGAGGTCCAGTACCCGACCGGGCGTACCCACCACAATCTGAGATCCTCTACGGAGTTGGGAAATTTGCCGATCAATGGACTGTCCGCCGTAGATGGGCAGTACGTGAATGCTGGGGGTTGCCTTAAAGCTTTGAATGGACTGGCTCACTTGTAAGGCTAGTTCCCGCGTGGGAGTCAAAATCAACGCCTGAACCGCCTTAGACTTGGGGTCAATGCGTTCTAGAATCGGCAGTGAAAACGCCGCCGTTTTACCTGTGCCGGTTTGTGCTTGTCCAATGATGTCTTTGCCTTCCAATAGGATTGGAATGGCTTGTACCTGAATGGGCGTAGGTTCAGCAAAACCTAACTTCTCGAGACATTGAACGCGTTGTTGAGACAGACCGAGCTGACTGAACAATGAGGTCATGAATTCTCCTATAGCGGGTCAACAAGGTGCCGCCGCTCACGGTTGAATCGGTCTGCCCATTTCAGGCCATTTCAGGCCATTAGCAGACGCATTCTACAGGGATATACCAACAGGGACAAAAATTGCCCCATCAAGCTTTCCGTGAATCGGAATCAAAAGAGCAGCGCCACTAAAACAATTTAGGTTTCAGTAAGAGAGCGGAAATTTACTCACTACACTTTGCCATTTGACTATTCTGCAACAAACCGTTACAAAAAGCGAATGTTTTAAATAATTTAAAGGTGAGGATTTCCCAACTTGCCTTTCCCTCATCTGCCAAAACCTCTTAAACCGTGACGGGTTGGGGTTGGCAGAAAAGATCTCGAACTGTCACCAAATGCCCATATAAGTCATAGGGATCGGCATCCGTGATGGTTGCTAAGGCCATAGTACCCAATCGGGCGGACAATTCTTCACAGTCATCAGGCTGGGATTGATATAGATCAACCCATCCACGTCGGGGGAAAACCGTTCCGATCGCCCAATGAGCTGGCCGGTCCCTGGATTTTCTTGTTCGATTAACACCTGTACGGTTTTCCCGATAGATTGTTGGTTTTTGCGGAGGGAAATGGGCTGTTGCAGGGCCATGAGGCGATCGCGTCTAGCATCCATTACGTCTTGAGGGACGGGATTGGGCAAGTTATAGGCGGCAGTCCCTTCTTCGGGGGAGAAGGTAAATACCCCAACGTGATCGAATTCATGGTGTTCGATGAAGTCGCACAGGTGTTGAAAGTGCTCTTCAGTTTCCCCAGGGAAGCCCACAATTAAGGTGGTGCGGAGAATGGCATTGGGGAGAGCGGCCTTGAGGCGATCGATGATGGTGTCATTAATATGGGCCTGCCAGGGGCGATTCATGGCCCGCAACACCTCAGGGTGGGAATGCTGGAGCGGTAGATCGAGGTAAGGCAGGATGTTATCGGTTTCTTGGATGGCGGCGATAACTTCAGGGGTCAGACCCGTGGGATAGGCATAATGCATCCGAATCCAAGGAACATCCACTTTGCCAAGGGCGCGTAAGAGTTCTGCTAGTTTGGGTTTGCCGTACAGATCGGCACCATAGTTGGTGGTGATCTGAGAAATCAAGATGATTTCCTTAACGCCTTCAGCGGCCAACTGTTCGGCTTCGGTGACGATGGACTCGATGGTGCGCGATCGCTGGTTGCCCCGCAGGTGGGGAATGATACAGAAGGCACAGCGATAGTCGCAGCCTTCCGCAATCCGTAAATAAGCAACTCCTTCCGTGGTGGTGCGATACCGAGGGACGGTTTCATCGGCAATATAGGCGGGTTCTGCGGAGACTTCCGTAACCCGCTCCCCAGTCTCCACCCGCTGAATCACATCCACAATTTTGTGATAATCCCCAGTCCCGACCAGAGCTACAGCTTCAGGGAGTTCCTCCAGAAGTTGTTCTTGGAAATGTTGGGCCATGCAGCCCGTAATTACAATTTTTTTGTTGGCTTCGGCCAGCTCAACCAGCGTGCGGACCGATTCTTCCCGTGCGGCTTGAATAAAACTACAGGTGTTAACAATCACGTAGTCGGCAATTTGTTCATCGGTATCAACGGCATAGCCTGCTTCGACCAACAAGCCGAGCATGTGTTCCGTATCGATCCGGTTTTTCTCGCAACCCAAATGGGCGACGGCAATGGTGGGAGATTCAGCCATGGGGGCAATTTTAAACAGACACTCTCCCGATCCTATCGCACCCGTTCCATACTCGAACAATTCTGCTTGTAGTGTTTGAAATCACAACGGCACAAATGCCGATCGCCCTCACTCAAATTAACTTGGCGAACCTAAAGTCAAATTCCTTATTTTGATGGGCACCCTTAGGTAAAGAAGAGGATGAATTTGAATCTTTGTTCGATTCAAATTCACTTTTGATTTCAAGTTATTTATTTTTTGAAAATAATAAAAACAATCCAGATCTCATTTTATTGAAGTGAGTTTATAAATCTTGATTGCTGATATTGAGTGCCTGTTTTGGGGGATCGTGATTTGTTTGACTTGAAGTGGACTCGCCTTAAATTGCCACTCGTAATGCTGGCTGTATTCCTGACTCCGTTAAGTCTGAATGCCGCTCAAAATGGTCGAAGGTTGGCCGCACAAGATGAACAACGAGTCATATTTGAAAATAGTATTCGCAAGCCTTCTGTGGGCTCATTGCAAGTTTTAAAGGCATCTAGTCCCAAAACACAAGTTGAGTTTCAAATCGCGTTCAAAATGCGGAACTTGGACGGTCTAAAAAAAACGTATTGCCTCCAGACGTAAAGTGTCTGTCTCAGAATTAACAGCTCATCATTACCCCCAGGATTCCAGGTACAGGGCTCTCGCGCAGTGGCTGCGCGCGAAAGGACTTAAAGTTCATCGCACTTACGGAAATCGCTTGACGCTAGAGGTGAGTGGTACGGTTGCCCAAGCCCAAAAGCATTGGGCAGTCAATTTTCTGTGGTGCGCGTGAAGCAGCAAAACTATGTTTCAGCCCTGACGGCTCCCAGTTTGCCTGCAAGATTTGCGGACGTTGTGCTGGGGATTAATGGTTTGCAACCCTATCAGGAATTCCATACCAATCCCAGTTTCAAAACTTTAAAGAATGGTGCCCGACGGAATAAGGCGAAGAAACCCCCTTATTTAGTCAGTGAAATTCAGAAGGCTTACGGTGCGGATGGACTGGCTCAAACAGGTGCAGGTCAAACCATTGGGATCTTAATCGATCGCTTCCCGAAAGACAGCGATATGGCTGCTTTTTGGAAAGCTAATAACGTTCCTCAAAGTCTCAGCAATATTGAGAAGGTAAGGGTAGTTAAAAAAATTCCTGTAAAACCACAGGGGGAAGAAAGTCTGGACGCACAATGGACCAGTGGAATGGCTCCAAATGCCAAAATCAGAATTTATGCTTCTGGTAATTTATCGTTTACCAATATTGATAAATCTCTGCAAAAATCATCGACGATCTCCCGACCCAACCAAATTTTAAGCAGCTTTCCATTAGCCTAGGAGCCTGCGAGTCCGATCTGTCCCCCGCTCAACTGCAAACCGATCAGCAATTGCTTGCGGCGATCGCCAGTCAAAATGTGTCGATTTTTGTGTCTTCAGGGGACAATGGTTCTCAGGGGATGTGCTCTAGCGGTCAGGGTGTGGAGTATTTTTCTTCAGATCCCAGTGTGAC
>JAAURS010000243.1 GCA_012032135.1 Acaryochloridaceae cyanobacterium RU_4_10 | reverse complement strand
GATCCAAGGCATTGTTCAAAATTGTTTAGACTTAAACAGTGATTAACGCAGTGATGAAGATCACAATTTTGCAGTGATCTTCATCACTGCGTTAATCATTAACATCTGAGACGTTGGACTTACCCATAAAGTAGTTTGTAATAGCCAAGGATTGCTCTAGCCAGCGATCCTTTTTTATTAAGTTTTTTATTAAAATCGAAGGTGCTGCTGCTGTAGGGATCGCGCAAATCGATGAATCATCATGGCGATAGCAACGCACCCAAAGTCCACACCTCACCCATCATTACCCTGGCACCGGATTCCTTTAAGGGAACCTTGGCGGCCCATCATGCAACAGCAGCCCTAAAAAAGGGGTTGGTGGAGATATTACCTCAGGCAAAAATTTTTGAATGTCCGATGGCTGATGGTGGAGAAGGAACGTTACAAGCCCTTCAATCCGCTATTCCAGAAGGAATGCTTCAACCCCATGTTGTCTCGGGAGCCAGCGGTCTCCCCAAAGCTACCCATCTTTTTCTCTGCAATATCCACCAACATCCTGCGGCAGTGATTGAAGTGGCTGATGTGGTGGGGTTGACCGATGCCGTTGCGATCGCCCATCCCTGCGGACGGCGAACCACTCGTGGCGTGGGCGAACTCATTCAAGTCGCCTTGGCACAAGGCATTCGCGCTATTTACATCGGACTAGGGGGCAGTTCTACGAATGATGGGGGCGCAGGACTCTTGGTGGCATTGGGAGCCAAGTTGTTAGATTCTGAAGGTCAACCGATTCAGGAAGCCAGTCCGGCAGGTCTCAACCGATTGGCCTACATTGATTGCACAGCGCTGAACCCCCTGCTTCAGGAAACCCACCTAGAAATTCTGTCTGATGTGGATAATCCCCTGTGCGGTCCCCACGGTGCGACCCATACTTTTGGACTGCAAAAAGGATTGCGACGCGAAAGCGAGCGAGATCGTATCGATCGGGATTTGGCGTACTTTGCCACCCTGGCAGAACAAGCGATGAATCAACCGCTGTCTGTCCACAATCAACCAGGGGCAGGAGCGGCAGGGGGATTGGGCTTTGCCTTGCAATTACTGGGGGGAACTTATACGTCTGGGGCTAATTTCATGGCAACCTTAATGAGCCTTCCCCAAAACCTTGCTCAGTCTGATTGGTTGATTACGGGGGAGGGTTGTAGCGATCGCCAAACCCTGAGGGGAAAAGTCCCTTGGGTAGTCGCGAAGATGGCTCCGCAAGGGCTGCGTAAGACATTACTGTCAGGGAAAATTCAGCCAGATGCAAGGGAAACACTACAGACCGTTTTTGAAGACTGTTATGAACTGCTTCCCGAATCAGCTTGCCTGTTTCAAACCGATCGCCCCAGCCGCGAACAATGCTTGGATGATACATTTGCTGTAATGGTAAGGGCAGGGGCCGAACTAGGCCGACTGTGGCAACGGTCCCAATCTTCCCTGTAGTTTTCTGAGTCGTCCGTCATGCTAGGTACTTTTCAACAAAGCCAATTACGGATTGGGATGGCAGCTTCAGCGTCCGATCTCAGCCGTGCCTTATTACACACTCAGCAACTGCGGTGTTGGCTTTTGCCCCAACTCATACCGGACGAACTCCCCCCAGAACTTGTCCCCGGCGTCACGTTCACAAGTTGGATTGGACCTGTCCCTGTCGAACACAAGGTCGAGTCTGTTGGAGAAACTTCAATTTGCTTCAGCTTGAGTCGTGCGGTCGATGGGGTTCATGATTGGTCTTGGGGCGAGGGTTGGGTGCAATCGCGCTTGGAAGGAATTTCTTGGGTTCCCTTACATGTCGGTAATATTGCAACGTTACTGCGTTTAAAAACCTATCTCGCGATCCAGGGCCAGGTTCGATCGCCTCAGTCCTAGGCCAGCTTGACTACCATGACCGTGCAGGGTGCATCGCTGACCACTTGGCTGCTGACAGACCCTTGTAGAATACGACTGACCCCTGTTAATCCTCGGCTGCCCAAAACAATTAAATCAGCTCGATAAATATTGGCCAGCCGAATAATTTCTTCGGCTGGATCGCCCATGACAATTTCTAGTTCGGTTTTGCAGGAAAAATAAGCTTGGTATCGCTGGAGTTCTTTTTCAATATGGCGGAATTGACCGAGCTCTGGATCTACAAAGGGGACATCTGCGGGCTGCTCCAGATTGCTCTCTGACAATGCGATCGCATGGGACAAAACCACCAGAGAATCTGGGACGAGCTTAAGCTGTTGGACGCAATCAACCACGTAATCCGACTGATCTGAACTATCCAAAGCGACCAGGATCCGATTGAACATCCCTCGAGCCTCCCTTGCCGCAACTGCGCGATCGCACTCTCCTTCGACCTTACCATAGCCCTTGAGATACGGACAATTTTGTAAGGAATAGCAAGGATATGGGCTAATAACTCAATCTTCCCCGCGATCGCAACCGGACCGAATCCCGATGAGACGGCAACCCCTCCGCTTCCGCCAAAATCTCGATCGCACTCGCCATCTTATTCAGGGCCGTGCCGGAATATTGAATCAAACTGGAGTGTTTCATAAACGTCTCAACTCCAAGTGCAGAGGCAAACCGTGCCGAACCTGAGGTGGGGAGGGTGTGGTTAGGGCCAGCTAAATAATCGCCCACGGCCTCTGGTGTATCAGAGCCCAAGAAGATGGCTCCTGCGTGGCGAATCTGTTCTAGCAACGCCCAAGGATCTTCTACCTCTAGTTCTAGGTGCTCCGGTGCAAACTCATTGGACAGCTCCGCCGCACGTTCCAAGGAGTCCACCAAAATAATCACCCCATAATGGGCGATCGACTTTCCGTTAGGTCCGGCGGGATGACCCACCAATTGGGCCTCAACCTCCTGAACCACTTTTCAGCCAAGAGAGGATTGGTTGTAATTAAATGGCTGCGGCCAAGGGTCGTGTTCCGCTTGAGCCAATAGATCGGCAGCCACGTAGGTGGGGTTGGCCGTACCATCGGCAATGATGAGTACTTCTGAAGGGCCTGCCAAAGAATCAATCCCAACGGTGCCATAGACCAGCTTTTTAGCCAAGGTGACATAAACATTTCCCGGTCCTGAAATCACATCTACCTTGGGAATCGTTTCAGTGCCGTAGGCTAAAGCTGCGATCGCCTGGGCTCCACCCACTCGATAAATTTCGTCAATTCCGGCTTCTTGTGCCGCCACCAACACTGCCGCATTGATTTGCTTGTCGGGGCCAGGGGGAGTCACCATCACCGCCCGTGGCACCCCAGCCACCCTTGCTGGAACCGCATTCATGAGAACCGTACTGGGATAAGCTGCCCGTCCGCCGGGGACGTAAAGTCCAGCTCGATCGACAGGCGTGTACCGCTTGCCTAAAACAACCTCATCTTCGCTAAACTGAACCCAACTCTTGGGTTTGCGCTGATGGTGAAACGCCTCAATCTGGCGGTGGGCCAACTGAATGGCATCCAGTAAATCTTTAGATACTTGTTGGTAAGCAGCATCCAATTCCGCCCCACTGACTCGAAGCCCACTCGAGTCTAGAGTTAGGTTGTCAAACTCAGTTGTGTAATGCAAGACCGCGCGATCCCCTTGACGCTTCACTGCTTGCAAAATTTCGCGGACCGTAGCTTCTTTGTGGACGACCTGGTCATCATGGATGCGATCGCAAATCCGCTGGAGTTCAGCTTTTGCCTCGGAGAGTTGGGTGATGGTTCGCAGCATAAGATTTGAACAACCAATGGTAGGTCTTGGGTCAAAGCAGGTAGGAGAGAAACCGAGTTATAGACTAAAGAGCGCAAACTCTGCGCTTGCTTCCCCTAGCTTAACGCGGATTTTCAAAAGGTAGTACACCTTGGCAACAAGTGCTATCATGATTCATTGGGTGTCTTAAGTCGTGTCATAAATTGCCGAATACCAACTGTGGCTAATATTAAATCTTCGATCAAACGCATTCAAATCGCAGAACGCAATCGTCTGCGCAATAAGTCCTATAAGACCGCCGTCAAGACGCTGATGAAAAAGTACTTTGACGCGGCTCAAACCTACGTTGCCAATCCTACGCCGGAACAGATGACCGTGGTTCAGGAGCGGATGTCCCTTGCCGTTAGCAAAATTGACAAAGCGGTCAAACGGGGTGTCCTACATCGCAATACAGGCGCGCGTAAAAAAGCGCGTCTGGCTCGTGCCATCAAAACCGCCGACCAAGCCGCTTAATCGCGCTTAGTTCCCGATTGAGAGCAGTATGCAGCTCATTGATACCCACGTTCACTTGAACTTTGATGCATTTGAACCCGACCTGGATGCGATCGCCGAGCGTTGGAGAACGGTGGGGATTGTCCGGTTGGTTCATTCCTGTGTCGAGCCCAGTGAATTTGAAGCCATCCAAGCCTTAGCCCATCGCTTTCCAGAGTTATTCTTTGCGGTGGGCTTGCACCCGTTGGATGCGGAACAATGGACGCCTAGTCTGCAACACCACATCCAAACCCTTGCGACCTCTGATTCCAAGGTGGTTGCGATCGGTGAAACGGGGCTCGATTTTTTTAAGGCAGACAACCCAGCTCAGCAGTTTGAGGCATTTCAAGCCCAATTACATGTTGCTCGGGCGCTGGATCTCCCCGCGATCGTTCACTGCCGAGATGCTGCCGAGGCAATGGCTGATTTTTTAGAGTCCTTTTGGACCCAACACGGTCCAGTGAAGGGGGTCATGCATTGCTGGGGCGGTACGCCTGAAGAAACCCAAAGATTTCTCGACCTTGGGTTTTATATCAGCTTTAGCGGCACCGTGACCTTCAAGAATGCCATCCAAATTCATGAGTCTGCCAAAATGGTTCCCCCTGACAAATTGCTGGTTGAAACTGATTGTCCTTTCCTCTCCCCCGTCCCCAAACGGGGTGAAAAGCGCAATGAGCCAGCTCATGTTTATTACGTGGCCCAACGGGTTGCGGAACTCCGGGCGATCGCCTTTGAAGACTTGGCGGCGCAGACGACTCAGAATGCCTGCCAACTGTTCAATTTACCTCGTCCTGCTGAATCCCTTATTCCTGCTTGAATCTCAAACGTTGCGCTTAACCCAGCGTTAGCGCAACAAATATTAAGTTGACATTTCCTGTGACAGGAAATATGATGTAAAGTTCTACTCGCGCCGGGCGTGATCTCTAGAGGAGACGCATGACTAATCAGATCGACACCCAACCCGCTTTTGCTCTCCCAGATTTGGTTGAGATCCAGCGGGAGAGTTTCCGTTGGTTTCTCGAAGAAGGGCTGATTGAGGAATTAGATAGTTTTTCACCGATTACGGATTACACGGGAAAGATTGAGCTCCATTTCCTTGCCAAGGACTACAAGCTCAAGCGACCTAAATATAGCGTCGATGAAGCGAAGCGACGAGACAGCACCTACGCCGTGCAGATGTACGTTCCCACCCGTCTCATTAATAAGGAAACGGGGGAAATCAAGGAGCAGGAAGTTTTTATTGGTGACCTGCCCCTGATGACGGACCGGGGAACGTTCATTATCAACGGTGCTGAGCGTGTCATCGTCAATCAGATCGTACGCAGTCCTGGTGTCTATTACAAATCTGAGACCGATAAGAACGGGCGGCGGACCTACAATGCCAGCCTGATTCCCAATCGAGGGGCTTGGCTCAAGTTTGAAACCGACAAGAATGACCTTGTTTGGGTTCGGATTGACAAGACTCGCAAGCTTTCAGCCCAAGTTTTGTTGAAGGCATTGAGTCTGACAGATGGCGAAATCTTCGATCGGTTGCGCCACCCCGAATACTATCAAAAAACCATTGAAAAAGAAGGTCAGTTTGGTGAAGAAGAAGCCTTGCTGGAACTCTATCGCAAATTGCGTCCTGGCGAGCCTCCAACGGTTTCCGGCGGTCAGCAGTTGCTAGATTCTCGCTTCTTCGACCCCAAGCGCTATGACTTAGGAAAAGTTGGGCGTTATAAGCTCAACAAAAAGCTGCGCCTCAATACGGCTGAAAACATTCGGGTTCTGACGCCGGATGATATCTTAGCGGCCATTGATTACCTGATCAACTTAGAGTTTGATATTGGCTCCATTGACGATATCGACCACTTGGGCAACCGACGGGTACGGTCTGTAGGCGAACTCCTTCAGAACCAAGTTCGCGTGGGTCTCAACCGTCTAGAGCGCATCATTAAAGAACGGATGACCGTCTCAGATGTTGAATCTTTGACGCCTGCTTCTCTGGTGAATCCTAAGCCCTTAGTGGCAGCCATCAAGGAATTCTTTGGGTCCAGCCAATTGTCCCAGTTTATGGACCAAACCAATCCGTTGGCGGAGTTAACCCACAAGCGCCGCTTGAGCGCCCTTGGTCCTGGCGGTTTGACGCGCGAGCGTGCTGGCTTTGCAGTTCGCGATATTCACCCCAGTCACTACGGACGGATTTGTCCCATTGAAACACCGGAAGGCCCTAATGCGGGTTTGATCGGCTCCCTGGCAACTCACGCCCGAGTGAATGCCTATGGCTTTATTGAAACCCCGTCCTATCCCGTTGAAAATGGCCGAGTTCTCAAAGAACAAGAACCGCTCTACATGACAGCGGATGAAGAGGATGACAAACGGGTTGCGCCAGGAGACATCCCCACGGATGAAAACGGATATATCTTGGGCGACGTGGTTCCGGTGCGCTATCGCCAGGACTTTACCACTACATCTCCTACAGAAGTGGACTTTGTGGCCGTCTCTCCAGTTCAGATTATTTCGGTGGCAACCTCTCTGATTCCCTTCCTGGAACATGACGATGCCAACCGAGCCCTGATGGGTTCCAACATGCAACGTCAAGCGGTCCCACTCCTCCGCCCCGAGCGTCCGCTGGTGGGCACAGGCTTAGAGGCGCAGGCTGCTCGTGACTCTGGAATGGTCGCGATCAGTCGCGGTCATGGAGAGGTCACCTACGTCTCTGCCGACCTAATTAAGGTGCGCGATGATGAGGGAGCTGAAATTGCTTACCCCCTCCAAAAATATCAGCGTTCCAACCAAGATACCTGCTTAAACCAAAGGGCGATCGTGTTTGTGGGCGATCGCGTCCAACCCGGTCAAATCATTGCCGATGGTTCCGCAACGGAAGGCGGGGAATTGGCCTTGGGCCAGAACATCCTGGTAGCTTACATGCCCTGGGAAGGCTACAACTACGAAGATGCCATCCTGATTAGCGAGCGTTTGGTTAGGGACGAAGTTTATACTTCCATCCACATTGAGAAGTATGAAATTGAGGCCCGTCAAACCAAACTCGGTCCAGAGGAAATCACGCGGGAAATCCCCAACGTGGGCGAAGATGCCCTGCGCCAACTGGATGAGAACGGAATTATTCGGGTGGGAGCTTGGGTAGACTCCGGCGATATTCTGGTGGGCAAAGTGACGCCGAAGGGCGAATCCGACCAGCCTCCTGAAGAAAAACATGCTCCGCGCCATCTTTGGTGAG
>JAAURS010000242.1 GCA_012032135.1 Acaryochloridaceae cyanobacterium RU_4_10 | reverse complement strand
ATGGAAGAATGAGGGGTGGTTCCGCGGGTGGGGTTTGTACGGGTGGGGTTTGTACGGGTGGTTCGATCGTTTTGGCGACTTCTAGATTGGTGAGGGAAAAGTTTGTTCCTGCTATCCCTGGGGAAGTTGCTTGAACGCTATAGGTTCCGGCTTCAGCATTGGCCATTGCTTGAAAGGTAACTGCTCCTGTGCTATCTGTGACCCCTATCATTTTGTCTAGCGTTGCACTAGCACCGCTGTTGGGGACGCTCAATTGAATTTCAATCCCTGGAAGGGGCAGCGAACTACTAAAGGCGGTTTCAATGAGGTTGACGGTGAGGGAGTTGGCAAAGGCTGTGTTGACGGTTTGTGGGATTGATTGCCCGTTTGGAGGCAAGGAGGGCAAAGCCTTTTAGATTCGTAAGCGCCAATATCACGGGTGCCCACGGGTGCAACGCCGCGTTGATCTGCAGTGGTGATGGTGGGGTCGCCTGCATTAATGGCAACACTACCGGGGACGAGGGCGTGGGTTTGGGTGGGTCCGCCGTAGTTGCCTAGGGGAGCGATGATTTTATTCAGGGCTACGGTGGGGATGATGTCTGTACTGACAGTTTCTACACCGAAAAGACCGCTATCTCCACTGTAGCCAAACAGGTTGTAGCCATTGGAGGTGAAGGTTTCTCCGTTGTTATAAATCTCCCGTCCGGTTGAAGCCGTATTACCTGCAACAATGCTGTTCCCGATTTTCGCGGAGGACCTGCTATAAGTAGAAATGCCGCCCCCCTGCAACATTGCAG
Organism: Acaryochloridaceae cyanobacterium RU_4_10; assembly: GCA_012032135.1. GTDB lineage: Bacteria > Cyanobacteriota > Cyanobacteriia > Thermosynechococcales > Thermosynechococcaceae > JAAURS01. The sequence goes on along the minus strand of JAAURS010000242.1, from coordinate 6,751 downwards.
AGTTGCCACTAATGGTACTATTGCTGACCGTCAAGTTGCCATAGTTCCAGATGCCACCCCCTTCGCCTTCGCCTTCACCGCCCTCACCGGAATAAGTAACGGAGTTGCCACTGATGGTGCTGTTGTCGATCGTCAAGTTGCCGTAGTTGAAGATGCCGCCACCGTAATAAGTAGCAGTATTACCACTGAGGGTACTGTTGTCGATTGTCAAGGTTCCACCCATGGCGATGCCGCCGCCATACTGAGCAGAGTTGCCACCGAGGGTGCTGTTGTTGACCGTCAAGGTTCCACTAGCATTGAGGATGCCACCGCCATCGCCATTGGTAGAGTTTCCGCTGAAGGTGCTGTTGCTGACTATCGAGATGCCATAATTGGCGATGCCACCGACGCCGTCTTCTCCGCCCTCGTCATTGGTAAAGTTACCGCTGATAGTACTGTTATTTAACGCCAGGACACCCTTTTTTGCATTAGAAATGCCACCACCATACTGAACGGCAGAGTTCTCACTGAGGGTGCTGTTGCTAACTGTTAATGTGCCACCGTCGTTGTAGATGCCGCCGCCGTAGATGCTATATCCATCAACGATCGCTATTGAATCCAACGTCACTGTGCGATCGTTGCTAATGTGAAACACCTGAACTTCTCCATCCCCACTCACCGTAGTGGAGCTAGATCCTGCACCTTTTACTGTCACATCTTTGTCAATATACACAGTATCGCCTAGGGTGTAGGTAGTTGCTGCCAAATTCACCGTACCTGCTGACGCAACTGCATCAATCCCATTCTGTACCGTACCGTTTGCACCCACATTCACCGTAGTCGCCGTTCCACTCAAACTACCGTTCAGCGTAATTGCTTCGTTGAGATTTGTGGTTGGTGCATTCAGAGATAGATCCCCATTACTACTATTGCCACTCGCATCAATGGCTGCATTCACCGTAATTGAATTATCTGCCTGCAATGTGACATTCGTGCCATCTAGTGCTGTGACGAGCGCTCCTGCCTCAAAGGTCGAAGCACCTGAAATTGTTCCAGTTCCACCATCCGTGATGACTTCCAGGTCAGCAGGGTCAATCAACCAAGTCCCCATCTCTCCTTTGAGTGCCGTGGTCACAACCTTCGCATTGGGGTCAATGCCGATCAGTCCTTTACCAGACGTCTCCACAAATCCGCCATTACCGCCCAGTTCTCCACCCTTAGCACTAATCGTGCCGCTGAAGTCTAAACGGTTATCCGCATAAGCAACCACATTGCCACCATTCTGAGAGCCCACGCCATCCGCTGAAAGGGTTCCAGAAATAGCAGCACTCCCGCCTGTTAACTTCACAACACCATCTTCAACCACCACACCCATCGCAGGGGGAATCGTTCCACCTGTCAATAGTTCGGGTAGTGATAAAGGCGTTGCACTCGGTGCGTTAATTAAGGTTTTATCGCTCGTGGGTAAATCCAAACTCAACACAGTTCCGGCTTGACCAATGCGGACCAGTTTCTCTCCTGGAACCGCTGCCACCGTAATCGTCCCCCCTGGAGCTTCGATGGTCCCTGTATTGATGACTGTCCCACCAATGAGGGAAATTTGCTGCCCTGGATTCACCGCCAGGTTACCCGCATTGATTAAGGATCCAGATGCTCCCACAAATCCAAAGCTGTTGGGATTTCCTGTCAGTGCTGCATAGTTATTAGATCCGAATGCGTTAAACCACTGTCCGTTGCCAAAGCCAATGCTGTTTGCCGTGGTAGCGGTAAAGGCCGCAGGAACATTCAGACTGGCCCCTTTACCAAAGACAATCCCAGCTGGATTCATCAAATAGAGATTGGCATTACTGCCCGTGACTCTTAAGAGCCCGTTAATGAAAGAAGGATCTCCCCCTGTGACGCGTCCGACGATATTGACGGAGTTAGGGTTGGCTAAGAACGTGGCGGTTTGTCCTGCATTGACGCCAAATTGTTGAAAACTATGAAACTGGTTGCCCCCAACTTGAGTGCCACCGCTGATATCAATATTCTGTCCCGCTTGTCTGACGATTGTGCCTGTCCCATCTGGAGCTGAGGTGATTTGTGCCAGTGCGCCTTTGGTGCCGAAAGATAGGAGAAGAGGCAACACCAGGAGGGCAAGTCTAGCGTTTTGGAGATGGGATTTCAAGGGGGAACACTCCTGAAGTAGGATTCAACACTCCACCTAGGGTGCCCATCCTCTTCTCGCAATTTGAAACGAGGGGGCTGAGAAAAATCAAAATGCAAAAAATCCCCTCTTGGGAGGGGTGCCCGTAGGGCGGGGTGGGTTAGTCAGTTACGCAACTGACTAACCCACCCCTTCTTTGAAAAATTGCGATCGCTTTTGCACAGTCAGGTGGCATCTGACGTTCTAGTCATTTGAAATAACTGAGTCTAAAACCCTTTACTAGCTGGGGTCAGAGTCACATCCTTAATCTCGCCAGATTTCCCCATCACCTTACCATCCTGACTATTCACACCCAACATCACACCCCCAGCATTGCCAGCCGAGATCCGAATTTCCTGTTTGGCGGCAATTGTTTTCTTTTCTCCAGCCTTCAGCATGCCCACAAAATTAGACTGACCATCCGCTGAAATATCCATATAGGAGTCCGCTTTGATGGTGAGCTGAGCCTGAACTGGAGCGGACTGAGGTTTAGGCTTAGCAACAGCTTTGACGACGGGACTTTGCTTAGCGGGTTTTGGTACTGTCCCCGTACTCGTCACTTTGTCAGTCCCAGCAGAACGGGGTGTCTCTTGAGGTTTGAAGAGGGAATATAATAGGGCAACAGCACCTATAACCAGTGCAAAATAGATCGCATACAAATGCCAGGGACGAAGGGTGGGTCCATTCACACCAATGAGTTTGGCACTTGAAGACCCAGATTGAGCTTGACCTAAAGGAAAGCTCTCAGCCAGGGACTCACCATTAATGCCAATCACTTCCGCAATTCGGCGGATAAAACCGCGCACATAGAGCGCTTCTGGCAGTTCCTCAATTTTTCCTTGCTCAATGGCGGTTACAAAGCGCGGCTGAATCAAAGTTTTGTTAGCCACATCTTCCAAGGAGAGACCTTTTTTGGTCCGAGCACTTCGCAGATGAGCGCCGATTTCAGACAACTTCTGGACTTGTTCTTGATCGAATGCGAGCGGACTCATACAGGCGCTTCCTTCCGGTTTTCAATGCGATCGTGGTATTCGATGATATGCCGTAATTCCTCAATTTCTGAAGAGGTCAATACACGGCATCCCCCTAGACCTAATATACGCCCAGATGAATCCTCAAGTCCAAGGGGGCCAATGTGGGTTCGATGCAATTTCAAAACAGGATGTCCTAGACTTTTAGCCACCAGTCGAATTTGGCGTTTGCGCCCCTCTTGCAACACAATCTCTAAGTCGGTGTTGCCGCAATTGCCTCCCCTGTTCTCGATCGCGCGGACCTGGGCTGGACGGGTCATCCGTCCCTCTAGAAACACACCCTTGCGCCATTGAGCTAAAACCTCCATTGAGGGCTTACCGCGCACCTGGACCTCGTAGGTTTTAGAAACAGAATGGGTGGGATGGGTCAAATGAAAGGTCAGATCTCCATCATTGGTCAGTAACAGTGCCCCCGTACTCTGGGCATCCAACCGTCCCACAGGATGCAACCCAGATTGTTGGTACTCTAAAGGTAATAAATCCAGTACTGTGGGCCGTCCCCAAGGATCGCTACAGGTGGTGACGTAGTGGAGGGGTTTATTGAGCAAAATGTAGAGTAGCTCTGGACGGTGTGCCTGACCCAAAATCTGCCCATCTACTGAAATGCGATCGCGCTCTGGATCGGCTTTTTGCCCCAACGTGGCCACTTGACCGTTGAGCTGGACCCTGCCCGCCACAATCATCTGCTCGGCATGGCGTCTGGAGGCAATCCCCCATTGGGCCAATATTTTTGAAGGCGGTCTTCCATGATTGAAGGCTAATTAGGCAATACCAATTGAGCGGCTGCGTTAAAACATTGTTTAGAGATTCCCCGTACCACCAACACCGTCGCGATCAGGGTAGAAAAGGCCAGCATAAACATAATCAACATTTGGTACGATGCCGCATCTAAGGGGTTCACGCCGCTGAGCATCTGTCCCGTAATGATGCCTGGAAGGGTGACAATCCCCACCACCATCATGGCATTGAGAGTGGGAATCAATCCAGAACGGATGGCAGCTTTACGATAAGAGGCGATCGCCTGTTGGGGGGTTGCGCCCAAACCCAAATGGGTTTCAATTTCATAGCGATGGCTTTGGACGGATTGCATCAACCGCTCCCCAGCGATCGCGGCGGCATTCATGACATTTCCCAAGACAATCCCCGCCAGCGGAATGAGATATTGGGGTTCAAACCAGACCGCAGGCCGAATGATAAAGACCGTGGTATAGGTCAGCGTCGTCACCATCCCGATCGCAAGTGAACTGCCAATCAGCCACAGTTCGTTGGGCAGTTTTTTGCCGATCCGATTGCGGGTTTCGATCGTAGCAATGCCCAACATGCAACCAATCACAGCCAGGACCGCTAAAGGATGTTTTAAGTCAAAGACAAACCACAGCAAATAACCCACAATCAATAACTGGATTGTGGTTCTAGCCGTGGCCACCATCAACGTCCGTTCTAACCCAAGCTGCTGCCAAACCGAGATAGCTACAGCTACCCCCATCATGCCCACAGCCCAAATAAAATCCGTCGGTTGAAGTCCGATTAATGCGTTCATGGAGATATATATGGGGTGGGTTGGAACATTCACTACGTCTCAGGGTACATTAAGGCTGTACCCTGGGTTGTTGATACTGCGTGAAAACAATTCCTCCCCTCGATCTTGGCCGTCAATACCAAGTTTTACAAGACGAAATTAACCAGGCTGTTTTAGCAGTTTTAGCCTCTTGTCAGTACATTGGTGGTCCAACCGTCGCTCAGTTTGAACGATCTTTTGCCAGTTATATCGGCACACCCTATTGTATTAGCTGCAATTCTGGCACCGATGCCCTTTATTTAGCCCTAAGAGCCTATGACATTGGTCCAGGCGATGAGGTCATCACCAGTCCCTTTACGTTCATTGCAACTGCTGAAGTCATCAGCATGGTAGGGGCAACCCCCGTGTTTGTGGATATTGTGCCCCAAACCTTCAACCTCGATCCCCAGCAGGTGGCAAAGGCCATCACGACCCGTACCAAGGCCATTATGCCCGTCCATTTATTTGGCCAGTCGGCAGACATGACCCAGTTAATGGCGATCGCTCAGGCTCATTCGCTTCCGATCGTGGAAGACTGCGCTCAGGCTACGGGTGCGAGGTGGAACGGGCAAATAGTGGGCAGCATTGGGGAGATTGGCTGTTTTAGTTTTTACCCCAGCAAAAATTTAGGCGGGTACGGCGATGGGGGCGCTATTACCACCCACCGCGCCGATCTAGCTGAAAAAATGCGAATTGTGCGGGACCACGGGCGTCAGAGTGGATATATTCATGAAGCCGTGGGGATGAATAGCCGTCTGGATGCCATTCAAGCGGCCATTCTAGAAGTAAAACTCCGCTATCTGGAGGGTTGGAATATTCAACGTCAGGCGATCGCCCAACAATACAATCAATTGCTGAATGGTATTCCTGGCATTGTGCTGCCTTCAGTTTGGAAGGAAGCGGACAGTGTCTGGAATCAATACACGATTCGAGTCACCCATGCGGAAGCGTTGGATTATAGGGAATCTCGTCGCGATCGCGTCCGTCAGGGTCTGTTAGAGAAAGGGGTTCAGTCGATGGTGTACTATCCACTTCCCCTGCACCGTCAGCCTGTTTATGCATCACTCAATTATCAAATCGGTCAACTGCCGATGGCGGATAAAGCGGCTTTGGAAGTGTTATCTTTACCGATGTTTCCCGAACTGACGCTGGTAGAACAGGAGCAAGTTCGCACTAGTTTGAAAGATGTACTGCTATGTTGCTAGTGTTTAATTCTATAAAGCGACGAAAATTCCCTCTGCACTGGATATTATTTTGGGGTCTATTCTTCTTAACTTCTGTGGGAAACTTACCTCCCTATCGGCCCCAAGGCGAGGCGTTGGCAGCCAATGTCCAACAAACGGTTCGCGTCAAACGGGATAAGTTGAAGGTACAGCTCAACCAGTGCGTGCAAACGGACCAGAAGGTGGTTTGCACGTTGTTTGTGTCAAGTTTGAATAAGCCCGTTCCGGTTTGGGTGAGCAATCCCAATCGGCGGAGATCGCGGTTGATTGACGTGGAGGGGAATGAATATTCTTCGTTTGAGGTGGTCCAGTTTGGCAAGGCTGAGTCTGAGCTGTTGTTTATAGATCAAACGCCCATTAAACTGGTGCTGAGTTTTAATCAGCTTCCCAAGAGTTTACCTAAGATAGCGCTTTTGGAAATTGGCCTGGAAACTTATGGTCATGAAGTTCCAGTTCAGTTTCGCAAGGTGAATTTGCTCAGCACATCAACGCAAAAAACACAATCTCAGCAACAACAGAAATCAGACACGAATTCCAATAAAGACTAGTCTCCCAAGAGATCATTTTAGACAATTAAATAAATTAGTGCTTCAGTCAATTCGACACACGTCAAAAGACTGAGAATCATTGAGGCGGTATACATAAAAATCTGAATCCAAAGTAACAATTTTTTGGATTTCAAGATTTTCCGCAGCTAAAACTAGTAGTCCACCAAAGGAACTCTGCCTAGTTCAAGGATGTAAGAACAGGGTATAAGTTTTCTAGCTTAATACGT
>JAAURS010000241.1 GCA_012032135.1 Acaryochloridaceae cyanobacterium RU_4_10 | reverse complement strand
AAAAACAAAATATCCGACAAATCCCGCAAAACCAATCAGCAATGGAATGGCAATCAACCAGTTTTGAAGACCTGAATAATTTATGTTCAGGCTATCCAGCAAAACCACTAGTTGATAAGAAAAAAAGGCCCAGAATAAGACAAGTGCTAAAAGAAAAAGCCCTAACAGAGTGTAATCAATCAGAAGGGCCAAAATTCGACTGCCAATACCCGCCAAGATGAATTCTAGTTCGACACTTTCTGGGGTTTGCAGCGTGATTCGGTTGAAGTACTTCATGACTCTAGCGATCGCGTAAGCTCAGATCCAGCCCTTCCCGGCGGGTTCGTAAATCATAATATAAAACTGCCTTGATGGCCTGCCAGAACGGCATTACAATTGCCGCGCCCAATAAACTGGTTATCGTTTGAATGAGATTTAAAGTTTCGTAGACCGCAGACCCTCTTTCTACCGAGAACATAAAAATGACCGGTAAATAGCTGCTAAAAAAAATTAAAGGAAAGGTGATCACAAATGCGACCAAAACAACCCCTTGGACCCGAAACACAGCCGCTTCCGTTAGCGACCAACTGCGATCGACGCTTTGCGAACTATTCATACTCTCTTCAACTGCCAAAGGCACTTCAGAAATCACTAGACGAGAGTAGAACCAAGTGATAGCGAGTATCAGTAGGCAAATACCAATAACAGCGAGGCTCCCAATTACAATTAGAGCACCCCCAGAACCCAAGATGGCACCCAAAGCTGCCCCAACAATACCCAACACGAGGCCCCCCACAATAATCAAGCCCAGATAGACCAGCACCACTCGGAATCCGACTTGAAGTCCTACCATAAAAATGACCACTTGCGCGGGTCAATTTTGAGACGGGCATCCCCAATCGTTTCAGGCCGATCGATCAATTCGGCAAAGACAAGCCTGGACAGCAGCCCATGAGCAGCAGCATATTTAGCCCAGCCAAAAAAAGGCACCAATAACCATAAATGAGCAACGAGAGATAGTTTGAGATGTTTTTTGAAGTGAGTTTTATAAAGACGAAAACCCGTACTCACAACGTTACCAATGCTGAGAGGTGGAAGGGATCCCCCTAGATCGGATGAACTGGAACTCTTAGTCATAGATTGAAGTTTGAATGTGCTAATTTCGAAGGTGATTAATGACTGAAGTCTTGAAAGGTTGATTAATTAGTGCAATCATACTGCTTTTTCGCCGCAGAATAGTTTTGTATCGCCGTGAATCAAGGGATTCTGAGTGCAATTCCTATAAGACGACCTTTAATCTTTCAATAACGAAAATATGCAAAATCTTCAGCGTTGGATTGTCCGCAAAGAACCCAGATGGAAACAACTGGAAGCGTTATTAGGAAGAGTTGAAAAGCAAGGGTTGAAATCCCTGAAAGCTGAGGAGATTCGTACTCTTGCAAGTCTCTACCGTTCTGTGTCAGCAGATTTGGCACGCGCCCGAACCAATCAAGTTGGCCAAACTTTAATTCAAACCCTTCAAGGATTGACCAGTCGCAGCTACAGTCAAATTTACCAGGGCTCTCAGCGTCAAGAATGGCGATCGGTGCTGGAGTTTTATCGGTGGGGGTTTCCCGCTGTCGTCCGACAAACGATAGGCTATGTTGCTTTGGCAACCGCGATGTTCATTGTCAGTGGGCTCATAGCCTGGTGGTTTAGCTGGCAGGATCCGGCGTTTTTGTCCCTAGCAGTGCCAGAAGAGTTGATTGTGAAGGTACGCGATCGCGGCGAACTGTGGATGGGGTCGATTGTAGGGAGTGAGCCCTTAGCATCCAGCGGCATCACGATCAATAACCTGGCGGTATCTTTCCGAGTCGTTGCGGGTGGATTCTCCCTAGGTATTTTTACAGCGATAGCGCTGATCTTTAACGGCATTATGCTGGGGGCGATCGGTGCGCTGGTGGGACAAAATAATTTGGCTTACCCATTTTGGGCCTTTGTCTGTCCCCATGGTTCTTTAGAGTTGCCTGCTATCTTTTTGGCTGGAGCCGCTGGATTTCTCTTAGCCAAAGCCTTGCTGCTTCCGGGGCGATATCGTCGGGTGGATGCCCTTAAAATCTATGGGACTCAAGCTGCACAGTTGGTGTATGGCATTGTCCCAATGTTGATTATTGCAGGAACCATTGAAGGATTTTTCTCCCCTAGTCCAGTCATTCCTGCACCCTTGAAGTATTTGACGGGAGCGGGATTGTTTGGGTTGCTGGTGATGTATTGTTGCCGTCAAAAACCAACCCATTCTTGATTGTTTACAATTGGTTGCGTTGCTTGAGCTGAATATACCGATCGACGAGCTGGTCTGAAATTCGATCGGCGGGTGCATCCAGAAACAGAACGCCTTTGCGTTTCAGACTGGCAAAGGCAATTTGACGCTGTGCGAGCAGATCGAGCGCAACAGCACGGGCATAGGTTGCAGAAGGGTCCGAGGTAAAGTGTTGAGCTTGTCGATCCACTTGGGGATCGCGCAATGCGACACAAAAAGGGAGATAGCGAGGTGCCATTCGGCCAACGGACAGCAAAAGTTCGGCGGAGGCTGTGGTATCCACGAGGTCTGTAAGGATAACCACCAAGCTCGCCGAGTCTGCTGGCTGACCAATGTGGTGACCGCACCCAGATAATCGGGTTCTAGAAACTCAGGTTGAATGGGAGTGAGGCGATCGATGAGTCTAGAAAGATGGTTTTGACCCCGTTCCGGTGGAATCCAGGTATGAATGGTTCTGTCGAAGACGCCCACCCCCACGCGATCGCCCCGGTTCAATCCTGCTAAAGCTAAGGATAAGGTTGCATTTAAGCCCCAGTCAAATCGTTTCAAGCCTTGAACTTGGGCAGTCATCAAGCGGCCTCTGTCCAGCAAAATAATTAGGGTTTGCTCTTGCTCGGGTTCTAGGACTCGAATGAGCGGACGGCTCCGTCGGGCCGTTGCTTTCCAATCAATCAAACGTGGGTCGTCGCCTGCGCTATATTCCCGCAATTCAGCAAATTCAGTACCCATGCCAATGCGTTTGCGTTGGCGCATCGCACCTGCTGCCTGAAGGGCCAGTCGAATGGTGAGCGATCGCAGCCCCAATAAATCTGGATAAACGGCTATTTTCTGGTCTTGGGGAATTTTCCAGTCTAACCAAGCCAACCCCCAAGTACTCCGTTGCCGCACGTGGATGCTGCCCCATTGGTACTCACCTCGTCGCAAGGGTTTGACCGTATAGGTCAGTTTTTCACGGGTATTTGCTTGAAGTTCCGCCTCTAAAGTTGGGGTTGAGACTTCAAAATCTGCGCTGGGATAAGCATCGCGAATCTGGATTGTTGCGGGTTTGGCCTGACTCTGCACGGCTAAAACAATAGAATTGTTGCGTCCGATGGAAAGACGATGGATCGGTTCGCGAAGGACGATCGCGCGATCGCGCTTCGATCTCCACCCATCCCACCCCATCAGCCCCAACACAACCCCATCGAACAAGAGCAACGCCAAGATAGAAACGCCTAGGCGACTTTCCGATGTCCAAACAGCAGCCAAGGCAGTTGCAAAGATCATCCCAACTAACAACAGTCCGTAAACCCTTTGGGAAGGAAGCATCTGTGAACCTTTTACCTTAACGAGGGACTGGAACTTGGGTCAGGATGGACTCAACCACGCTGTCCATCACCAATCCATCTAGTTGAGCTTCAGGGCGGAGGATGAGACGGTGGCGCAGGAGAGGGGGTGCGATCGCTTTCACGTCATCGGGGGTGACAAACTTACGGCCCGACAACCAGGCATACGCTTTGCTGGCCTTCAACCAAGCCACCGCCGAACGCGGAGAAGCACCCAGTTGAATATCAGGGTGTTTGCGGGTGCGTTGGATCAGCGCCAGAAGATAGTCCAAGACGTTCTCTTGAATATCGACGGATCGAGCTGCCTGACGGGCCTGTAAAATTTGCGCCACCGTTGCTAAGGGTTGGAGTTTCATGAGATCTAACCGTTTGGACTCAAAGCCCCCCTGGACATTCTGTAACATTTGTTTCTCATGGGCAGGATCGGGATAATCTACCACCAGCTTGAACAAGAACCGATCGATCTGGGCTTCAGGAAGGGGGTAGGTCCCTTCAAATTCCAGAGAATTCTGAGTGGCGGCCACCCAAAATAATTCAGATAACGGAAGACTTTCACCATCTAGGGTGACTTGCTCCTCTTCCATAGCTTCTAGTAGCGCGGCCTGTGTTTTCGGGGGCGTTCTGTTGATTTCATCCGCCAACAAAATTTGGGTAAAGATGGGTCCCTTTTTGAGAGTAAAGCTCCGAGTGTTGAGGTCAAAAATATTGGTTCCCAAAATATCTGAGGGCAGAATATCTGGGGTAAGCTGAATCCGACGAAAATCAGCCTCAATCAACTGAGCTAAAACCCTGACAAGCAGAGTTTTACCGGTCCCTGGAACTCCCTCTAAAATAATGTGACCGCCACACAGCAATGCAACGAGTAATTGTTCTACGAGAACCGTCTGACCCACAACAATGTGGTTGAGCGATTGCCCAATACGAGAAAAAATAGGATCGGATACGTTCATAAATAGAGAAACTCAAAATTTTACTGGGTCGTCTGGTTGCGAACCGTCTGAAGCTGTTCCAACCAGTTTATGAAGTCAGCATCACTGATGGGTTGTTTTTGAGATTGAAGGTTTAAGACCTGCTGTAGAGCATCCGCAGGATGTCCTATCTGCTCTATCCAGTTTGCCAGGAGATCGTCTGCATCTAGCTTGGAATCCAGTCCAAGCTTACGCTGTAATTGGAGTTGCTCCTCTTTTCCAACCACATCAACCACAAATCCGTGGCTCTGAGCTTTTTCTAGAACCCCTGCTAGGGCTTGAATGTAACTTTGGCTGTTATCAACGGCAGGAGGGTTAACCCTTTGAACCGATCCAAATCGTCGATTTTCTGCCCATACAAAGAGAACAAACACAATGAGCCCCTGAACAAAAATAGTCAATAAAGGTGTTTTTGCCAAATAACCCATCCAATTTTGGGCTGCTTCCTGCGTCACCACATCGCGATCTTTGTAACCATGTAAATATTCATCGACCAGCAAACGATCGCCCCCTTGAGTCACGATCTTTGCCAAAAAAGGAAAATTTCCAGCCTCATCTTGATAGGCATTAGCTCCTAGATGGGAAGTCACGGCATAAAAAATTTGGCCTTTCCCAAGGGATTGTTGCCAGACCGTTGTCCCAAAGCGATCGCTCAACCAAGCCTTATTTCTATTGTCTGTTTGTTTGGGGTCTGGCTGAAAGCGACGGGTAGTTTCAATTTTAACCGGACCCTCGGGACTCTCCTGACGCGTACTAAATTCAGCACGGGTCACCGATATGACCATCAACAGACGGCTGATAGGCGTGTCAAGGCCCAGGACCACAAGCGTATTCCCCCGTTTAATCCAAGCAGCAAGCCCTTCTTTTGAATCTTTCGAATCAATGAGAGATGGGATCGTGGTATTCAGAGAGTCCGATGCGGTTCCGTCATAGATTTGGAGGACTGTAGCCTGCTGAGATTGACCGAACAGTTCCTTTAGGGGCCGTTTCCAGCGCTCCAGCGGCGTACCCCGTTTCTCCATGAATGCATACCAAGCACCATATCCATCTGGTCCGCGCCCAAAGGTCGAACCCGCTGAATTTTTGGCCCCAGGAGCCATGGCTAAGGTCAGGAAAATAATAGTTCCGAGAACGATCGCTCCAATAATCCAGTTTCGACGCGGCGATCGTTTCATTGGCCCTCAATCTCCCGATACGCTTGTTGACAAAGGGCATAGGTTTCATTAGAGATTTGAGCGTTGCCGAAGCAGATTTGCTCGTGGGTTTGAATGAGGGTTTGATAGGGACGCGATTGCGCTAGGGACCGCACGAGCTGCAAATACTCACCATCGGTACGACTGGGTTCGTGAAGGGCAACTTTAGTATCGTTTAAGCGTTGCAGCATGGCCATGTAAAGGGCACGACACGCTTCAGCATAATGACCCTGTTGGTGAAACATCTTTGCTTGCTGGAGCCATTCGGCAACGGTGAGATCGCGAGGGGGCAAGGGCGATCGCGGTTCGGATTGACCTTCTGCGGACTGTTGTAGGGCAAACCAAGTCCGGCGAAAGAGCGGCATCAACCACCAAATCACCAAAGTGCCTAAGGCAAGTACGAGCCCCCAAAACAACACATCCAGTAACAATGGTGAAATGGAGACATTGGGCAACTTGCTTGGCATAAGCTCAAACAGTTTCAATTCAATCCATTCGCCAATGCGCTGTTTAATGAGTTGGATTTGCCAGGACAAATTACTTTTTTCAAACGCGATTGCAAGCATTCCTATGGGCTAATGTTGGATAATTTTAAACAAGCCTAAAAGACTTATCTCAGCTTACCGCCCCAGAGACGGGTAAAACTAGGGTAGGGATATCTCACCGTCAGTTTGAGTGGGTATTAGGTATAATTGCCAAAACATCAATCTTAGAGCAAATCAATTTCAGCTTCGATCCGTACATTCCGCTTACCCTTTCACCAGAGTTCGACTCAGGATTTGGAAATGGCCATCTCTGAACAAATGCAACAACGCTCCGATTTAATTGGTACCCAGGTCATCACCCGCAATACGGGCAAGAAATTGGGCGTGGTCAATCAACTCTGGGTGGATATTGACCAGCGCGAAGTGATTGCCTTGGGGCTGCGCAGCACGCTTATCACAGGCGACCAACGATACATCGATCTAGACGATATTCGCCAAATTGGCGATGTGATTCTAGTGGATGACGAAACCGCCATCAGTGATATCAATACCCTCAACTACAGCACCCTGATCAATCACGAGGTCATCACTGAGACGGGCGATCTATTGGGTAAAGTGCGCGGATTTAAGTTTGATACCGTCAATGGTGAAATCACCGCCTTAACGATCGCTTCCCTTGGCATGCCTTTGATTCCCGCACAGCTCATTAGCACCTATGAAATGTCCGTCGATCAAATTATGAGTACAGGTCCCGATCGCATTGTTGTGTTTGAAGGGACGGAAGAGAAATTAAAGCAGCTTACCGTTGGAATCATGGAACGGATGGGACTGGGCGGAGCCCCGTGGGAAAACGAAGACGATGTTTATATTCCCAATCGCACTTCTGCCAGCAACCAACTACCCTCTGGGCTGAAAGCACCCACCACTTACGCTCCCACCCGTACCGCCGCCCCAGCTCGAGATGCATGGGAAGATGACGAGTTAGAAGCCATTCCCGTCCAAAGAAGATCGGAACCGCGTCGGGAAGCGATGCCCCTGCCGGAACCCGAAAAGCGCTGGGATGCAGACTTAGAGGATGCGTGGGCCGATAAACCCGAAGAAGAATATAAAGCCCCACCGTTGAAGTTACCCGAGCGTCAGAAGGTGATTGAATACGATCGAGAAGAATATTAGAGAATTGCTGAAAAGAGCCAAACCCAATGTCTTTACTAGACCAAGCCCAACAAACCCGTCAAGCCGCTCAAGGGTTGGCCGCTCAGTCTACCGACGTTAAAAACAAAGCCCTAGAAGCGAG
>JAAURS010000240.1 GCA_012032135.1 Acaryochloridaceae cyanobacterium RU_4_10 | reverse complement strand
ACCGCGCCTCTGCCTGCTCTGCCACTTGCTTCCGATCGAATGTCTGAAACCCTTTTAGGGATTGAAACATTTTGATTCTTGACAGAGAAAGGATGAACGGTAACCGATCGAAAGTCTGAAACCCTTTTAGGGATTGAAACACAAGCTTTAAGTTTTACAGTTTTTAAGATCCTAAGTTCTTCTCAGACTCCAATTGATAAATGGTTCGTTGGAGCGTTTCAATCACGCTATACATCTCAATGGGGTCAAACACCCGCAGCAAACTGGTCTGAGTCACAACCCCCAGACGGTCTCCCCAATCCCAAGACACCACCAAGCGTTGCACGCGACGCTTTAGCATCTCTTGATGGGCCATCCATAAAGAATCCTCAGGACTTAACAAAAACAGTGGAGTACTCATCGCCCTTTGGGCCTGAATCTTAGAGAGGTCAAGTTCTAAAGCTTGAAATTGAACGATATCGCGCTCAGTCACAATTCCGACAGGCATAAACCCACGATCTCCAATCTCTTCAATAATCACCACGCAACTGACTTGATGCTTGGCCATCAATCTCGCCAAACTGAGGACGGGTGCCGTTAAGGGTGCTTGAATCACCTCCGTTGTCATCACTTCTGACACCCGCCGTAATTTTAATAGATTGGCGGGACGTAACATCCGCCGAATGGTTTCTGGCGTAACCACCCCAACCAACTCGCCGCGATCGTCCACCAACACAAGATGACGGATCCGATGCCGACGAAACAGAAACAAAGCCGCAAAAACATCCTGAAAATCAGTTCGGGGCAAGGTGATGACGGGCTGAACCATGACCTCTGCAATTTTGACCCCCTGAAACCCAATCCCGCTGGCAATCAGCCGGACAATATCCCGCTCTGTAAAAATGCCGAGCAATTGCGTACCTTGAACCACCAAAACACCGCTGGTTCTACCTTCTTGAATGGAGAGGTCCTCTGACAATAAATCCACCTTGGGCAGAGCGCATTCCCGAGCTTGGGGCTGACCCATCAGCGTAATCACATCCAACAACAACATCTCTGGTGGAACCGTTAAAGGATGGTGATCGATCACATCCTCAATGGCAGGTCCAGAAATAAAGCTCGCGTCAGGGGGCATAGAGAGCGATCGCTAAAGCTAAGTACTAGATATGTGCGATAACGTTCGGGTATTGAGTCGCACCCCTCAAATGACGAAGACTGTTAGGAAGTATACAATCCCAGCATCAAGGTCTACAATGAGGGATGTAACAGATTGCTAATCTTTGGCTCTGACTAGATGAGGGTTTGAGTTAGAAAAGGTTCGGGATAAGTCACGGCTTAACCTTATCCTTTGTGCTCATTATAGGCATCCTCGATCTCCATACCCTCATCTTTACTTAGTGTCACACCTAAGGTCACACCAGACACGCGAGGGGATTTGCCATAGAGTCGATCTAAAACTCGTTTGACGGAAATCCTTTGCCATTGTTGCCCCCGCTTGGTGCGATAGCCATTCTGGTTCAACCAATCGGCCACTTGCTGAAGGGACTTGCCAGATTTATGGTGACGACGAATCAGCTCAACCACTTGTTGTTCGAATGGATTTGCAACCAGTTCGCCGGAGGAAGATTGCTGTCCAAACGCGGGGGAGCCATAGCCTACATAGCCGCCTTGAGCTGCCTTAGCTTTCCTGGCTTGCTCTAGGCGTTCCCAAATGGCATGGTTTGGCAGGTTCTCAGCAGTCATGGTCCAAGAGAATAGGGAGGCTTGTAAACCTATGGTACCTCAACCCACAATGCATCCAAACCCATCAAAAAGACAATGGCGATCGCAATTCATATCAAACGGTTACCCAGATATATCACGGAGGTGAGAAACAAATGGGTCAAGGGTTTGGCAAGGTTTCTTCTCCAAAACCAAAAGGATCTTTCGTCAACACCACGCTGACGCCAGAAGAGACTCAAGTGGTTCTAGCAGAAATGTATGATTTTCTGGAGTGCGATGACAACATTGCCATTTTAGGACGCATGGCACTCCGACGGTATGTAAACGGCGAGGGAAGAGGCGCAATTGTTGCAGCCCCTTGGCAAAAAACAGATCCCGATCTCATTCCCACCCATTACATGGTCGATCGCGAACTAAAGGAGGCAAAACTGGCCTATCCCGGCGTGATGTATGACTTCAAACGGTATAAGCCCCATTCCCAATTTTTGTTCATTTACTGGAAACAAGATTTACCTAAAACTCTGGCAGCTTGTCAGGTCATTTCTTTAGGGATGCCCCTGGTCAAGCTCTTCAAATTTCAATGATCGCCCCAGGAAGAGGACAGATTTTCTGAATTATTTTTACCTGGTTCCAGACGTCACACTTCATGGATACAATTCTTAGGTCTGAGTCAATTGCTGCGATCGCCACAATGTCACAAGAGGATTTATGAAAAAAGTACTCGCAATTATTCTGGGTGGCGGTGCAGGAACGCGCCTGTACCCCCTCACTAAGCTCAGAGCAAAGCCTGCTGTCCCTTTGGCAGGTAAATATCGTTTGATCGATATTCCAGTCAGTAATTGTATCAACTCAGAAATCTTTAAGATCTATGTCTTAACTCAGTTCAATTCTGCCTCCCTCAACCGCCACATCGCTCAAACCTACAACTTTTCTGGATTCAGCGACGGGTTTACTGAAGTTCTGGCCGCCCAACAAACCCCAGAAAACCCAAACTGGTTCCAGGGTACCGCCGATGCAGTTCGTCAATATCTCTGGCTTCTAGAAGAATGGAACGTTGATGAGTACGTCATTTTATCCGGCGATCATCTCTATCGCATGGATTATCGGGAATTTGTGTATCGCCATCGCGAAACGAATGCCGATATTACCCTGTCCGTCGTGCCCATGGACGAACAACGGGCCTCAGATTTTGGTCTGATGAAAATTGATGGCGCGGGACGGGTGGTTGACTTCAGTGAGAAGCCGACGGGTGCAGCCTTGGCTGCAATGCAGGTAGATACAGGCATTCTAGGGTTGACACCGGAACAAGCGAAGCAAAGCCCTTACATTGCATCAATGGGGATCTATGTCTTCAAGAAAGACGTGTTGATCAAACTATTAAAGGAATCCCTAGAACAAACCGATTTTGGGAAAGAAATTATTCCCTTTGCCGCCGCTCAGGGCTATAACGTTCAAGCTCACTTGTTTAATGATTATTGGGAAGACATTGGGACCATTGATGCCTTTTATCAGGCCAATTTAGCACTGACACGGCAACCTCAGCCTGCTTTTAGCTTCTATGAAGAATCAGCGCCCATTTACACCCGCTCTCGCTATTTGCCACCCAGTAAAATGCTGGATTGCCAGATTACAGAATCCATTATTGGCGAAGGGTGTATTCTCAAAAATTGCCGAATTCAGCATTCCGTCCTAGGGGTTCGCTCTTGGATTGAAGAGGGGTGCGTCATTGAAGAGTCTCTGCTGATGGGGGCAGATTTTTATCAGTCAGTGAGCGAACGACAATCTAAACTAGATAGCGGAGCTGTGCCGATGGGGATTGGTGCTGGCACCACCATTCGTAAAGCGATCGTAGATAAAAACGCTCGGATCGGTCGTAATGTTCAAATCATCAATAAAGATAACGTTCAAGATGCAGAGCGCGAAAGTGAAGGATTTTACATCCGTAGCGGCATTGTTGTTATCTTAAAGAATGCTTTGATTAAAGACGGAACGGTCATTTAGAGCCTAATTTTCGCTCTTGCCTATCAATTTTATTTAACAATATCCCTAATGAGCATTACCCCAGAACAGGTTGACCGGATTGTTTATAACAAGCATCACGATCCTTTTGAAATTCTTGGACCGCACTTGAGCGAACAAGATGGCCAACCTGCCTGGGTTGTGCGAGCCTATCTCCCCAGTGCCGATGCGGTTTGGGTGGTCTGCCCCAGCGAACGCACGGAATACGAGATGCGATCGCAGCATCACCCTCATTTTTTTGAGTGCACCATTCCCACGGCGGAGTTAGCCAATTACCAGCTCCGGCTCAAAGAAGGCGGCCACGAACGGGTGATTTACGATCCCTACGCCTTCAAATCCCCACTGTTGACAGACCTGGACCTGCATCTCTACGCCGAGGGCAACCACCACCGCATTTATGAGAAATTAGGGTCGCACGTCATCGAAATGGATGGGGGTGAGTGGGGTGTATTTTGCGGTGTGGGCTCCTAATGCGGCCAATGTTTCAGTGCTGGGGGACTTTAACTATTGGGACGGGCGCAAGCACCAAATGCGCAAAGGGCATACCGGAATTTGGGATCTGTTTGTTCCAGAACTCAAGGAAGGCGAGCATTACAAATACGAAATCAAAAACTGGGACGGACACATTTATGAAAAGTCCGACCCCTTTGGCTTTCAACAAGAAGTCCGGCCCAAAACCGCGTCCATTGTCACCAATCTAGATACCTACACCTGGAATGATTCCAGTTGGATGGAGGAGCGACGGCACAAGGATCCGATCGCCCAGCCTGTTTCAGTCTATGAAGTGCATCTGGGGTCTTGGATGCACGAATCCGCAGACAATCCTCCCCAGTTAGCCAATGGTGAATTAGGCACATCGGTAGCGGTGGCAGATCTCAAGCCTGGAGCCCGTTTTCTGACTTATCGGGAGCTAGCCGATCGCCTGATTCCTTATGTCAAAGAGTTGGGCTTTACGCACCTAGAGTTGTTACCCATCTCAGAGCATCCCTTTGATGGGTCTTGGGGCTATCAGGTGGTAGGGTACTATGCCTGCACCTCCCGCTACGGCACTCCAGAAGACTTCATGTATTTCGTCGATCGGTGCCATCAAAACGGGATTGGTGTGATTGTGGATTGGGTTCCAGGGCATTTCCCTAAAGACGGACACGGACTGGCCTTTTTTGACGGAAGCCATCTCTACGAACACGCCGATCCGCGCCAAGGCGAACACAAGGAATGGGGAACGCTGGTCTTTAACTACAACCGACGGGAAGTCAGTAATTATTTAATTGCCAACGCCCTATTCTGGTTTGATAAGTACCACATTGACGGAATCCGAGTGGATGCAGTGGCGTCCATGTTGTACCTGGATTATCTCCGTCCCGAAGGGCAGTGGCTACCGAATCAGTATGGCGGTCGCGAGAACCTTGAAGCGGCTGAGTTTTTACGGCACTTGAACAGCCTATTGTTCCAATATTTTCCAGGTATTCTCTCTATTGCAGAAGAATCCACGGACTGGCCGATGGTGTCTTGGCCCACCTATGTAGGGGGCTTAGGCTTCAACCTGAAGTGGAACATGGGTTGGATGCACGACATGCTGGACTATTTCCACAACGATCCGTGGTTTAGGCAGTTCCACCACAACCACGTCACCTTCAGCATCATGTATGCCTTTACGGAGAACTTCATGCTGGCGCTCTCCCACGATGAAGTGGTGCATGGCAAGAGCAATTTGATCGGCAAAATGCCAGCGGATGAATGGCAAAAGTTTGCGAACCTGCGTTGCCTGTTTGGATTTATGTATGCCCATCCCGGCAAAAAAACCCTGTTCATGAGTATGGAATTCGGTCAGTGGAGCGAGTGGAACGTCTGGGGCGACCTAGAATGGCATCTGTTGCAATACGAACCCCACCAAACCCTCAAAAAGTTTGTGGCGGATATCAATCATCTGTACCGAGATCAGCCTGCTCTTTACACCCAAGACTTCTCCGCCGATGGTTTTGAATGGGTGGATTGCAGTGATAACCGCAATAGTGTTGTTTCCTTTATCCGCAGGGCCAAAGACTCTCCAGAATTTGTGTTAGTGGTCTGCAACTTCACGCCTCAGCCCCACGATCATTATCGGATTGGGGTTCCTGAAGCTGGGTTTTATACTGAATTGCTCAACAGTGACGCGCTCATTTATGGGGGCAGCAACGTGGGAAACTGCGGAGGTTTGTGGTCAGAAGACTGGTCCTGCAACGATCGTCCCTATTCGCTTGCGCTACGCCTCCCGCCTTTGTCTACGATGATGTTTAAGTTGGATCGTCAAAAAACCTAAGGTAACCAGGGAAATTGGCGGAAATCTGGGTCTCGTTTTTCAAGGAAAGCTTTTTTACCTTCCGTACTTTCCTCCACCATGTAATACAACATCGTGGCATTCCCTGCTAACTCCTGGATTCCCGCTTGGCCATCACAATCTGCATTAAAGGCTGCTTTTAAGCAACGAATGGCTAAGGGGCTTTTTTGCAAGATTTCCTGCGCCCACTGAATCCCTTCTGCCTCCAGTTGCTCCACGGGAACGACCGTATTGACCAACCCCATATCCAAAGCTTCTTGCGCCGAATACTGCCGACACAAAAACCAAATCTCACGGGCTTTTTTCTGACCTACAACCCGAGCTAAGTAGCTAGCGCCAAATCCTGCGTCGAAACTACCCACCTTTGGCCCTGTTTGACCAAATACGGCATTATCTGCAGCTGATTGACGAGATTCGTTCCGAGGAATCTGTCATCAACGTCCAATTTCTGCAGATTGACCAGCAGCCCCTCAAAGCGGTGCGTGTGGCCCATCGTTGCAACTCACCCTACAGCATCATTGTGTTGAAAGAGTGTCGTTCGGAAGGGATAACACACACTTAATGTCTCATGTTGGTCTGCGCTAGCGCATACGGCTTCTGCCTTGCTCTCAGCCTGGTGGACGAAGAGTTCATGTTGCAGCAACACTGAGGGTTATACGATCAGCTACATCCAAGAACACGGGCATTGAAGTAGCGCTTTACGGTTTGCTTGGTGCGGGCGTAGTGTCATTGCATTGTGGAGTCAACTGTGTCCCTTGGGATCGAGCACCACTGATGCATGGGCGCAACACGTGCATTGGGTGCAGACACTGGTGATGCATGCTGAACAATGGGTAGCCAAGTTCTCACTGCTGCTTCATGAGATTGCCATTCAAGAGCTTCAAAGCCTGTACGACTACTTCAAGTCGAACACCGAGCGGCTGCGGGTCACCCCATCAACTCTTGATGGACTGGCTCAAGTTGTCAATCTCCAGTCCTCCTTGGACGCTGACCAACCCAACATCACAGCGCGTTTCGAGCTACTGCACAGCATGTTTGCAATCCTGGGCAAGGTGTGATTTCATCTGCTGTGTGTGGCTCTGCTGACATTCTGTGTCGCACGCAGTTGGGGGAAAGTTGTCACGGACTTCTTGCTTCTGTGCTGCGCATGGCACTAGACCTGAAAATAATATATGACAGAAATATGCAGCTCACATGTGCGTTGTTGAGCTTTCATCTGCATGCTGCAGCATGAAGTTGCGATCTCTGATGTAAACCGTGCTCAACTTGCTGCACTCCCAGCAGAATGGACAAAGTTCAAAGCAGTGATACAAGAGGCAGCCGTATCACTGGATGATGCAAAGGAGAACTTCCGTGAGCGAGTGCGGGGCATGGTTGACGCCTTTAGTGCAGAAGTGAACACCATTTCGGAAACATTTGCTGCAACTGCCCCCTTCAGCAACGTGGGACACGCCACGGTCATGGTGTGCACAGCCTTACTACTTGATGTTCTATATGAAACAAGGTGTACTCATGGCTGAGAGGCTATACAACGTGGGTGTG
>JAAURS010000239.1 GCA_012032135.1 Acaryochloridaceae cyanobacterium RU_4_10 | reverse complement strand
AAATCAAAACTCGCTACGATCTTAAAGACACCAAAACAACCATAGAACTCAACAAAGACAATATGGTCATCAGTACCAACAGTGAGTTCACCCTGGATGCAATCCATTCCATCCTGCAAACCAAAGCGGCTAAACGCAACCTGTCCCTAAAGATATTTGACTACGGCAAAATAGAAACCGCCAGCGGCAATCGGGTTCGTCAAGACATCACTCTGAAACGCGGACTCAGTTCTGAGCTGGCCAAACAAATTTCCAAACTCATTCGGGATGAATTTAAGAAAGTTCAGTCTTCCATTCAGGGGGATTCGGTCAGGGTTGCTGCCAAGTCTAAGGATGAACTTCAAGAAATCATCCAACGTCTCAAGCAAGAAGATTATCCCGTAGCGCTGCAATTTACCAATTACCGTTAGGGTTGCGATCCCCAAGCTCCTAAACCCATTAGGATAGGAATAGAGATTTATTACATCATCATGCTGCGCAAAATTTCACTCGCATCCCTAGGACTTACCGTTGGCGGCATCATGACGGTATCGGGCATTATTGCCTATATTGTTGAGAACGCCACCATTAATGTGATTGGGTTCTCCTACGGTATCCCTATTTTATTGGGTGGGTTGGCCTTTAAGATTACGGAACTGAAACCCATACCAGAAACCCAGCCCCCCTCTGCGGAGGCGATCGCACTTCGCGAGACGCAAGCGACGGACATTCAAAAGCAGATCCGCAAGGATGTCACTCGGTATTGGTACGGCCAAGACGCTCATTTTGACTTTGCCCTTAAAAAAATAGGGTTTGGTCGTTCTAAGGAGCAACAGCCTGTTTTGACGGGACTCTATGAAACCGTTGTGGATGGGTCTTATACCTTGGTGTTGGAGCTTTATTCTCCGTTTAAGTCTTTAGAAGACTGGCACGCCAAAAAAGCCAAGATTGAGTCTTTTCTAGGCCCAGGAATTGAAGCTGATATCACACAACCCAGCGAGCAAGAGATTCGTCTGGCTTTAATTGCCAAACCTACGGCAGCAGTTCCCACAGCGGCCTAAGTTCCATGAGCAACAGCGTGTCAGAATCTTCCACGGACTCTTGGTGCGGCGCGATCTCTCAGTTTCTTCAGCGTTACGAACGGTTTGGCATCGATCTGGGTTTGGATCGGATTCTGGATTTGCTGGATCGATTGGGACGCCCTCAAGATAGGGTTCCGATCGTGCATGTGGCGGGGACGAATGGGAAAGGTTCGGTTTGTGCCTATTTATCATCGGTTTGAATGCGGCGGGGTATCGGGTTGGGCGGTATACCTCGCCGCATTTGGTGGATTGGACGGAACGGATTTGTCTGCACGATCGGGCGATCGCGCCGGAACGGTTGCTCTTGGCGTTGGAGCGCGTGGAAGCTGCGATCGCACCCGATCGACCGACACCTACACAGTTTGAAGTATTAACGGCTGCGGCTTGGTGCATTTTTGCGGACGCCGAGGTCGATATTGCGGTCATGGAGGTGGGTTTAGGCGGACGGTTGGATGCGACGAATGTGTGCGATCGTCCTTTAGCCACGGTCATTACTTCTTTGAGTTTGGAACATTGGCAGCGTCTAGGCCCGACGGTAGGGGATATTGCACGGGAGAAGGCTGGCATTTTGAAGGTAGGTTGTCCTGCAATAATTGGAACGCTGCCTCCTGATGCGGAAAAAGTTGTAAGAGCGCGGATTGATAGTTTGGATTGTCCTGCGGTTTGGCCGGAACCTGCCCAATGGCTTCCTGACAAATCAGATTCTTGTCCTTGGGCGATTGCAGACAATCTTTCCTACCCACTTCCGTTGTTGGGGGATATGCAGTTGATGAATTCTGCTTTAGCGATCGCCACGCTCAAAACCCTCAGGCAAGAGGGTTGGAGCATTTCTGATGAGGCGATTCAAACGGGGATGGGTCAGACTCAATGGCTGGGTCGGCTGCAATGGACGCAGTGGCAGGGGATGAAGCTATTGATTGATGGGGCACACAATCCAGCGGCAGCTAAGGTGTTGCGCCAATATATCGATCGGTTAAACCCTGCGTCAGTGCATTGGTTGATGGGAATGCTCTCCACGAAGGACCACGCTGATATTTTTCAGGTATTGTTGCGCAAGGGCGATCGTTTAACATTGGTCCCAGTGCCAGAACATAGTACTGCGGATCCTTTGCAATTAGCCGAACTAGCGCGATCGATTTGTCCCGATCTAGAAAGTTGCGATACAGCTTCGGATTTGGTTAAAGGGTTAGAGTTACTTCAGGAGAAGGCTTTGGGCTTGAAAATTCTGTGTGGGTCGCTTTACCTTGTGGGGAAATTTTTGGGGCTTGGGAGGACTGAGTCCACACTATGTTCTAAGAACTGACGTACTCCCGACGTTCATGTTAGGCGGATATGGATTGACATTTCGGCCATTTATGTCAGGAAAGCTTCAATTTCAGGAGCACCAATATCCTTGGGATGGCGTTTGTTATGAAACAAAATAAAACAGTATGCCCAGTGAATGTAAGTCTTTTCGGTGCTATGGGAGTAATGCTTCAGCCGAATTGCATCACGCATTCGATCTAAGATTTTCTTGAGGCGTTCAACCATTGCAATACGTTGCTGGAATGGACTTAATTAAAGCGCACCCAGAGAAATTGATACACGTGTCAGAAGAAATACTAAAGTTTTCACACAAACACCTAAATGGGGATAGTATACGGACAAGAGTCCATATAAACACCTAATGGAATGTTATGCGGAGTCCGAGTTGTCTAAACAACGAAATACATAGAAAAAATCTATGTAAGGTTCCATATAAAAACCCTAATGGGTTGTTATGCGGACTGTAGTCCACATAAACGCGATCGCATATTACTTCGCCCACTTTCCAACCGTAGTTCTAAATCTCTACTACTGCGCGATGTAACTCCCATCCACTATCAAAGTTTCACTCGTTATGAATGAAGTCTCATCCGAGGACAACCACAGCACCGCATTAGCAACCTCAATCGCCACATCATAAATTGCTGTTTTGAATTGGCATTTACCCAACCTTGCAGTATTCTCAATCAAATTTTTAGAGGCTACTTTTCTTGATGCTGCCATCCTAATAGGTAGGTTTCAATCGATGCCTCAAAAGCTTCTGTCAAATCACCCCCCCGTCTGAATTGGTTGTTTAGTTCTAGCATTACGAAGCCATGAATCAAAGATAGTGCGCCACGCAAGGCTGAAAGCGATTTTTGCGATCCAGTAATAGTCGCCATCAATTCTTGAATGGGAAGTACTAAACGCTCTAACATCTGTTCGTTAGCGCGTTGCTCTGGAAGTGTTGTTGTAAACGCTAAGACATATGTTTCTGGATTAGCATGAGCAAACGAACGGTGAGTACGAAAGATCGTCATTAATTTCTCTTTTGCATCACCGCCCGATGCTTGAATTGCAACTTCATAAGCTTGAAACAGTTGCTGAAACGTAAAAACAACCACGGCCTGAAGTAATGCAGATTTATTGGGTATGTGCCGATAAAGCGAAGGAGGTTTAATTCCCAATTTAGAGGCTAATCGAGCAAGTGAGAGTTCTTCTATCCCATCTTGTTCGATCGCATCTCGTGCTATCTTGACAATCGACTCGCGATCGGTTTGGGCTGGGTAGGGCATAGTAAAATATCAAACGTGAGACAAGTGTGTATTTTTGAATTGACCCAAGTATTTGAGCCCATAACCGATCGCCCGATCGAGCGCAATATGTCCCAACCAAATCAGTGCCAACTGCAATCCTAAAGAGCGATCGAACAGCAAACTTATCGCAGCTAGAAGCATTGGGAGAGCGTAAGTATGAATCAGATTATAAACAATACTACCCCACCGCTTGTTAAGTGAGAAGGTGACAATAGAGAGGTCAGGGACCAAAAACAAGAGTATGAATGCGAGCCAACTCAATCCCTGATGAGCATAAAGCATGAGTACGGCCACAAAGACGGCCACACCTTCAATTCGCAAAAACAGACCGGGCATTGTTAATTGAACACGGGCAGGAATGGATTGTGGAGTAGTGATGGCCATCATTAGTACATCCTTAAAACTAATAACAATAGTCTTCAAAACTAATGTAATTAGTCTTCAAGGTTTTGTCAAGGGTGACTTTTAATGAAACATCATTAATGTCTTCATGTTAGAAGCGATTGCACGCCCTACCAGCCGACCTCCTGTAGCGAGCTTTTTTAGGTAGGGATATAAATGCACCAACAATCTCAACTTGACAAGCAACTCAAACAAATCTATATTGAATGAATATTCATTCAATTGAATTATCGTTCAATCGCAGGCCCTATGAAAGACCCCATTCAAGAACAACTCATCGTCGCCCGCCGCAACCAAATTCTCGATGCTGCTGCCAAAGTGTTTGCTGAAAAGGGCTTTCATCCAGCAACCATTCGAGACGTGGCAAGAGAAGCAAGCATTGCCGATGGCACAATCTACAACTACTTCAAAAACAAATCCGCATTGCTACTCGGCATTCTCGAACGAATGCGGGAATCTGTCATGCAAACGCAGATTTCTCGGCAGAGATCGAGATGGATGTTCGCAGTTTTATGCGGGTCTATTTGTACCACCCCCTAATGGCCCTGAAAGCAGATAACTTCGAGCTATTCAGGGCGATCGTTTCAGAGATGACAGTCAATGTTGAATTAAGAGAGCTGTATTACCAACAGATTCTGGAGCCGCAACTTGCTACCGCTGCCCCTCAATTTCAACGTGGGTGGAGCAGGGCATCCTGCGTCCGCTCGATATCGACCTGACCGTCAGAACGCTATCGAGCTTAGTGATGGGTCTGATGTTGCAACACATAATGGGGGACGCAACCCTAGAAGCGCGATGGGACGAGCTACCTGACTTTTTGGCCGATTTAATCCTAGACGGAGTAAGGAGTAAAGAATCATGATAGACACCTGCATCGCAACTGTAGATATCACCAGTCCTCAATTCAAAGTCAATCCTTTTCCATTTTATGCCCAACTCCGGGCTGAAGCCCCGGTCTTTCCGGTCATGCTACCTAGGAAGCAACGGGCTTGGCTAGTCACTCGCTACGATGATGTCGTAAGCGTGCTAAAAGACGAACGCTTTGCTAAAAATCGCCATAATGCAATGTCAGCAGAACAATTGAAAAAAGCACCGGGCGTTCCGTCAATTTTCAAAGCCCTCGATCGCAATTTATTGAGCCTCGACAATCCCGACCACGCTCGGCTGAGGGTGCTTGTTTACAAAGCATTTATGCGACGTCCGATCGAAGGAATGCGCGATCGAATTCAAGTGTTAGCCGATGAATTGTTGGGTAAAGTCATACAGCAAGGGCAGATGGATTTGATTGCTGATTTTGCTTTACCTCTGACGCTAACGGCAATTGGGCAGATTTTGGGCGTACCAGCGAAAGACAATCCCAAGTTTCATCGCTGGACCAAAGGATTATTAGTGCTGGAACGAATCCCAATTTATTTGTCTTGCTTCCCGCACTTTGGGGGCTGATGCAATACTTTAAAAAATTGATTGCTGTCCGTCGGGTTGAGCCTCGGGACGATCTGATTACCGCCTTGGTAAAAGCGCAAGAAAACGACGATCGCTTGAGCGATGATGAAATTCTCGCCACGTTGTTTTTACTGTTAAGTGCGGGTCATGAAACCACCGTAAATCTCATTGCGAGTGGGACATTAGCCTTGCTGGAACAATCCGATCGCTTCCTTCAATTGCAGCAAGCACCGGACCTCATTGAACCTGCGATCGAAGAACTGCTGCGCTTTGTCTGTCCGGCGGAAACGGCCACTCAGCGATATGCCCGTGAAGATATTGCGATCGTAGGAACGACGATTCCAAAGGGCGAATTGGTTTTGGCAGCGATCGGGTCTGCAAATCGCGACGCTAAATATTTTGACAACCCCGATCGACTGGACTTTACCCGTGAGAATAATAAACATTTGGCCTTTGGACATGGCGCACATTACTGTCTGGGTGCGCCCCTAACCCGACTGGAAGGACAAATCGCTATTAACACCCTCGTTCGGCGTTTACCTAACTTGCGCCTCGGCATTGACCCAGCGCAACTACACTGGCGAGGCGGGTTAATTCTACGTGGGTTGGAGAGGTTGCCCGTATCGTTTTAGCGTTGTAAATTCCAGAGTTTAATCGCTTTATCCCGACCACCACTAATCAAGGTATTACCATCTAAACTCAACGCAACGGATAGTACCCAATCTTTATGTCCGGCAAAGGTTCTTACCTGCTCTCCTGTTTCAAGATTCCAAACCTCGATCGTATTATCTGCATGACCGCTAACCAAACGTTTCCCATCTTTGCTAATGGCTAAACTACGGACTAAGCCAGAGGGTTGCCTAAAGATTCGCGTGACTGTTCCCGTACTTAATTTCCATTGGCGTAGGTCACCTTCATCCCCAGCAATCAGACTTTTGCCGTCCGGTGTAAAAACGATCGCCTCTGGATGGGTCTGATGTCCGGTCAGGGTGCGGATTGGCTGTGCTGCTTTGTCCCAAATTTTGATAGTGTTATCTTCTCCAGCACTCGCAAACTGAGAGCTGTCGGGACTGAACGCGATCGCTTCTATTCCGCCTTGATTGGCTAGAAGATTGTGTAGAAACCTCACGGGTTTGAGCTGCCAGAATGTGATAATTTCATCTTCATTCCCATTAGCGATCGTGCGACCATTGGGACTAATTGCGACAGCCTTAACCCATTCTTCTCCGCCTGTAAGGGTATTTAGAAGCTTTCTCGTCTTTATGTTCCACACTCGAACAGTTTTATCACGGCTTCCACTTACCAGTGTTCGTCCATCAGGACTAATGGCAACAGAAATAACCGGACCTCTATGCGCTGAAAAAGTGTGTAGTAGCTCTCCGGTTTTGAGATCCCATTGCTTGACAGTACTATCGCCACTACCACTAACAAATGTTTTGCCATCAGGACTGATTGCAAGAGAAAATATAGGACCACCTTGTAGTTCCAAAGTTTTGCTGATGGGAGCACTGGGAAGAAGTTTTCCAGCTTCCCTTTTAACATCTGCTTGCTTGCGAACTAAAGATTGACTAAACAGCCAACTTCCAAAAGCTGATAGCCCCATCACCAATATCAAGATTCCAACAATCCAACGTAAGCCAATAGGCAAAACTTAGGCCCTTGCATATGAAACTTGAGTTAGGCTGCGTTCAGTTGCGTGACCTGACGTCGCAATCCGATCGCTGAATGGATGAGTTGGAGCAATGCGATCGCCTGACTTTTGAGCAACACATAAACGCCACGGCCAAGCAGTTTCAAAATCATCCCACCCATCATCTCAACGGTTGGTGACTTCACATCCACGATCTGGTTGGGCAGTTTTGAGCAGGCAGACAAAATCAGCGTATTGACGATCAGGGCACCGACGAGGAAATACGTAGCGGCAACTGGCCCCAGAGAGCCTTTTTGGACCAAGGGTAAGAACAGGGTCAACCCCGATAAAATCCAGCCCACACTGAAGGGCTTCAACCAATGATTGAGGGTCAATTCGCGACTGGAGCATTTCAACAGATTAACGCTCGTAACGATGAAGACTGCAATGAAGGTATACAGATCGAAATC
>JAAURS010000238.1 GCA_012032135.1 Acaryochloridaceae cyanobacterium RU_4_10 | reverse complement strand
CTCGCAGGGTAATGGGGTTTGTAGGGTCTTTGCTGGGGCGGCGAATACGCCTGTGGCGGCGACGTTAATGGCGATCGAGTTATTTGGTGCTTCAGTCGGGAGCTATGCGGCGATTGCCTGCATCGTCAGTTATTTGTGTTCTGGACATGCCGGAATTTATCGCGCTCAAAGAATCGGTGCAAGTAAGCAGACGATACTCGAACACGATCGGGGATCGAGTATTGGCACAGTTGAAATTGACGCGAGCGAATGAGAAACGGTTTTTAAAGAGATTACTAACGGGGATGAAAGCGATAATTCCATTGTGGACGCGAATTATTCGAAGAGCTGCGGCGGCATCGTCGAAACACCGCAGTGCGACGGCAAGCCCAACAATCGTGACTTCACGGGCGAGTCTTACACCAGGCGCTGGAACTGGGATGAACTCGACCTGCACGGCGCCAACTTCGCCGGGCTCCATTTCCCGCACGTGATGTTCAGCAAATCGATACTACGCGGCGCCAACTTCAGTGGTGCCAGGTTCGGCACATTGATGGGCTAAGCGATGGGCAACCTTACGAACTAAACCCATATTTAAGTTCACCAGACGATTGCGTAAATGCACTGACGGACGTTGGCGATAGGCCATCAATAGTTCCAGCGTCTGGGTGTGAGAAGAGGTTTGGTAAGCCATGATGGGTGTTCCTGCTTGCTATTGATGAACCATTGCACCCATTATCCTCAGGCTCACCCCTCAGGACCATCGTTAAAAACACGGGTTTTAGCGGAGGGCGTCTCGTCAGCCCTCCGCAATATTACGTAAGTAATTTCACTGAAATGAATTCTTTAAGCTTTCTGTCCGGCACCTTTTAGCCTCATCCGCTTGCAGATTTCACAGGTCTTTCACCTTGATGTTTTTAGGTTACCCACCCAAAAACCATAAATTAACGTGCATTAACGAACTGAAATTCATTTTTTTAATCTAGAATATCAACCCTCAATTCACACCTCCGTGAATATACGCGATCGGAAATTCGGGCTAACCTAAATCAATTACAGGAAAAGGGTTAGGGAGATTTTACTTGGTTCAACTTTCGTTGTTCTAAAGCATAATTAATCGGTTTAAAACCTGTATTCTCAGTATAATCAACAGGCATGTTATTAATAATAAACAACGGCATTGTATCCTTCAGAGGAGCTTTAATTTGGCAGAGTTTTTAACTGTGGGGAGACAACCCTTAAAGATTGGGTTGCCCATCAGAGCGCAACTCTTGACGTCGATGTTTTACCCTAGAAGTGATCCATCATTTTGGAGAGGCGCTGGACATGTTGACATGGTTGCAAGAAACAGGCGAAGTGTATCAAGGTCAATTTGGCGAGTTTACCGTCACCTCTAAGGATCGGCTGGATGTTGTGATTTATCGAGCGGGGTTGACGACAGCCGCCGCATCCTTTGCCTTAGGAGCTGGATTGGCGATCGCGGGGATTCCGCAAGCTGGCATTGTCACGACAATCAGTCTTTTATTTGCCATCTTCTGTATTGCACTGGGCGTTAGTCTGTGGACCATTCATATTTATCTCAAACCGCTCCATCTCGCACTTCAACTCTTCTGGGGCATGGGTTGCATCGCAGCCATCGCGATCGCCATTACAGCCACACAGCCCTTACCCCTCGCTGTTTATCCGCCTTATTCCGTAACATTAATTGGGGTGGGCTTTGTATTTGTCGCGCTGACAGGACTATTTGTCAAAGAAGCCTTTTGTTTTAACCGCCTGCAAGCCAAACTCCTAGTATTGATGATTCCATCTCTTTTATTGGGACATTGGCTCGGATTGACCTCCATATTCACTGAAAAAATTTTGTTGGGTGGATGCGCGATCGTTTTTCTATGGTTTGCGATCGATAAGGTGTTTCAGCAAATTCCACCCGATCTGGGAGACAAAACGGTCTTTGATTATTTAAAGAAAATGAAACGGGCTGAAGCCCACCCCTAAAGGCATTGAACACCTTCATAAGGCTTAGAAAAACCTGCAATTCAGAGCTGGAGGATTGACAGGACTAAAGAAACACTGGAAAATCTATTTCCAATGTTGTTCAACGAGCATTCTTATGAAAACTAAACTGCTTACCGCGTTCTCTATTGCAGCTTTGTTGCTTCCCTTAGCTGCCTGTGGTGGAGAAACCACCACCTCTCCTTCCCCCGCTGACTCCCCAGCCATGTCTCCAGCCATGTCCCCCTCTCCAGCCATGTCTCCTTCTGGAGCCGCTTCTAAGTCACCAGCCGTGTCTCCTTCTCCAGCACCTTCCAAGAAGCCATAGTCTAGCCTGACTTGTGAAGTGAGCCATTTTGCTTTTTTTGTAAGCTAACTTTCGTTTACGTTTGTTGAAGTGAGGAGTTTAGGACAATGAATATCAAAGTTTTAGCAACCGTTCTTATTCTGGGAATTGCCACAACCCTAGGAGCTTGTGGTGGTGGGTCTGATACCCCAGCTTCCCCTTCTGGATCTGCTTCCCCCTCAGCTTCTCCTTCCAAATAAGGCTTTTGGAACGTAGGCTGTCTTAACAACCAACCCTTAAAAAATCGAATATCGTTCGCATAACGATCGAGCTGTTTGCAAGAAGTTGCATTCGCAAAATGTCCCAGCGCTATTGTTGAATCCAACAATGCGAGGGGCATTTTGTTTGGAGTACTGTAAAGGGAGAGGGGGAGAATTGTTGCGAAGGTCCAGTCTGAAGTGTTTTGTGCCAAGCCGCGCGATCGAGCGAGGCCATAGCTTATTGTTTGCTATAGTGATGGGCTCTAACCTTTCGTTAGTTTCAGGCGCTAACGCTCAAGGACACACAACGCACTTACCGCCGAACGAAGATGTGCCGGAAGAGGTTCTCCAGATCCAAGTCACCGAGCAATCTAACTCTCAGATGGATGGGGGCTCCCGTAATGCCCATGAATACGCTCTCGAACAAAAACAGCTTCGGGTCAAGCCAGAAGAGGTTCCAGCTCGTCTTGCACCACAGATTAAACAAACCATCGATTTGCTTCGCATTCGTAAAGTCATTAAGAGTTTGCTGCCCTTCTTCTAAGAAATTTGTCTTTTCAGGTACAAACCATTGCATTCGCCGTCCTTAGCGCCACCCTGTCAACCTCTAGCCGCGATCGCCACAACTCCTAGAGCAGCAAATCTCCTTTCTCCCCTCTGCTCGGCTCTAGGGGCCACACTGTGGGTGCCTGAATCTTTAGGCCATCTCCCTCAGGTTCAAACTTATACAGGAGCCCTCAAAGATCGTTTGCTGTTTCTTTGGACAACACACCAAGGTTTAATTTTTGGACTGGCCAGTGGAGCTGTGGTGCGCTTAATTGCGCCGTTACTGGGTCACAAAGCTGAAGACCCAGCCGTGGTGGTAGTGGATGAGACAGGACAATACGCCATCAGCCTGTGCAGCGGACATCTGGGAGGTGCGGATGTGCTAGCCCGCTGTGTTGCAGTAGCACTCAATGGCACCGCTATTGTGACGGGAGCCTCCGCAGCGGCTCACCTTCCTAGCTTGGATGGGTTGGGAACCCCCTTTGGTTGGCAACGCGGGACTGGGGACTGGAATGAAGTCAGTGCAGCAGTTGCACGTGAAAAAGCTGTGTTGGTCGAGCAGGACATCGGAACTGAACTGTGGAAGATGGGCTTGCCAACAGAACATCCTTACCATTTGAAGCAGATCCTTCCACGACCTACAGCGCTCGCGTTCGAATTACGGCCTCTGCACCAACAGAAACGAATTCATGTCCTACCGTCTACTGGCACCCTCGCGTGTTGTGGGTGGGGATTGGCTGCGAGCGCGGCACGTCTCAAGTCTCGATCGAGCATGGGGTAAACCATGCCTTAAAGGAGCATGGACTTGCACCTGAAGCGATCGCAGGGATTGCCACCTTAGATCTGAAAGCTGATGAAGTGGGGCTTCTGGCATTCAGCGCGGCCCATCAATGGCCTCTGTCTTACTTTGCACCAGAGGATCTCAAAGATTGCCCCGTCCCCCATCCCTCAGAAGTGGTGGAGGCTGCGGTTGGGACTCCCAGCGTTGCCGAAGCAGCGGCGCTCAAGGCAGCAGCACAGGTTGCCCCAATTGGGAAGACCAGTCCCCGACGTTGGTCGTCCCCAAGCAAGTGTTTCGACTGCCTGGGGAACCCGGCGCTGTGACAGTGGCGATCGCGCAGTCAGTTTCAGAATGGATTGGCCATCCGGGCCAACTGTGGCTGGTGGGGTCTGGACCGGGTGCGCTAGAGCAAATGACCCCAGCGGCCCAACGAGCCATCACTCAGGCCGATGTCGTCATTGGATATTCGCTGTATTTGGATTTATTGAAATCGCGGTTTAGACCGGGACAAATCGTTGAAGCCTCTCCCATCACCCAAGAACGCCAACGCGCTCAACGGGCGATCGGGTTGGCCCAGTGGGGACTGAGGGTGGCGGTTGTGTCCTCTGGGGATGCGGGAATCTACGGGATGGCGGGTCTGGTGCTGGAAGAACTGAGGTCCCAAGGCTGGGACGGTCAAACACCATCCGTACAGATTTTTCCAGGGGTATCCGCGTTACAGGCTGCGGCATCCCGCGTGGGAACCCCGCTAATGCACGATTTTTGTGCCATCAGCCTCAGCGATCTCCTGACGCCGTGGGAGGTCATTGAAAAAAGATTAGAGGCCGCCGCTGCCGCTGACTTCGCAACGGCGCTGTACAATCCACGATCGCAGGTCCGCCTGGAACACCTCAATCGTGCTCAACACATTTTTCTGAAACACCGAGATCCTGAAACCCCAGTGGCCCTGGTTAAAGCAGCCTATCGAGCTGAAGAAGAAACCACGCTCACCACCCTGGCCCAACTGCATACGCTGCCCGTCGATATGCTCACGACCGTCATCATTGGAAATCGGAGTACCAAGGTCTATCACCAGTGGATGATCGCACCCAGGGGGTATTTAGGCTTTTAGCCCAAGGGTTCTGGGCCGATAACGGAATACTGTTGAACTCATAAGATTTATTGATCCCCGTTAAGAGACAGGGGCAATGAATTGAAGACCTATCGGGGTATGATGGGGTTGTTAAAACCGTCTTAAAAAGCACAGTAGGAATTCCTCATGGCAACGTCAGACACGACAGGCAGCGCGAGCGGTGCGGATCAAGCCAGTCTAGCAATTACAAAAGCAGCCACTGAAAACACCAACGGCGCAAAGCCTGCCGCAGCCCGTGGGAAAAGCACTGGGAAATCAGGTCAGGCGATCGAGATCTATCAGCCCGCTCCTCTTCCCAATACTCGGCCCATTGCTGAAACGAGTCTTGACATTGTTCACAGCGGAACCATTCCTGGTAACCGTCCCACCTCTGCGGCACACTTAACCGTTGTAAACGACACAACCTTGCCCAATCAGCGTCCCATCGTGAAGTCAGGTTTGGTGATTGTAAATTCGGACCATTTGCCCAACCATCGCCCTGTGGTCAAATCTAAATTTCCATTACCTAGCTCAGAATTTTTGCCGAACCATCGGCCTATTGCATCCAACCAAATCGACGAACCCAGCGAGTTGATGGGTTTCCTCGACTAATAATCAAACTTTGCGCTAGACCATCAAGCCTAGTTTTTCCAACACTGGACGGGTAGAAACTACATGACGTTCGAGTCCTAGTTTTTGGGGCTCAATTCCCAGTGCCAAGCCGATCAATTGGGGCAGGTGTAAGACTGGTAACCCTAAAGTCTGACCAATCGTTTTCTCAACCTCCGGTTGCCGAGAGTCCAGATTGAGGTGACACAAAGGACAAGGTGTAACTAAGCAATCTGCTCCTGCTGCAATCGCTTCTTGAATCCGGCCACCTGCCATTTTAAAGGACTGTGGTGTGGCATAGCTTGCGATCGGCCAACCGCAACACTGGGTGCGACCCGGATAAATGACAGGGGTTGCGCCAATAGTTTCAAAGACGCGCTCCATTGAAGAGGGATGGGTAGGGTCATCAAAGGGTAAGGATTTTTGAGCCCTCAGCAAATAACACCCATAAAAAGCAGCACATTTTAAGCCACTGAGCTTCCGCTGCACTTTAGCCGCCAGTTGCTCTAAACCAAAATCTCCCACAATGGCCCAAAGCAGATGTTTGACGTCCGTACTGCCCTGATACGGTCTGCACCCTTGTTCTTGGAGCAAACCATTGACTTCTTGAAGATAGTCTGGATTTTGCGTTTGGGCTTCCTTGAGGCGATCGTCCACATGGCCGATCACACCTTGACAGGTGCTGCAATGGGTGAGTAAAGGCAGCTTCAATTCTTCTGCTAGGGCAATATTGCGCGCGTTGACAGTATCTTCCAGGAGTTGCGAGGTTTCTTTAAAGGTTCCAGAACCACAGCAAGCCGCTTTTTTGAGTTCGATCAGCTCAATCCCTAAAGCTTGAGTCATCTCATGGGTAGACATATACAGTTCCCGGCAGGCCCCTTGAGCCACGCAACCAGGGAAATAAGCATATTTTAAGGGCGTTACAGACATGGTTGTAGACTTCCCAACATTAAAAAGCAGGAGCGTTCGGGACTGTTTGCAGAGATCCAAACCATTCAAATCCTAGTCTAGAGTTTTACGTAACGATACATTTGGTACAAACATTCAAACTCTGGAATCCGCATTCTAAAGGTCACAGTAGGGATATTCACCCCAAAAGGTGGGCAAGACCGACTTTCCTTTTAGCGTTTTTTACAGCACTATGGAAATCGACAAGCAACTGTGCTGCAAAAGGAATGTTGCGATGCAAAACACCTACGACGTTGATAAGCGCAAGTTACTCTCGGCGCTTTGCCACGGCTCTATTTTCTTTAGCCCGTTGGTTCTCACAATGGGGATTCCGATCGCCATTTCATTGGTCTCAGACGATCCCGTTGTTAAAAGCAACGCAAAAGAGGCGATCAATTTTCACCTTAATGTGTGGCTGTATGGCATCATTGCAGCAGCACTCTTTTGGACCATTATTCTCATCCCTTTAAGCTGGCTGATAGGAGGTGTGGTACTCCTTGCAAGCTGGGTTATGCCAATTTTAGCCATTCTCAAGTGCTTGAGTGCACCTGAAACGCCTTTCCACTATCCTTTCATTTTCCGAGTCGTGTAATAGCGCTCTAAAATCGAACAGAAAACGGACAGAAGAGATTGATTCCTGTCCGTTTTTTATATTGAGAAATCTCAAAATTTAATTATGCTCTCGTCAGTTTTATGCGACCTTGAATAACAGACTTATGTTCAAGCGTTCGGACTCAGGGCCATGTCAAACCCCACCATTGAATCCATTCTTAACGAAAAGCGTCTGTTTCAGCCCCCCGCTGAGCTATCCGCCCAAGCCTCTATCAAAAGCTTTAGCGAATACGAACAACTCTACGCCAAAGCTAAAGCAGACCCCGCAGCCTTCTGGGCAGAACTGGCAGAACAAGAACTGCATTGGTTTCAAAAATGGGATCGGACTTTAGATTGGCAACCGCCGTTTGCGAAGTGGTTTGTAGGCGGCAAACTCAATATTTCTTACAACTGTTTGGACCGTCACCTCACCACTTGGCGCAAAAATAAAGCTGCGTTGATTTGGGAAGGGGAACCGGGCGACCGCCGCACGCTGACCTATTTCGATCTCTACCGCCAGGTATCGCAGTTCGCCAACGTGC
>JAAURS010000237.1 GCA_012032135.1 Acaryochloridaceae cyanobacterium RU_4_10 | reverse complement strand
TTGCTAGCTGAAGAAGGGATTGAGAATAGCTGGCAGCGGCACCAGCAAAATGCGGAGTACCTGTGGGCGGGACTAGAGGACTTGGGACTCAAACTCCACGTCGATCGAGATTTCCGACTCCCCACGTTGACGACAGTCCGTATTCCTGAGGGGGTGGATGGGAAAGCTCTATCCAGTAAACTCCTCAATGAATTCAACATCGAGATTGGGGGTGGTTTAGGGGAATTGGCTGGGAAAGTGTGGCGCGTAGGACTCATGGGCTTTAATAGCCGCAAAGAGCCTGTAGATCGTCTTCTTGCAGCACTCCGCCAGCTTTTGCCTGGGAAGTAGGTTGATTTCTGGTAAACAACTTACCGTTGGCTTCGGCTGCTTCGGCTTCGCTCAGCACAAGTCCGCTCAGCCAGCTAGACTTGTAAAATACAAGCAGCTTATTCAATCCCCAAGGGCTGTTGAGTGGGTAGTCCGACCTTACGTGGAAATTTAGAGGGTGTGGACTGTACCTTCTTTAAATGCAGGCAATGACGCTGACTCTGAGTCAAAGGTGTTGTTATGGCCCGTAAATCTGTTAATTCACTGCCCAACTGAGTTAAAGCGCGTTGTAAAATCTGCTCTTCCTCAATACTCCACTGACCGCGATACACGACAGCCGTCCCTCCCACCTTCAGGAACGGGATGGCATATTCCGCACAGCTTGAGACGGGTCCCACTGCACGGATCAGCGCAACATCAAATTTCCCGCGATATCGAGGATTTTTGCCTAACTCCTCCGCACGATCGCAGACAGGATAAGCATTGCTCAAGGGCAAACCCTGACAAAGGGCTTCCAAACAGGCCACTTTTTTTCGAGTCGAGTCTAGTAACGTGACTTGCCATTGCGGCTGTACGATCGCCACGGGGCAGCCTGGAAACCCACCTCCCGTCCCAATATCGATCGCACGAAGGTCTTCTGACGGGTGGTTGAGCCAGGGTTGAATTCCCCACAGAGAATCCCATAGATGTTTTTCCCAAAAGTCTTCAGGGTCGGTAATGCGGGTTAAATTTACGCTCTTATTGAGTTCGCAAAGTTGAATCAATAGCGCTTGGAATTGGGCTTGTTGGGTTGGGGTGGGAGACCAATTTAGAGTCTGTTGCCACAAGTCAGTCCATTCGGGCAGGAGCAGGTTAGGAGAGTCAGACATCTGGGGAATGGTGGAAGGGATCGAGGGTATTCACGTTCAGGCGTTGGGTTAAGGCTTGGGAGGAGATGGATTCAATCTTGCCATTGTCAATCAGCCAACATCGGTCTGCGATCGCTAATAATTCAGCAGGTTCGTGGGTGACGGCCAATAAGCTGCGGTGTTGTTTGAGCTTGCTGAGAACGTGGACCAGTTGGCGGCGCATGGACCAGTCTAACCCAGCCGTAGGTTCATCTAGCAAAAGCAAGTGGGGTTGGCGGATGAGCTGGACGGCCAAGGCTAATCTGCGTTGCTGTCCGCCACTGAGGGATTGGGGAGAGGTATAGAGGGAAAGTTGTTCTAAACCAACCTCTTGCAATGCCTGGTAAACTCGATCTGTGGATATTTCAGGGTGTCCCAGGCGCAGTTCTTCTAGAATTGAGTTGCCGCAAAAGTGTCGTTCTGGAAACTGAAAGACTAATCCTGCCAATTGTTGGAGGTCGTCTGGGGTTAACTCTTGGCGTCGCCAGTGCATTTCGCCGGATGTGGGGGCGGCGAGTCCCGACATAATTTCAAGAAGCGTACTTTTACCAGAACCGCTGGGGCCAACAATCAGACCCATTTCTTGGATCCCCAGTTCTAGGTTGATTTGTTTTAAGAGGGCTTCAGAGGCGGCTGGAGGATGATAAACCAAATTTTTGAGATATAGCATGGTTGAAAATCTATCCCGCAAGCCCAATGAGTGACAGTTCTATCGATCGAACAGACTGGGCTATTCTAGCTCAAAGCAGCAGTCCACAATGGTGAATCATTTGTATGCAGGTTGAATTTAGAGAATTTAATCCCTTCGATTTGTGGATTTGGATTGAGTTTGAAACCGCGCCTTCAGAGCAGGAAAAACTTTACCTCGAACATTTGTTTGAAGCTTGGTTTTACTTGGGCAAGTTGGGGGCATTTAATGCCGAGAATCTTCAGGTCCAGGATGCAGGCTTAGAACTCAGTTACTTAAACTACAACGAAGACGGTTCGGGAACGTTGATGGCTCTCATGCACAATATGGGGAACTTTGAATATGAGGGCTACTGGGGACGATGTTGGTTTGACCTGGGAACTAGCGATGCGATCGCCTTGGATATGTTACTCAACGCCCTAACCCAATTCAGCAAGGACTTTGTGAACCTGGAGCGTGTTTATATTGGCGGCGAGAATGAGGGATGGTCTGTGGAGGGTAGCGAGAGTAAGCCTTTTTACGAAGAAAATGACTAACAATAGTTTGGCCGATTAGGTTGATTTTTCGGATCTTCGACTGGCAAATTGGTTTGCAGAATAGACCGATCACATTTCAGTCAACGCAAACCGATCGCTCAATGCTTTAGCCTTGCTAGGGTGAGGGTGCGATGGTTTATCTCCAAATATAGATCGCTGACTACTCCTTGATTTCTGCCAGATATGACTTTGAGATTGAGGGCGATCGTATTTGCTGAGGAAGGGCGATTGCTGAATGTATCTAATGGCCGAGGGAGATTGCAACATCCTCTTCATTCTGAAAGATAATCGCATCATTCCTACCTCAATAGGGCGATCGCGATTGAACAGCATCTCCCCTTCGGATTCACAACTGTTCTTTATCGGTTCGCATTGTTGTTAGGTTGATATGGCGAGCGCAACCTTCACTTCATTTTGCTCAGACTGGGGCTCCACATTTTGGCAGAGAGCTGAATCTGCGATCACATTATAACGACGGACTACGTCTTATCCTCAAAATGTTTTTCTGGGAGAATTTTAGCCCAAAACTTTAACGGCTTAGGTTTTGTGAATGAGGCATAAATTTTTCTTGAATCTTCAAGAAATTGTGGATCTGTATTTGTCTGACCATCACTTTGATGTTGTTTTACATGCTCAACAAATTGTTCGACACGCTTCTGGTATATTCTGGGCCACCACACAAAATCTACCCGATAAAACAAGAGAAGCATACATCCCACATAAATAACAGAAACTATTACTATTCCTTGGATAAAGTCTTTCCATGCTTGGTATGGAATCAAAGAAGTCTCTCCAGTTAGTCCTTGAACCGACATTGAGGGTGCTTGATCTCCTTCAAATACAAATACTGCATGAAAATAGTCATTATTTCGCTGCTTAGGTAATATTTTGATTCGAAATTTTATGACACCTCGATCCTTTGGATCTTTAGGTGAGAGCTTCTCCACAAACTCCTTTTTTGGTATCCCTTGAGGAGGAATGATATCACTGGAGACAATTGCTGAGGTGGCATTTTTATCCACTGAAAATACTAAGTCTACGTCTGCAAATTGCTTAGAAGTTCGATTGAATATGGAAAAATCGACAACACTTACATTTTTAAGTGGTTTTCCTTTAAAGGCCATTGTTAGCCCCTGCTGACCTAAAGGTGCAGATAAATATGAATCTCTAGATGCAATTTTATATTCAATATCGCTATTGACCCATTTTTGTCCAACGAATGTTATTAAGCCTCCAATAATGAGTAGTAAAACGTCTTTCAGTAGGCCATCTAGAATGTTTTTCATAAATATTCGGTTAGAATCTTACTCACGATCCTAATATTAACTCAATCAGTCGACAGCATCGCAAACACAGCATTCCCTGCCATCGAAAAATAAAACGGCTGTTTTACACCCTGTTGCGTTTTTTGCCATTCATAAAACCCATCTGCCGGAACCAAACAGCTAATCTGACTATAAAAAACGCCATCTACGCACATAGCGGGAATCGCCTATTATCTTTCAACCAAAATACTGCGATCGCCGACAACAACAAATCAAATAAACAAACTGGGAGAAACCTTAAAATACTCCCCTAAAGCTTTTGCCTGAGCCTTACTAATCGATCGCTTGCCATTAATCACTTCGGACACCACCCCACTCGACCCAATTACACCGACTAAATCAGCCTGACGTGTTCCGCTGGCTTCCATAATATGTTGCAGAATTTTATAGGGCTGGGACTCATCCATTGGATAGTGCTGAGTTTCGTATGCCTCTATCAATGTTACGAGTAACTTATGTAAAGCCCCTTCTTCGGGCGTTCGGTCTTTCTTAAACGTAAGCTCTTCCGCCATTGCCAAAGCACGATCGTATTCCTCCTCTGATTCAATTACCTTTGGCGAAAATTCAGCGATCATCTCTCTATAGGCAACAGGATTAAAAGTAAAGGTCATTCTTCCACCTATCCTTATCGTATTCAGCGTGAGTTAGAAAATATTTGTAGTAAACGGTTTGATTTTCATAATCAATTCCAACAATCAGACGATAATCATTCCCCTTAATATTAAAAACCGTAAAATCTCCAACCGCCTCAGCATCGCGATAGATCTGACGAACATCCTCTAAATTCTCCCAATTCGCCTTTTTTACCGTTGCATACCAGTCATCGACCTGCTTTTTAGCATCAGGATGCCGAGCAGCCTCTGTACGAAGATTACGGATTGAGATGAGATGCATGAAGCTTTTGAGTCTTCAATGGTCTAGGTTGACATTATAACATAAGTCCTCTCAAAATGAGAGCAATGGTTGCTGCATCTGTTTCAAGGCAATCATCCAGCTAGCTTTTCTACAGTTTTAGTGAAAATTCTACAATCCCCTACTTTCTTTAGCCAAAGCCAAAAGCGCGATCGCATAGGGTCAAAAAAGTAGGATGACGATCGCTCAAATAAACAAGCTGTGAGAAGACCTAACTGATCGAGCACTTTTTCGCTGTCTTGTCCCAAAATTCACCAATCCAATCGACTCAAGCCCTAAGCCCCATAACCTTATTGTCATAAGTGTAAAGTGAAGTGTAAAATAAGACTTGGGTATTCTAATATTATATGAAAACAGCAATATCAAAAATGAGCCATGCACCTGTGTTTTACACCGTGGCTCAAGTCCAATTCAACCCGATCGCCCAAATGGGAGAATATGTCTCCCGTTTGCAGGAGCGATTGCGC
Organism: Acaryochloridaceae cyanobacterium RU_4_10; assembly: GCA_012032135.1. Classification (GTDB taxonomy): domain Bacteria; phylum Cyanobacteriota; class Cyanobacteriia; order Thermosynechococcales; family Thermosynechococcaceae; genus JAAURS01. The sequence continues at coordinate 2,551 of JAAURS010000237.1, read as the reverse complement.
CGAGGTGGATTCCCTGACTTCCGAACTGAAAATCAATTTGAACTGTCCATTCGCCGCCTAGACGAATTACAGCCAGATGTTCAGCAACAGCAACAACAACGGTGGAGCTTCACAAATACTCAGCGCACCGAAGGATATCTGCTGTTCTCAAATGCCTTGGTCTTTCACACCACTGCATATGATACCTTTGCAGATTTTCTTCAGAAAACCATCTCTGGCCTAAAACTGGTTCACGAAATTGTGGAACTGGCGTATACCGAACGCATTGGACTCCGCTACCTCGACGCTATTGTGGCGATGGAGAATGACACCTTGCCCCAATATCTGAATCCATCCTTATTAGGTTTATCTGAAGCCCTACAGGGTCGTCTAGGTCATAGTTTTACTGAAAACCTCACCTCTATTGAAGAGGGTACCCTAGTGACCAGAACCGTGATTACCGACGGAAATTTAGCCCTGTCCCCCGATTTAGTTTCATTGCAACTCAACCTCCAGCCTCGATTTGCAGCAATCAATGGTCGGCATTCGGTCTTAGATACAGACTACTTTGTCATCAAACGGGGGGATTTCGATCTGGCAGCGATAGAAACCCAGCTCTCCAAAGCCCATGAAATTATCACAACCGCCTTCAAAGTTTCCGTCACAGACCACGCAAGACAGAGGTGGGCTTAGTCTTATGACCATCAACAACACTCCTATCTACCCAGCTAATATCACTGGTACTAGCTCTACAAACACCTACCCAACCACAGCCAAAGCTTTTGTCCCATTGCTGCTTAGCTTTACCGCAGGAACAGGTGGCATCATGACTGCCCATAGTACCGAAATCCTCAACCAATGGCTCTATACTCCTCAGATTCATGTTGAACCTTCTGTACAAAAGCAAGTTGATACCCGTTCTCCCGCTGAGCATGTTGCCAATATTCGGGATGTCTTCGGTATAAATATGTCGGATCTCGCTTCTATTCTTAGCATTACCCGTCCCACAGCCTATGCCTGGTTAGAAGGTCAAGAACCCAAACCGGAAGCAATCCTGCGAATTCAGCGATTATCTCGCACTGCCGATGAAGTAAAACAAATGAATATGATTCGTCTGGATAAGTTAATTCATCGTCCAATTTTAGACGGACGTTCCTTACTTGAGCGCCTCAGGGTTGATGAAGACCTCTCACCCGCCTTAGCCGAATTGAAAGCGATCGCTGACAAAGAAAAGCAGACCCGTCGTCAATCGAAAGGTTCTGGCAAACACCTGCGTTCGCTCGATGAAGTTTTGAGTGAATCTTCTGTGCCTATTGAGTGGAGCGAGTAAAAATCAATGCCGTGGTCTCGAAATACTTCATGGCGACAGGGTAGCGTACTGATTCAGGAAAACTTTCAAGCAGTGGGACTAACCGATGTCTCGGACGCCCAGATGGCTGTGGCAATTTCCCATGATTGTGATATTTCCAATGACAATCTGGACGCAGAGCCTTTCGTAGAATTCATCTTCGCGCGTATCGTAACGCAACCCAACGGAAACTTTACCCACGGCAAAAATCCACGCACATTGCACCTCGAGTATAAGCAGGGGGAAACCACAATTGTCCTTGAGCTAATAGCTTCAAAAAGAACAATAGTCTCCAAAACCTTGCTGGAAGCCATTCAAACTGACCAGATCTATCAACTCAGTTCTCGCTACATTCTACAAAGTTGGCTGGCCGCAAGATACCGTCGTCACGCTTTGCCAAATAGCCTTGTCAATCGACTGCGCTCCGTTTTTAGCTACATTGAGAAGGAAGGCAAAAAGAATTCCTCTGGAATCTTATCTTTCCGATTGTCCTATGAACCTCAAGATGAAATCCCTCCCGAAGAACCCTATGAGTTATGGATTAACATTATCTATGTGACAGACAAGCCAGAACACACTCCTATGGCTGAAAAGATCGCTCACAGTATAGAATCAGAATTTCCAAAACTGATGGAAAAAACTAAAGAGTACGGCAAAGTAGACTTACGTCGGTGCGAAGCAATATCAGAAGAAGAATTCACCCTAAGAGATATGCGTGAAACAGTAGAGTATCATCTTGAACATCTAAGCCATCGCACCGATCCACCAGAACCTACTGTTTACTCCTGAATACAAGCAATTTTGATCGCCTACTTTCGGCAGCTAGAGCCAGATGCGCGAGAATTTTGGGGTGGAGAGATAGGATTGCGATCGCTCAAATAAATAAACTGGGAGAAGTCCTAACTGCCCGAGCACTTTTTCGTCATCTCGCCCCGAAATTCCCCAATCTCGATCGAGCTAATCCCCATGCCCCAAAACCTCATTGCCATAGGTGTAATTTTACGAAGAAAATGATTGACCTTACCGCAGAAGCTTGGGAACATCGCTATCAAGAAGGCAGCGATCGCTGGGATCTGGGCTGTCCAGCGCCACCATTCATCAATCTTCTCAGATCGACTCAAGCGCCCAAACCTGGACGTATAGCAGTTTTAGGTTGCGGAAGCGGTCAAGACGCAATGTTATTGCGGAGGCAGGATTTGATGTCGTTGGGTTTGATTTTGCCCC
>JAAURS010000236.1 GCA_012032135.1 Acaryochloridaceae cyanobacterium RU_4_10 | reverse complement strand
CCCGCACCCTCACCTACGCCCAACTCCATCGCGAAGTCTGTCAGATGGCCAATGTACTCAAGGGCTTGGGCGTCCAAAAGGCGATCGCGTCGGCATCTACATGCCCATGATTCCAGAAGCAGCGATCGCAATGTTAGCCTGCGCCCGCATCGGTGCGCCCCATAGTGTGGTCTTTGGCGGATTCAGTGCAGAAGCGTTGCGCGATCGTCTGGTCGATGCCGAAGCAAAGTTGGTGATTACGGCGGATGGCGGATTCCGTAAAGATAAGGCCATTGCGCTCAAAGAACAGGTCGATCGTGCTCTGGCCGATCGTGCAGCCCCCTCCGTGAAAAATGTATTGGTCGTGCAGCGGACCAAAGCATCCATTCATATGGAGCCAGGGCGCGACCATTGGTGGCACGAACTGCAAGCTACAGCCTCCGCAGATTGTCCCGCCGAGCCCATGGATAGCGAAGATATGCTATTCATTCTCTACACCAGTGGCAGTACGGGCAAACCAAAGGGTGTGGTCCACACGACGGGCGGATACAACCTGTATACGCACATGACCGCAAAATGGACCTTCGACCTCAAAGATACTGATGTTTATTGGTGTACCGCCGATGTGGGCTGGATTACGGGTCACAGCTATATCGTTTACGGTCCTCTGTCCAACGGAGCCACAACAGTGATGTATGAAGGCGTTCCGCGCCCTTCTAACCCAGGTTGCTTCTGGGATGTAATTGAGAAGTACGGGGTTAATATCTTCTACACTGCCCCCACTGCTATCCGTACCTTCATTAAAATGGGCGACCAACACCCCAATGCACGGAATCTGTCATCTCTGAGAATTCTAGGAACGGTCGGCGAACCGATTAACCCAGAAGCTTGGATGTGGTACCACCAAGTCATTGGCAAAGAGCGCTGCCCCATTGTGGATACTTGGTGGCAAACGGAAACGGGCGGGTTTATGATTACGCCGATCGCAAGTGCGACTCCGACTAAACCTGGCTCGGCTTCGCGGCCCTTCCCAGGCATCTTGGCGGATGTGGTAGATCTAGATGGAAACCCCGCCGCTGATAACGAGGGTGGCTATCTGGTCGTCACCCATCCTTGGCCCAGTATGATCCGCAACGTTTATGGCGACACCGATCGCTTCCGAAAAACCTATTGGGAGCACATTCCTCCTAAGGATGGGAAGTACCTTTACTTTGCGGGTGATGGTGCGCGACGGGATGAGGATGGCTACTTCTGGATTATGGGTCGGGTGGATGATGTGATTAGCGTCTCGGGTCATCGCCTCGGCACAATGGAAATTGAGTCGGCGTTGGTGTCTCATCCTGCGGTCGCAGAAGCTGCGGTAGTAGGCCGCCCTGACGATCTAAAAGGGGAAGATATCTTTGCGTTTGTGACGCTGGAAGGAAATAGTACGCCTAGCGATGCCCTCAAGGATGAGCTAAAGCAACATGTGGTTGGAGAGATTGGCGCGATCGCGCGTCCGGGAGAAATCCGCTTTGCGGATGCGTTACCTAAGACGCGATCTGGCAAAATCATGCGGCGATTATTGCGGACCCTTGCCAGCGGCGCTGAAATCTCTGGCGACACTTCAACCCTAGAAGATCGGTCTGTTCTAGATGCGTTGCGGAGCGATAGTTAATTAACTATTGGAACAGTAATCAACACCTGGGAAACTGACGTGGAGATTGAAGAGTAATCCTAGCGGACATTCAGCCTGCTAGGATTACTCGATAAAATAAAGAACAGAACTTGACCCAGGAAAACTGGAGGCAACCTCGTAATGGGACAAGCACTATCCAAAACGCTGACATTAGAAGAGTTGCTGAAACAGCCAGAAACTAAGCCTGCTAGTGAGTACATAGATGGCCAAATCCTTCAGAAACCTATGCCACAAGGAAAACATAGCCGGATTCAAGGAGAATTCGTCCCCACCATCAATGGAGTAGTCAAACCTCAAAAAATTGCTTGTGCGTTTCCTGAGTTGCGCTGTACCTTTGGGGGCCGCTCAACAGTCCCCGACGTTGCAGTCTTTGTTTGGAACCGCATCCCCAGCGATGAAACTGGAGAAATTGCAAATGCATTTCTCCTTCCGCCAGATTGGACCATTGAAATTCTGTCTCCAGATCAAAGTCACACCAAAGTCACCAAAAATATTCTGCATTGTTTGAAATATGGCACTCAAATGGGATGGTTAATCGATCCAGACGAAAAAACCGTATTTGTTTACCGCCCCAAGCAAGAAGTTGAAGTATTTGATGAGCTAGATGAATTACTTCCTATGCCCCCCTTCGTCAGTGAGTTAAATCTGACCGTTCAGGATTTGTTTTCTTGGCTATTGCTGTAATTGAATTGACTATCAGCTAATAATCTTCTACCCGTTTACCCTGTAGAACCAAACCCACCGGACGATCGCGCCGTATCCGCCAATGCCTCAACCGCCTCAACCGTCACCCGAATAAACGACGCAATCACCATTTGGGCAATCCGCATCCCTGGCTCTACCTGAAACGCTTGATTGCCATGATTAATTAAAATCACACAAACCTCACCCCGATACCCCGCATCGATCGTTCCTGGCGTATTGAGTACCGTAATCTGATGCTTCAGCGCCAATCCACTCCGAGGACGTACTTGAGCTTCAGTATTCTCTGGTAGCTCGATCGCAATCCCCGTTCTAATCAGCCGACTCTCCCCTGGCAAAATCGTTTGGGCCTCAATCGAAACCAAATCCAAACCCGCATCGCCGGGATGGGCATATTGAGGAATCACAGCCGCATCAGAAAGTCGTTTAATTTTTAACTGCATAGCTTACCGCGCGCGTTTACGACGATTGTAAAACCAACGCTCACTGAGATCGCGGTCCTTGCGCCACAATTGCCGTTGCCATTGGTGTGCAACCTGCTGAATCACCTGAGCAAACGTCGGCGAAGCGTAACCCAACCTACCCAAATCCTGAAGCCGCACACCCTGCTGTATGGCTAACGCAAAGATATGAATTAACTCCCCGCACAAACCCCAAATATGAGCGCCCAAAACCGTTCCATCCACTTGCACTAGCACTTTACACAAACCCGCCGGAGCCTCCTCAAATAAAGCCCGATCGCAATCTTGAAAAGACTGGCGCAACACCTGAACTTGCGGGTCATAGCGTTTCGCCTGAAGCTCCGTCAATCCCACTCGCGCTAACGGCGGATCGCTCAAGATTGCATAGGGAATGTGATGGTACAAGAGGGGAGATCGCTTTTCAAATACTGCATTCTGAGCCGCCACCTTCGCTTCAGCACTCGCCAAACTTGGGATGCGGTAACCACCCAACAACGGACCACAGGCATAAATATTGGGCTGCGAAGTTTGCAGTGGAGCATTGACCCACAATTTTTGCTGTGTTTGTTTGAGATTAAGGGGGGCAAGATAAAACGGTAAAGATTGAGATCCTTCTCGTGCGATAACCAGCACATCCGTCGCATATTTGCGATCGTTGACCTTGAGCGTCAGTTGCTCTCGACCCAACGCAAGCACCTCCGTTAGAGAACCTCGAGTGTCGATCGCAATCCCCATCCCTTCCAGATAAGCCTGAAGCAAAAAAGCAGCTTCTCGATCCTCTTGGGGCAACAGCAGACCGCCCCCCGTCAGCACCAACACCGATCGCCCCAACCGCCGCAAACTTTGACTGAGTTCGACCGCCTGCGGCCCATCACCTAAAATCGTGACATGCTGCGGCCAGTCCTTATCGGATCTTTGTAGCTCCTGCCAAAGCTGTGGAATCGTCCAAACTTGCGGGCGATCGATTCCTAAAATGGGCGGAAGTAACGCTTCGGGCTCCATTGCCAGCAAATAAGACCGCGATCGCATCAACCGCTGGCCTACCGTCAAACACAATCCATCCTTTTGCTGAAACTGAACGGGTCCTTCTTGGTAATCTACTCCATAAGATTGGGCTACAGACGCAGCTTGAGTGCCTTGCAAAGCCGAACTCAGTACATCCTGCCACTGCTGAAATAAAGAAACACCCTCAAGCGTTTGAATCCTCCGCGATCCTTCGCGGAGCAGGACCAACGGATCCGCAGTCCGGGGAACAGAAGCCGTGACCCAAGCCACACGGGCATAGGTTTGAGCCGCAGCGATCGCCGCCGCTTGTCCCGCAGACGTTGCCCCAACAACCACTAAATCGTAATCGACAGCCATGGAATGTTTTTTTAATCCAGGAGCGTACCATCGGGCATAATCACATTCTCTAGAATCGCATTCTGGAGATTTGCCTCTGACAAATTCGCACCCGTCAAGTTAGCCCCTCTTAGGTTGGACCAACTTAGGTCTGCATCGCTCAAATCAGCATTCAAAAAATCTGCACCCTGTAAATTAGCACTGCGGAGTTTTGCACCCTTAAGATTAGCGTGACGCAGTTTTGCACCACTCAAATTCACATGGTAAAGACTGGCATCTTGAAGATTTGCCCAAATCAATACAGCCTCTTGCAGGTCAGCCAACGTCAAGTTGATGCCAGACAAATCCGTCTCACTCAAATCAATTTTGACAAACGCGCGTTCCCCAGCAGCATATTGAGCCACAAAATTGTCAACCAATTGGCGTCTCTTCATAGAGTCCGCATTTTCTACAGCAGATGTTTCAAGCGCACCACTGGATAGGGACTGTTCTACGGCTACATCTTCCCCTGTACTTGCAGGCAAAAATTCCACAGGACTGAGCATCGGCGAGTCATCCATTGCGTCGAGAGGGGCATCCATGCCGCCATCAGACACGGAGAGGTCATCCAGGGTATTGGGCGTGCTGTCTTTACTGTCAAGATTGAGCGGTTCTGAATTAACCTCCTCATTCACCTCCGATGGCGTTTCCACACCATCAAACTTCAAGAATGAAAAGTCTTCAGCCGGAACTTCCATGAATTCAAACCCTAGCTCTTCAGGCTGGATAATGTATTCCAGCTCCGATGGGTTAAATTCTGAACGCCAGTAGGGAAGTTCTGAGCCGTCTCTTTGGCCGTATAGTTCAATTTTTTGAACTTTTACAAATCCAACATTCAACACCCATGACTTAATAAGGGGTTCGATCGTTCTTTGAACCGGAACGCGTTCCCCAGAAAGACTAATTTGCAGCAGATCTTGCCGAGATTCAATATCCACAATGGTGGCTTGATGGGGAGCTAATTCCTCATTCAAAAGTTGACGAAAGGCTTCTAGATCGCCTTGACTGGCTCGATTCAGTAACGTATCATCCGGCTCTAACGGCTCATAGGGAACGCGGTTGGCTCGGTCTTCACCATCCAAGCTTAAATCGATAGAGGGTGGATTGAGATGGCGCTCAGAAAGGGAATCGGAGGAGGCGATCGCCGCTTCGCCGTCCGGTGCGATCTCGGGAGATCCTTTTGTTTCACCATTTGGGGGATCTTCTAGCATCATTTCCGCTGTCCTAACATTGCTCGCATCATTCGTTAACTCAGACCCAGACCGTTCATCATTACTCGATGCAACAGGTTGAGTATGAGACTGAACCTCCAATGACTTCTCTAACAATAGAGGGTCTGAAGGCTCATTAGACCGAACAGAGTCAGGCACACCAGAGGATGCAGAAACAACATTGGTATCAATGCCAAATAGCTCTTCCAAAGAACACGATGGAAAAGACTCAGGCTGGGTTGAGTTCTGTCCGGCAGATTGAGCGTCTGAGGCAATCCTACTAAACAATTCTTCAATCGATGAAGGAATTGAAGAAGAAGGGGGTTGAGGGATTGGTTGGTCTAAATTATCGGACATAACAGAAGGAGAAACAGTTACAGAAGATGTAGATGAACCCGTTGTGGCATTTGAGGTAACTGGCATGTTACCAGAAGAGCGGAAAAGGTTTAGAAAGCTTTGCAAAAGCCTTCTAAAGAGTCTAACCAAGCCTTGAGTCCATTTTTTGCGATCCACCTCCATCCCTCATGCCTCAAAATGCCACCATCCGATCGTTACGAATGCCTCAAAGTGCCTCAGCCTTTTTCTATTTAAGCGTCTTCAAAGGCAAATGCAAAAATATTGTCCATCAAACGAGAACCACTTTCGTCATAAAAATTGGTTGAAAGCGGCCAAGAGGCTCTAAAGCGTTATGGGGCGATCGGGCGATCGAGCCCCTATCGTTTGTTCTTTAAACCGTAACCTAAGTTACATTTTGGTACAGTTGAACCACATAAGATCGTTGGTTACGACATCCGAGGGAGAAGAATAACGATGAGTCATGAGTTGCGCGTGCAGGCTGTTTCTCAAATTACGGATCGCGAACCGCTACCGTCTAAAGTGCCGCAACGACTAGAGGCACTGTGGGCCACGGATGTTTTTACGTTAAGCAAAATGCAGGCCAGTCTGCCCAAAGACGTCTTCAAATCTATTAAAAAAACGATTCAAACGGGTGGAAAGCTCGATGTCTCCGTAGCAGGGATAGTGGCTTCTGCAATGAAGGATTGGGCCACCTCTAAAGGGGCGCTCTACTACGCTCACGTTTTTTACCCCATGACCAATGCAACCGCAGAGAAGCATGACGGGTTCATCTCGGTCCAACCCGATGGGTCAGTGCTCACGGAGTTTTCTGGGAAGCTTTTGGTGCAGGGTGAGCCGGATGGTTCCTCGTTCCCCAGCGGCGGTCTGCGCTCCACCTTTGAAGCGCGAGGCTATACGGCCTGGGATGTCACCAGTCCTGCCTATGTGATGGAAACAGACAATGGGTTAACCCTATGTATTCCCACAGTTTTCATCTCTTGGACGGGGGAAGCTCTAGATAAGAAAACACCGTTGTTGCGCTCCATTGCTGCCATGAACAAAGCAGCAACGCGCGTTTTAGGGTTGTTGGGGCATACAGAGATTGCGCCTGTAAGTTCTAGCTGTGGTGCGGAGCAGGAATATTTTTGGTGGACGCTCATTTTGCCCACAACCGTCCAGACATTTTACTGACGGGTAGAACGCTGTTTGGGAAGCCGTCCGCTAAAGGTCAACAATTTGACGACCATTACTTTGGTGCCATTCCAGAGCGGGTCCAAGTCTTTATGCAAGACGTGGAAGAAAAATGTATCGGCTGGGCATTCCGGCAAAAACCCGTCACAACGAAGTTGCCCCCGGACAATTTGAAATTGCGCCCGTTTTTGAATCTGCCAACGTAGCCAGCGATCACCAACAAATGATCATGACGCTGCTCAGAATGACGGCCAAGAAACATGGATTTGTCTGTCTCCTTCATGAGAAGCCTTTTGCGGGAATTAACGGTTCCGGTAAGCACGTCAATTGGTCCGTAGGGAATGCCACCCAGGGGAACTTGCTGGATCCGGGCGATACGCCCCATGCAAATGTTCAGTTTTGTTGTTCTGCGCTGCGGTAATTCGGGGCGTACATCAGTATGGACCGCTGTTACGTGCTGTGGTGGCAACGGCAGGGAACGATCACGATTGGGTGCCAATGAAGCACCTCCAGCCATTATCTCGGTCTACTTAGGATCGCAACTGGAAAAGGTGTTTGACCAAATTCGCAGGGGTGAGTCGGTCAACTCTGAGCCCGGTGGAATGATAGATCTGGGTGTAGACAGTTTGCCCATTTTTGCGCGGGATTCCGGCGATCGCAATCGAACCTCTCCGTTTGCGTTTACAGGCAACCGCTTTGAGTTTCGGGCGGTTGGGTCTAACCAATCTGTCTCCGGTCCGCTCGT
>JAAURS010000011.1 GCA_012032135.1 Acaryochloridaceae cyanobacterium RU_4_10 | reverse complement strand
CCTACGGTCTGCTCCGGTTTGGGGTAGGGCTTTTCCCAGAAGCTTGGTCTACCCTAGCCCCGTGGGTGGCTTGGTGGGCTGTGGTGAGCGTGCTGTATGGAGCTTTGACGGCGATCGCCCAAACCGATATGAAGAAAATGGTGGCCTTCAGTTCTGTGGGTCATATGGGCTTTATTTTGTTGGCAGCAGCAGCGGGAACGCCTCTGAGTTTGGTTGCAGCCGTGATTCAAATGATCAGCCACGGGTTGATTTCCGCGCTGTTATTTTTACTGGTGGGTGTGGTCTACAAAACTACAGGAACTAGAGATTTAGGAATTTTGAGAGGGCTTCTCAACCCCGAACGAGGCTTGCCCGTCATCGGCAGTTTGATGGTATTGGGCGTCATGGCCAGTGCCGGGATTCCAGGGATGGTGGGGTTTATCTCAGAATTTATGGTCTTTCGCGGAAGTTTTCCTGTATTTCCCCTACAAACGCTCCTCTGTATGGCAGGAACGGGTTTGACAGCAGTGTACTTCCTGCTATTGGTCAATAAAGCCTTCTTTGGTCGCCTCATGGCCCGTGCCGATGGTCAGGTGGTCACGCTTCCGCCCGTTTCTTGGCGCGATCGCTCTCCTGGGATTCTTTTGGCCTTACTGATTATCTTGTTTGGTCTCCAACCCAATTGGTTAGTGGGTTGACCCGAGCCACGCTGAACACTTTCATGCCTACGACCGTCGCAGTGGCTCCGTTAGTCTCCCCTGCTGATTCACTCCGTCCGGTAAAACTTTAAATCGCATTGTGCCATGCCAAAACTCACACCCAAACCTGTTTCAAAACACCCCTATGCCGCCTACATCGAACGGATCCAGAGCGGTCTAACCCTGTTGCCAGATAACCCTCAAAATGTCATTGAAGTGGTGGGGGTTCTCAAAAGTTATGGGGTGGTTTTAGATGCTTATCATAAGAATCTGATTTTTATTGCAGACCACCAATTTCTGGAATTATTCCCGTTTTTTAAGTACTTTAACGGCCAGATTAGCATAGGCCAATTGCTTCGCCATTGGTGGCACGATCGCATCAACTATGAATATGCCGAATATTGCATGAAGGTAATGCTCTGGCATGGGGGTGGCGGATTGGATGCTTATTTAGAGTCTCCAACCTTTAAAACCCTGGCAGAAAAAGCCATTCAAGCCAAAATCCGTAAGAACCCTTTGATGAGCGGATTGCACGCCGTTTTTCCAGAATTTCTGCTAGAGCAAATCCGGCAATCGGTTTACTACAGCTTTTTAGGACAGTTCTGGGAGGTCATGGCGGAGATCTTTCTGACCCTTGCCGAACAATATGAAACAGGCAAAATCACCACCATTCCAGATGTGGTTGAGTATGTGAAGGCGGGTTTGGTGGCTGCCGCAGCAAAACCTATGACCTATAGTGTTGCGATCGAGGGACAGAAATACGACCTAGTCCCTCAGTCTGCCAATCTCATTTTTATCAACGATGCTGCGGTGCCTTACGTTGAAGCCGTATTTTTTAGGGGCACACCTTTTCTGGGGACCGTATCCTACAATGCCCAAGCCGAACAGATTCCCCCAGATCAGAGCCGTTTTGCCTACGGAGCGCTGTTTGCCGATCCCTTGCCTATTGGGGGAGCTGGCATCCCGCCTACTTTATTGATGCAAGACATGCGTCACTTTATTCCTGACTACCTCCACCAGGTCTATCAAAACACTACCCGCAAAGAAGAAGACCTTCTGATTAAAATCTGCGAAAGTTTTCAAAAATCTATGTTCTGTGTGACCAATGCGGCCATTGTGGGACTGATGCCCCATCCATTAGATACCCCTAAACCAAAAGAACAAAAGGCCAATCTGTCCTATTTGGAAGGCTGGATGAATAAACTGACCGAATCTCGTATAGAGGTCTTCAGACGGATGTGCCACATTAACAGATCCAATTGTCAGGGGATTGCACTATCTAATGTTTAATGGAGTGGGGTATTATCCGCCTGAACAGGGGACCAATTTGTGAAATCATCTATCCGGTCAACTAAGATTTTGGTGGTTCTCAACGGAAAGGGGGGCGTTGGTAAAACCACAACAGCCGTTAATTTAGCGGCAATGCTTGCTGAGCAACAAAAAGTCTTATTGGTAGATGCGGACCCGCAAGGGTCTGCAACGTGGTGGGTCGAGCAAGGCGGACAAACTCTAGGGTTCGATGTGGCTCAAGAAACCAATCCGGCACTTTTGAAAAACTTAAAAAGCGCTCAAAGCTATCATGTAGTGGTGGTGGATACTCCGCCTGCTTTGGGGTCGGATGCGTTGGCTGCGGTGATTCCAGCGGCAGATTATTTAATTTTGCCTACGCGCCCGCGCCGATGGACTTGGCAGCGCTGGTTCAGACGGTTAGAAGTGCAGTATTACCGGCAGGGGTGACCCATCGGGTTTTGCTGACAAAGGTCGATCCTCGGAGTGTAAATGAGGCGTTTGAGGCGCAAAAAACGCTTCAGGAATTAGGGATTCCGGTTTGCAGTACCTTTATTCGAGTTTATAAGGCCCACGAGCGGGCGGCTTTAGAAGGTAAGGCGATCGTGCAGTGGAGTGGCAAAAATGCAGACCAAGCGGGGTCAGATTACCGTCAAGGTCATTCAGGAAATTGAAAAGGATTGGAGGAAAATATCATGACGCGCAGAAAGCTCTCAGATGTCTTGCGACAGGAGGTCACCAAAGATGCGCCTGAGGGTTCTGCTCAAGTGCAGGAAACTCCGGCAAAGTCTTCTACCGCTAAAAGCACCACGCAGAAGGCGACTGCTAGTCCCGCAAAGGAGGACCAGTCTGCTCAACTGAAGGAACTAAAGGCCGCGTTGGCTCAAGGTGCTGAGCAAGAGAAAGCGTTGCACGCGCAAATTAAAACGCTTGAAGCGGATGTAAAGCTGAAGCAAAAAAAGATTAGTACTTTAGAATCTCAACTGGGTCAGGTTGACAAACTTAAGGCAGATTTAGCTGAGGCAAAGGAGGTCATTCTGCAACTGTCTGAGGCTAATACTCAAATGGGTAAAACGCTGGATGAGTTGAAGCAAAAGCCTTCGCAAACAAAAGTTCCACCCAAGGCCCCGCTTTCCAAAACCCCACTGACTTTACGTCCTGATACGTTGCCTTATCATTCTGTGCGGCATGGCCCCGCCCCCAGTAAGCCTAAGGGTGTAGATGTGGGTTGGATGGACTGATAGGACGATTTTGTGGGGCGTCTGCTTCAGGAATGTGAGCGTTACAAAGGCGATCGATCTTAACTCACGAAATAGAAAGGGGTACTTTAACCGAGCGATTGAGTACCTGGGTGGTTCTCTAAACTTCCATGCTGAGGGTATTTGTCTACGGAACGTTGAAACCCGGCCAGTCCAACCATTCAGCTTACTGTGCGATCGCACCACAACTATTCAGCCTGCAAAAGTACGCGGACAACTCTTTGATCTGCTAATGGGGTATCCAGGCATGGTCGCTGGTAAAGGTTGGGTGAAGGGGTATCTGCTCAGTTTTACAGATGAAGCAGTTTTGGCAGATCTGGATCGACTGGAGGACTACCAACGCGATCGCCCCAGTCATGACAACGAATACCAACGCGAATGGGTTGAAGTCTTTGATGAAGACGAGCGATCGCAGGGATTTGCGTGGGCTTACTTCATGTCCGTAGAGAACGTAGAACGGTATGGCGGAACTTGGATTGCAAACGGCGAATGGCGATCAGCGTAGATATTGTTCGACAAACCGCCGTCCCGCAGCCATGGCAGCACTAGAAGTGTCGTAAAATTCACCGTCGTTAAAGACATCGAGATCGGCATTCATTGCCCAGCAACGATAAACCAATGCCTGAGAACAGCTCACGCCTACCACCCAACCTGGAAATGCCCAAACCTGGGCCAGAGTCTCTTGTTTGATCATGGGTGATGGCTCCGTTCAACAATGCAGCAACTTAGCGACTACTATAGCAATCATGCCCGTGTTTGGGCACAGTTTCAACACAATCAGTTTTGGGCACTACCGTAATTCTTGCGTGGCATACTGCAAAAGCAACGATACATGCACCCACACCACCACTCTCAACTGCCCACATAGCCTAAGGGTGTGCGCCAGGATCGCACTGATTGCTGCAAAGGCTCAGGGAGCCATCGATCGAAATGCGGATAGATAGGTAAACGCGCTTGGAGATTCCAGCCTTGCAGATTGAGGTGTTGGGACAATTGCGCGATCGCTCCATGTCCGTAATCTGGGTTGACGTGGTCCAGTGGGACAATCCCTCCCAAATCTCTAGCCCCTGCGTCAAGACAAGCCAGTAAATACTGAGGAGACTCTACTAAATTGGGCGGAATTTGGATAGCGATATCACTGGGCAATAAGTCACGAGCGATCGCCACCATTTTGACCAACTCCTCCACCGCAAATCCGGCTGTTGACCAGTCATCCTGATGTCCCGGACGGTAGGGTTGGAGAATCACCTCTTGGATATGTCCCCAACGCTGGTGAATCTGTGCGATCGCTTTCAAGGTATCTTGGCGGTCCGTGCTGGTTTCGCCTAACCCTAGTAGCAATCCCGTTGTAAAAGGAATGCGGAGGTCCCCAGCCCACTCTAACTGTTGAAGTCTGAGGTCTGGATCTTTGCTGGGCGCTTGGCGATGAACGGTTTCTCGTAAATGGGGTGCGATCTGCTCCAACATCAGTCCCATTGAAACATTCACCTGTTTGAGCTGGACCATTTCCTCGTAGAGTAACGGTCCCGCATTGGTATGCGTAAAAATCCCATCGATAAAGCTAGCTCGCAAATCTGGTAGATACGCTCAAACCACTGCGATCTTCGCGAACTTTTGGGATGGACTTCTCCGCTCAAGACCAAGATCTCACTCACAGTGCGAGGAGATAAAGCTTGAAGCTGTGATGCAGCATCTTCAAGGGTGAGCCATGTATCTTGCCCTGGGTCGGTGCGAAAGTTGCAGTAGGCACAACGATTGAAACACTCATAGGTTGGAACGAGCGTATAGGCAGGACTGTAGGTCACGATCCGAGAAGCATCCACCGTTTTATTTCACCGTTTCGGTTTTGTATACTCGACCTTTCCAAGATCCGCCTCTCCCTTGAACGTGGCGCAGTGCCGAATCTACGGTCATGAGCGTGTAGAGAATGCCAATAAACGGCAACGCGAGAGTCCACAAGGGAGAGAGACGGTATAGTCGGATTGTGGGCCAGTAGGCGATCGCCATTAATCCCCAAGGAATAGCTGAGACTCCAGCCACTAACCCTTGACCTGTTAATACGCCTAACAGTAGGCCAATCGGTGCCATTGCATAGACCAAAAGCATTCCCAGCAAAGATCCTAATAGCAGGAGAAAGGAGTAGTTTAGCTGCGTAAAGGCTGTACGGGCCACCATCGTCCAAATGCTTTCTAGGGAAGAATAAGGGCGCAGGCTAATCGTCGTCGTCGTTAGTCCCAGCCAAATACGGCCTGCTCTCCCCTCCTTTGGATCTCCCTTGATGACCGCGCCTAGGGCACAGTCGTCAATTAGGGCTTTGCGAATCGCCTCAATACCACCCACTTCCGTTAACCTATCTCGACGGACAAGGGCACATCCTCCTGCTGCTGCTGCCGTTGAACGATCGGGCTGATTAACCCACGGGAAAGGGTAGAGTTTCTGAAAGAAAAAGACAAAAGCTGGAATCAGCAATTTTTCCCAGAAACTCTGCGTTCTCAGCAGCACCATTAGAGAGACTAGATCGAGCCGATCTCGTTCGGCTTTGACAACGAGCTGTTTCAAATTTTCCGGCCCGTGTAGGATGTCGGCATCCGTCAATAAAAAGTAATCTGGCAGAGCGTTTGCGGGATCTTGCAGCACCGCTTGCAGCCCCTGATGGACTGCCCATAATTTGCCGGACCAGCCAATGGGTAAGGGCTTTGTTGTTTTAACGATCAGGGACGTTTCGCGATCGCAGGCTTGCGCCACAGTCCGAGCAATCTCAGCCGTTCCATCCGTACTTTGATCGTCTACCAACAAAACCCGAAATTCCCCTGGATAATCTTGGGTCAATAAGCCTTTTAGAGATTGGGGCAGCATCGATGCTTCATTTCTGGCAGGCACGATCGCGCAAACAGAGGGCCATTGAGATAAGGTCTTTGGTGAGGAAGCGTCTAGTTGTCGATCGCAACGCCAAAATTGCCCTCTAAAGACCAGCAGATAAATCCAGCTCAGGCTAGATAAACCCAAGGCTAAAAGAATAAATGTCATAACCCCCTCCAATTCCATCAAACAATCTCATGCCAAAGGTTCTAAAGAATGAGATAAGAACGGAACATTCACAACCGTTGCACTGCCGTCTCCTACCCTTACGTTTAAACCATTCCCACCTGCTTTTGTTTTGATATAACCCAAACCAAAAAATCCCTTGGGCGTTTCCACCACACTGGTCAATACCCCAATTTTTCGGTCCTCGAGGAATATGGGCGTACCTGGTTCGCTTTCTCCATCTAGTGTTAGACCCCAGAGTTTTTGTTTGACACCGTTGTAGGTGCTGAGGCGGGCGATCGTTTCTTGGCCGATGTAGCAACCCTTATTGAAGGACACCGTATGCCAGAGCCCTGCTTCTAAGGGATTGTAGTCTTCCGTTAGCTCCATTCCTGGCATTGGACGACCCTGACAGATCCGCAACTGTTCCCATACTCGTTCGCCTAGGGGTACGGATCCAGCCTCAGTGAGGGCTTTCCAGAGGGGTAATCCATCGGCTTTATCGGCGATGAGGGTATAGCCAGAAGCGCTCAACCCATTTCCGCTGGCGACTCTGACTGGGATATTGGCGATCGCACCCACACAATGGGCATCCAATTCCTGAGGCAAGTCAGCCATCCCTAATTTCCTAAGTAAGTCTGCGCTACTAGGGCCAATCAAACTAAAACACACCGTCGAATCGGTCTTATCTTCAAGTTGAACCTTATCTCCAAAAAAGATGTAGCGATCGAGCCAGGACATCAGTTGCTCCTGACAGGTTGGAGACGTCAACAACAACACGTCTTCATCCGTGACAAAAGCACTCACCAGATCGATGGTGCGGGCAGTGGAGGTCAGTATGACGGTTTCGCACCCTTGTCCGGGCTGGAGACGTTTCAAGTCGTTGGTACTTTGGTTGTGCAGAAACGCCAAGCGATCGCGATCGGACACGCGAATCCGTCCCCAATGGCTGCGATCGTAGAGCGCCGTGGTTTGGTCTGAGGCCATGAATGCCTGTGCGTCGTTACCAAAGCTGACGGGAATATCGGTTTCAAGATGAGCGCCCATTTGACACTGATAATCTCGCAATGCTTGCATACTTTGTCCTACTGAAAGATCGGATGTATAAAAACTCGCTCTAGCATGTTTGACTCTCAAAGTCCCCCAGAATGGGGGATTTAGGGGGCAAATACAGGGTACCTGGGGCTAAAACGGTATATTAACATTTTGGCATTTTGAAGCTACTCACGGACGCCGTTTTTGAATTGCACAGTAAAAAGGGATAACCGATTTGGTTACCCCTTTTTAGTCAAATAAGTCAAACGTTGCTTCTACAAATTAGTAGTCAAAGTCGCCCATTCCGCCGCCGCCACCTGCGGGTGCATGCATCCTTGGATTCGGGTTTGTCTGCAATGATGCACTCAGTGGTGAGCACCATTGCTGCGATCGAAGCTGCGTTTTGCAGTCCAGAGCGCGTAACCTTAGCCGGATCGACAATCCCAGCTTGGAACAGATCGACGTAGGTATTATCCGCCGCGTTGTAGCCCACGTTGAAGTCTTTTTCCTTCACCCGTTCGGCAATCACCGCACCGTTTTGACCTGCGTTTTCAGCAATTCTCTTGAGCGGCGCAGTCAACGCCCGAGCGACGATTTGAGAACCGATCAACTCTTCACCCGTGAGGTTGCTAGCTGCCCAAGTTTCAAGTTGGGGTGCGAGGTGAGCCAAGGTGGTGCCGCCACCTGGCACGATCCCTTCTTCCACCGCAGCCTTGGTTGCGTTGATTGCATCTTCAAGACGGAGCTTGCGATCCTTCATTTCGGTTTCGGTTGCAGCACCCACTTTGATCACCGCAACACCACCTGCTAGTTTAGCCAAGCGTTCTTGCAGCTTTTCCTTGTCGTAGGAAGAATCCGTTTCGTCCATTTGACGGCGGATTTGCTCGACCCGAGCCTTCACTTCTGCTTCGTTACCTTCAGCAACGATGGTAGTGGAGTCCTTGGTGATGGTGACGCGACGGGCTTTACCCAACATTTCCAGCTTGGCGCTTTCTAGTTTCAGACCTGCATCTTCGGTGATCAGTTGACCGCCCGTCAGCACCGCGATGTCTTCCAGCATGGCCTTACGGCGATCGCCAAATCCCGGAGCCTTCACAGCCGCCACGTTGAGGACACCACGCAAGCGGTTGACTACCAGGGTTGCCAGGGCTTCTTTTTCAATGTCTTCTGCGATGATCAGTAAAGGACGACCCGCACGAGCGACTTGCTCTAGGACGGGTACCAAATCCTGAACCAAACCGATTTTTATCGGTGATTAAGATGAGGGGTTCTTCTTGAATGGCTTCCATCCGTTCGGTATCGGTGGCGAAATAAGGGGAGATATAACCCTTATCAAAGCGCATTCCTTCCGTAACTTCCAGTTCGGTGGACATGGACTTGCCTTCTTCCAAAGAAATGACGCCTTCTTTGCCCACTTTATCCATCGCGCTGGCAATCATTTGGCCCACTTCTTCATCGTTTCCGGCAGAAATGGCCCCCACCTGTGCGATCGCTTTAGAATCTTCCACGGGACGGGAATGTTCGGCAATCCGCTCGACGAGGTAAGCCGTTGCTTTTTCAATACCGCGCTTGAGGGAAATTGCATTGGTTCCAGCAGCAACGTTGCGCAAGCCTTCTTTAACCATTGCGTGAGCCAAAACCGTTGCAGTGGTGGTTCCGTCTCCAGCCGCGTCATTCGTTTTAGAAGCAGCCTGACGGATCAGAGCTACGCCAGTATTTTCAATATGATCTTCAAGTTCAATTTCTTTGGCAATGGTGACACCGTCATTGACAATTTGAGGTGCGCCAAATTTCTTTTCCAGCACCACATTCCGGCCCTTAGGGCCAAGGGTTACGGCAACGGCTTCAGCCAACGTATCCATCCCTTTTTCCAGGGCGCGACGAGCATTCTCGTTGTAAATAATGCGCTTAGCCATACAAACTCAACCTTCGGTTCTCTAAAATCGTTCGTGTTTACTTGGATTGTTTGGGATGCGCTGCTTTCTCTCAAAAGCTGGAGCGCAATTTATATAAAGGCCGGACGCTTAGTCCACAACAGCCAAGATGTCTTTCTCAGACAACAGGACGTACTCATCGCCACCCAATTTGATATCGGTTCCGGCGTACTTAGAGTAGAGAACTTTGTCTCCCAGTTTGATTTCTAATTCTTGACGGGAGCCATCATCGTTGCGCTTGCCAGGACCAGCGGCGACAACTTCACCGATCTGGGGCTTTTCTTTAGCGTTGTCGGGAAGCAAAATGCCACCAGCGGTCTTTTCTTCAGAAGCACTGACTTTCACAAAGACGCGATCGCCTAAGGGCTTAACGGTCGAGACGCTCAGGGTTACTGCTGCCATACCAATTATTCTCCAAACTACAAAGCTGTGGGGTTTAGCACTCTCAACTCCCGAGTGCTAATCTATCTAAATCCCATTGCGCTTCGCAATTGTAGACCTGTACGGGTTACCGAACTTTGGATGAACAGCAGTTTTATTCCGTACTGGATCCCTTGATCAGTTCTACTGCATCGCGGTGGTCTGTCTGTTGTAAAAACACTTTTACCTTTTCATCCCGTGAGGTGGGTAATACTTTGCCCACAAAGTCTGGATGAATGGGCAGTTCGCGGTGTCCCCGATCGATCAGCACTAATAACTGGATAACGCTGGGGCGACCATAGTCATGAATGGCATTGAGTGCAGCTCGGACGGTGCGACCGCTGTAGATTACATCATCTACAAGCACGACGGTTTTGCCCCCTAAATCCACGGGCAGGTCAGTTTTACCAGGCGTCCTAAATGTAATGCGATCGAGGTCATCCCGATAAAAGGTAATGTCTAAAGCTCCGACCGGAACCTTAACTTGTTCCAATATCTCAATTTGGTCGGCGAGCATTTGGGCGAGGGGCAAGCCGTGGGTCAAAACACCCAGCAGTACCAACTGGTCGAGCTGAGGGCAATGCTCGATCGTCTGAGAAGCCAGACGGTGATGGTTCGGCGGAGTTCTTCTGGACTTAAAATTTCAATGACGATCTCACCCACGCCTGATTATCCTTACTAGAGCCACATTCTATTTTAACCTTCTGGTTCAATTCCTTGGGCTCTTAACTGCGATCGCAATCATTCCGTAAAGATTGAAATCCAACCAAAAACTTATGGCAGAGCAACAAAATCATAACCAGCACCAGAACGCCACCCTGGAAAAATCTTTGCTAAATGAACTGGTGGCCTGCGATCGCAACGATATCAAAAGCTTGCTCTATTTCTTTTATTTTTATGGCAAAATCCGTTACTTTCCTCACCTTGATTTTTTGAAAAAATAGCATAGGGTTCACTAGGGTCAAATTAAAACACAAACAAGGTAATAAATATGAAAATACAGTTTTTGATAGGAATCATAACAACGCCAATATTGCTGTTAATTACTAGTCCAAGCTTTGCTGAGAGCTCAATGTATTCTACGTTAATAACTAGACACACTGTGTCAAGTCGTGTCCGGCAAAGTAATGTGAATCTTAATAACTCACCGCTCAATCAGCCCGAAAACAAGCGCCCGTATTGTCCTCCTAGGCAAGTTAGATGGGGATGTGGAGGTTGGTAGTAATATTGGAAATAGTGGCATTGAGGAACTCGCTCAGTCGCAGATAAGACGCTCATTCCTATGAAAGTGGATGTTAGTCTTTAAATAATCCTTAAGCCAGTTACACCCCAACATTAACTCACTTAAATATGATTCGTGACTGTCTAAATCGTCAATTTGCCAAAGCCTAATAGTTTTGTCACCACCGGCTGAGGCGAGAATATGATCGTTGGGGCTAAAACTCGCACTATTGACTGGATTAATATGGCCATTAAGTGTTCTGAGTAAAGCCCCATCTTGGTTCCAGATCTTAATAGATTTATCCGCACTAGCTGAAGCAATAAGCTGACTATTGTGGCTAAAACTTACGCTATATACTCCAGCATTATGACCTTTAAGTATTCTAAGTAAAGTTCCATCTCGATCCCAGAACCTGATAATTTTGTCTCCGCCAGCGGAAGCCAGGATGTAACCATCAGGACTAAAGTTCACGCTGTAAACCCCGTCACTATGACCTTTGAGGGTTTTAAGTTCTTTGCCTTCCCGACTCCAAAGTTTAATGGTTTTGTCATCGCTGGCTGAAGCAATAAGCCGGCCATCAGGACTGAAATCTATGCTGCTGACCACAGCGTTATGCCCCCTGAGGATTTTAATTGCTCTGCTTTCCTGATTCCAAAGTTTTATCGTTTTATCGCCGCTGACTGAAGCTAGAGTGTGACCGTCAGGGCTGAAGTCTAAGCTGTAGACTGTACGACTATGCCCGTTAAGGGTTTTGAGCAACATTCGGTTGTTACTCCACAGCTTAATCGTGTTGTCCATGCTTGCTGTGGCCAGTGCTTGATTGTCAGAGCTAAAACTCACACTTCTTATGGTGTCATGATGTCCCTTGAGGATACCGATCTCGCTCCCATCCCAACTCCAAAGCTTGACAGTGTCGCCACTAGCTGAAGCAAAAGTTTGGCCATCAGCACTAAATCTCGCACTATAAATTGTTGCATTTTGTCCCCTAAGGGTTTTGGTCTCCCTCCCTTCCCGAGTCCAAAGCTTAATACTCGTATCGGCACTAGCTGAGATAATGGTTTGAGCATCAGGACTGAAGTTCACACTGTAGACTGTACCGCTGTGCCCCCTCAACGTTTTAAGTTCTTTGCCAACTCGATTCCAGAGTTTAATGGTTCGATCTCCGCTAGCTGATGCCAATATCTGACCATCAGGGCTGAAATGCACGCTAAAAACACCATTGATATGACCTTTGAGAGTTTTGATTTCTTTGCCCTCACGGCTCCAGAGCTTGATAGTTTTATCGTCACTGGCTGAGGCGACGATCAGGCCGTCGGGACTAAAATTTACACTAAGCACTCTCGCACTATGTCCCCTGAGAGTTTTAATCTCTTTGCCAGCGCGGTTCCAAAGTTTAATCGTTTTATCCCCGCTAGCTGAAGCAATTGTCTGACTATCAGGACTAAAATCCACGTCATAAACTGGGTTTTTGTGCCCCTTAAGCGTTACGAGTTCCTTTCCGTCTCGACTCCAGAGTTTGACAGTATTGTCGCCACTGGCTGAAGCAATAGTTTGTTTGTCAGGACTAAACTTCACACTGTAAACGGAAGCACTATGATTCTCTAGGCGGTTATATTCCTGCACTTCATCAAGAATTTGTTTGAGTTTTTTCGCAATTTGACTCCTAAGGTTAGTAGGCGCATCAGTGTTGAGTAATTGACGACCTGCTTTGACAATATTGACTAATGCTCCTAGCCGATCGTTTGAGAGAAGGAGAGCTGTAGCTCTCGCATTGAGTTCAGCAATTTCAGCCCATTTTCTTTGTGCCTCTGCCTGTCTAACACGCAACCCAACCCAACCCAAAACAGTGAAGGCCACAACCGAAATTATCACCAGTCCAATAACGCCTCTACGGATAGTTCTTTTTGCTTTCTGCTGCGATTCAACTAATGTCTCATGCGCTTCACTCAGGATGTAACTCGCTTCTTTTTCAGTGTCTAGAGCAATTTGGATTGCTTGCTTGTCCAATTCTTGGCTTGCGGCTAGAAATTGATAATCTAGATCGCTCAAGCTTTTATCTTCTGACCACATTAGGGCTTTTAATAAGGATTGCCCTCTTAAAAGGCGAGATTCATCTTTGCGATGAGTTGATACCCATGCTGCAAGACTTTCAGCATAAGGTCGCATATCTTCTAATACCTGATTTACCCATGCTGGATTGAAGACGGAGGCATAAATAGGGTTTGAAACCTTTAGCGTTCCCTGATGTTTAACGACCAGACCTGAAAGTCTTAACTCTGACTGCTCAGGGCTGTTGTCTGTTTCAATAGCACCTTGTTGCAAAATTCTTTGATACATTCCTAGCAAACGACCTGTACGCTGACCGTTATTAAGAATGCGATCGCTAATCGTTCTCAGATGCTCAGGTTCATCCTGAGACTCCCAGCGATTGATGACCTGAGCTTTCACTAGATCTTCTACCCACTTTTCCTCAAAACCAGATGGGATAAATGAGGGAGAAGACTGAACGAAGTTACATAGTTTTTGCGTCAGAAAGGGTTGACCTTCTGTCCAACTCAATATTGCTTTCAATACCTTTTGAGGATTGCTGGTTTTCCCCTCTAACCCTTTCGTTAATAATTGTGCTTCATAAATTTGAAAACCTTGTAGTTCAATTGCCTGACCAATATTGAAAGGAGTTCGATTTTTATCATGAATCAAATCGCTAGGTGTTGCGACTCCTAACAGAGCAAAGGTGAGTCGTCTATACACAGACTTTTCGGCACGTTTGTTGTAGCAAGATCTTACAATTGCAAAAAAGTCATCCTTAAAGTTCAATTTAAGAACACTGTCAATTTCATCAATAAAGATGACGATATTTTGGCCATTTTCCAAGAGCAATACTGTTTCAATAAATTCTTTAAAGCGTTTTACAGGAGAAAGGTCGTCATGCTCTCGCCACCAGCCTCGTCGATTGATTTTCAACTCTAGGCTGCTGATTATTTCTTGGAGCATTCCCCCATACCACTGTTCAGGGGTAATCTGATGACTGCCAATTCCGCTTAGATCGATCTCGGCACAGCAAACTCCGTCTGCTCGCAGTCGGTTCATTGTCCGAATCCGCAGGCTTGATTTGCCCGTTTGACGAGAATTCAGTACGTAACAAAGGTTTCCAGCTTTCAACCCTTCATAGAAGTCACGATCTGCCTGCCGTATTACATAAAAATGATGATCGAAACTTAGGCTTCCGCCTAGTTGGTACGAATATGCAGATTTTGATGCTTCGCTCATCAAATTTCACCTAGGCGATCGCAAAAGTACTGACGATACAGGTTGCAGCGGGGCTTTACCCCGTTCCCTTGTAGTTTTACTAATCCCATACTGTGTAACTTATAAGATTGGATTGATTCTAGTCGCACGTAATCTTCTGCGGCGACTACTGCTTTGAAAGCAACGAGAAGTTTTGGGTGCTTACGCAAATTTAATAATTGTTCTCGTAGGTGGTGATTATAAAATTCCAGATTCTGTTGAAGCTGTTTCTAAAAATTGGGCTAGCGTGGTGCTTGGATGAGTTTTAAGGTAATTAACTGCTTGTTGCACTAGAAAAGGATGTCCTCCAATGCTGTTCATTAACTGTTTAACTTGATCGCCCTTCCAGTTTAATGCGTACTGCTGGCTAAGATCTTGTACTTGCTGCTCGCTAAAATCAGACAATTCAATGGATACTCCTACATTAAATGGGGACTGATCGATATTCAGCCGAATATAAACTTCAGTCGAGTGAATAACCACTAGCCTCAATTGTGTCCAGGTTCTTTTCCGGCTCATCGCTTTTTCATGCCATGAACGCAGTAATGCAAAAAATCTTCGTAAATTTCAGGGTATGGAAAAATCCAATCTACATCATCAAGGCATAGAACCAGCGGAGTCTCAGTTTGTGGCAACAAATATTCTTCAAAAAAAATTGTGCAACTCACCTTGCTCCCTAGACCTTGTTCATCCCAAAAATCCTCTAGACGATTGGGCAAACCTAACTGTAGGCTAATGTTATTACAGAGCCATCGCAAGAATTTATCTAAAGTTGAGAAATGAATTTGACTATCTGCCAGCTTAAAACTTACACTTGCTATTCGATAATTCAGAAGAACTAGTTTTGCGATCGTTTTTGAAATTAGCCATGTTTTACCAGTCTGCTGGGACCCTTTGATTCGGATCAATGCGCCAGTTTGCAACATTGTTTCGTAGCACTCAGATTTAAAAGGGATTCGTTCTATATAAAAAAGTGGAGAGAATGATGTATCTAATGCAGTCCCCTCATTTTTGTCAAGCTCAAGTTGCTGCGATCGCAGAGTAGGACCAGAGTTTGGAAGGGCATGGCTCTCTATTTGGCCATCTTGATTGCTCCTAGATATTTGATATTTTTTTTCTTCCGTATTGAGATTCAACTGTGCCCGATACTGTCGCTCAATTGAAAATTGAAAATTAATTTTGGTCACTTTTTCATTGAACACCTCTGAGAGAAGTCTCCATAGCTTAGGCCCTATATCCTGCTTAAGATAGTTTAGGGAGTAGCAGGTGTTTTCAGCAATCTCCTCATAGGTTTGCTGCTCCCAAGAACCCTTGAGAATAGAAATTTCTACCTCGCTTAAGCGTCTTCCCCTTTTAAGGAAAAGAGCTTCATTCGTAATCTCAAGCCCTCGATCAAAGTCCATCATTTTTGACGACTGGTCCAATAAATTGAGTCGATACCTTAACATTTCCATAATTTTATCATAATTGTATGTATGGACAATAATTTATATTCCACGGATACTTAATTTCAAAGCTTAAAAGATTGAATTTGCAGGAATTTGCTAGCTATTTCTCTCATTCAATCTTCGGCTTTTGACAACCTATTCTGAAAAAAGGTTATTTCATGAATACGAATGAAGCAAGTTCTCTTCCTGAAAAGATGCATCAAATAGATGTAAAAGAGCATAATTCTATTCATTCTAGAGGAGACAAGGGTTCTACTTGTTCTAGAGCCAAAGTACCTAACGTTAGTTCCCTTTTTAATTCAATGTTCCAGAAGAAGTCTTTTCGCAAGCTTGGATGGATGACTGCTGCCATCAGCACGGCTGCAACATCACTCCTCTTTTTCGGCATCTCTCCAAGTATTGCTGGCAATGCACCTAGTTGTCTAAGAGTAAGTCCTTCTGGCAACAGTGTAAGAGTGACAAATACGTGCGGCAGTTATAAGCGTTACAAAGTAATCGTTGCTTTTGGACCTGATAGCTCATGTCGTGGTATTAACAACAGAGAAGTACAAGTCGTGAGATGGTCATTTGGTAGATTTGATGGCCTAGATAGTTGCTGAATTAGATCTTTGTTAGTTAAGTAGGTTGGGTGAAGCGGTCGCAAAACCCAACATCATGTCTAGTGCCCTAAACCCGCACCCAAAAATTATCCGTCTGTAACTGGTTTTCCTAACGTCAACCCAAGCTACCTGGCTACCAACAATACTTAGGAGATGCAAATGAAAACAACAAGTGTAAAGCAAAAGGTAAGGATAGGAGTAAGCATTATTACTACACTAGCGATGAGCAGCGCACTACCAGCTCTAGCAGGAACTTCGAGGTTCGTTGAAAAGGGGCAGGTACTAGCAACTGCTGATTTCATCCCTAATGGTGACAAGTTCTTCGTCGATGACAAGGCGAAAGATGGTAGAGGAGCTTATGTGGCATGGAATGTTCCTTCCATAGGCCGCTCAGGGGTCTGTGCAGATGCTGATGGAGCCTCGTCCCCACCGTCGGTGTGCAACTACAATTTTCCCGAAGGAAGAGACATTATTTGGCAGCTTTGCGTTCGTGACCTCAATGGTTCCAAGCCAACGGTGTGCGCCCCGATTGTGAGAGAACGAACCTAAATTTCGAAAGCCACGCTCTCCCGAGCGTATTAGGTAGTTAAGTTGAGTAGGTTGGGTGTTGCTCACGCTCCACCCAACATCTTGCCTTTAGATGACGTCATGAAAACCATGTGGAAAAAATATCACTCTAGAGCGACATGGCTACTCCTATCTATAGGTATTGTGTCTCTCAGCGGAAGCTGGGCAGGATTTGCCTATTTCAAAGACTTTAAAAAAAATCCTGTGTCTGTGAACTTATTACCTGTCGAACAGGGAGACGTAGAAATAACCTTTACAGAAGCGGGAATTGTTGAACTAGGTGGGCAAAAGAGTTTAAAAGCGCCTAGAGATGTAACCGTCGAACAAGTTCTAATCCAAGAAGGACAGCATATCCCTTCTGGAAAAACATTATTGATCATGCGCGATCGTGAAGGGCAGAAGCAATTTCAGGAGCAAGTGGCAGAGAACCGCAAACTGGATGAAGCTTTGACCCGCAAACAGTCCATCGTGGCAGAAAAACTTCAGAAACTGAATGTTATACAACAACGATATCAAAACATAGAAACAAAGTTTAGTCAGGGAAATGTCCCAGAAGTAGAAAAATTGAGAAACGCTGAAAAACGGTATCAAGATTCTCAAAATCTATTTAAGCGAGGACTTATCTCACAAGACGAACTACAAGGAGATAAAGAAAAAGTCAGTGATGCTCAGGCCGCCATCAAAAACGCTCAAGAGAAATTACAAGGCGAAAAAGATAAAGTTGATGAAGCTACCGTTGCCTATAGAGATGCTGAAGTAGAACAACGCAACGCTCTCCTAGATGTGCAACGCGGACAGGACAAGCTCCGTGAAATTCAACAACAACTAGGCGATCGCCTAGTCAAAGCTCCCTTCAATAGCATTGTGCTCAAACTCAATATCAATCCTGGCGACGGAGTTAAGACAGAAGGTAAATTACTGACTCTTGGAGATCCGAGTAAAGAAATAGTGAAATTACAGCTTACAACTCTCAACGCAGCCAAAGTACGGCTCAATCAGCTCATTCGAGTCAGCACCATTGGCCCTAATGCTAAAACCTTCACTGGACGGCTCATGAGTCTTTCTCCACAGGCAACACCTCCCAATCCAGAAGAAGGTGGCATACAGACCGCAGGAGCAGGTTCTGATTCTCAGACAAGAGTTAATGCTACTGCCATGTTAGATAAGCCTAGTGGTACATTGATTCCTGGCAGTCAGGTGAGCGTAGAGGTTGTTGTACAGCAACGTCGGGATGTGCTCACCATTCCTTTAGAAGGATTACAACAAGGCGATCGCCCCTTTGTCTGGATTCAAGACCAAAACGGTAAAGCCCAGAAGCGCGAAATCACCTTGGGACTTCAAGGATTAACCACTGCTGAAATCAAATCTGGCCTCAGTCCTGGCGAAAAAATTGTACAACCTCCACCTAATCAGACCTTGAATCCTGGCACTCCACTCCAAGTAGATCCTTCCGGTTCAATGTCTGCTGAACCCGAATCCTCATCAAACGCTAGCGAACCGCAGAGGTAGAGATGGGCATCTCTGGGATTGACTTACTGACCCAAACCGTTCGTGCATTGTCCGCGAACCCAGTCCGCTCTGGATTGACCATGCTGGGAGTATTTATGGGAGTCGGTGCCCTCAATGCAACCCTAAATATTTCTGCCATTGCTGATGCCAAGATTCAGTCAAAATTGGCAGAGCGGGACAGACCCTACGTTTCTCCCTATCTCAATAGTCAAGGAGAATTTTCTGCTGAAATGACCTTCACTTCAGACGATGAAATGGTCCTGAAGCAAAATATTTCCTTAATCCGATCTATGAGTTCCGTGAGCCGAGTCTCTAGTATTCAATTTGTGCAGCATCAAGGCAATAAAGCAGATGAAGTAGAAGCCGTAGGAATTTCCCCGACCTACCTTGTCACGACGGGTCGCAAAATATTGCAAGGACGGTTCTTCAAACCCGTGGACTTTGCTCAGTATCAGCCCGTTGCAATCATCGATCGAACCCTAGCTTCAACCTTATTTCAAGGAAAATCAGCCTTGAATCAAGCCATCTATACAGACAATACTCGCATGACCGTAGTTGGTGTCATTGAAAGTAAAGCTCCTGGACAGGATATGGGTAAGACCTCTGGGCAATTATGGGTACCGCTAAGCTTTGCAAGTACTATTTCCTCAGATCTCAATCATTCTAGGACATTGCAAATTAGTGCCTATCGCCTAGAGGATATGCCGATTCTAAAGGAAAAAGTGAAGCAAGTCCTCTCCCAACGACACCCACAAGCAACTGTCGAAACGTCCGATAATACGGCAGATTTGCTGGTTGAGCAAGACTTACAAAGAACAGCCTCCCGTGCTTTGGCTGGGGTGGGCCTCATTGCCCTGTCCATTGGCGGAGTTGGCATTGCCAATATTACAGTCGCCTCCGTCCTAGAACGCATCAAAGAAATCAGCATCCGGCGCGCCCTGGGCGCAACCCAATGGGATGTGATGAGTCAGTTCATTTTAGAAGCGGCTTTGTTGAGCGTAGTGGGCGGAAGCTTAGCTATTATTTGCGTTCATGGGTTAACCCAGACCGTCACTACCGTTTTTGTTCAAGGCCCGTATCGGTTTTCTGTCCAAAATGCTGTTTTATCGATGGTAGCAGCGATCGTCACTGGTGTTGGTTCTAGTTTCCTTCCCGCCTTGAGAGCTACCAAGGTGGACATTATTGAAGCATTACATAGTAATTAAGGAGGGCATCAGAATGTTCTGTCGAGTCACTAGGATTTGCTTCGCGATCGGATCCGTACTTTTGTCTTCGTCTCCCCTGGTTGTTCAGGCACAGCCACCTGCAAACAATCCGGTCCGTAATGGTCTTCCCTTGTCTGCTAGCAAAGCTATGGGTAAAACAGTACAGCTTACCCTTGCAGACGTAATTAAACTAGTATTACAAGGCAACCGTGACCTAAAAAATGCTACACTAGACCGCATTGTTCAACGACAAGAGCTAAAAGAAGCTGAAGGTAAATTTAGTCCAACGATTACTCCTAGCTTCTCTTTTGGTGTAACAAAATCATTTAACACCAATAGCGAAACATCAATTCCAACTGATAACGGATCTTCAAGTGGAACATCTAACTCATCTAACTCATCGGGAGATAATGTGGAAAATGTTGTTGGGACTGGGAGTCTAGGCGAACAAAACTCTTCCACTACATTCAGTCGAGATGTCCAAGTCTCAGCAAACTTGCTGACACGCATCGGGACTCAACTCACCCTGACAGTGAACCCTTTATCTACCCAAAAGCTAGAATTAAGTATTGCACAGCCCTTACTCAGAGGCGCAGGTAGGCTAGTAAATGAAGCTTCAGTGAAAAATGCCCGCTTCACAGAAAAACAAAATATCTTGACGCTCAAGCAAAGCGTTATCGATAAGTTAACAGAAACCATTGCAGCTTACCGTACCCTTATTAAAACCCAGGAGGCGGTTCGCATTCAATCTCTTGCCTTAAACAGTAAACAAAAACAGCTTGGGTTCACAAAAATTTTAGTAGAGGCAGGACGAAAAGCAAAGGTAGAACTCGTTGAAACCCAAAAAAGTCTTGCCGACACAGAACAGAGTCTGGGTGCTGCTCGCAATAGTTTCGCCCAGGCAAATTCGGATTTACTCAAGCTGATCGAATCAAATCAGCCCCTGAATATTACTGTCCCTCAGCCAGATATCAATGCACTTGACAATACTGTACTCCCAAAGATCGTACGATCGCCAGAAGATTTGGTAGCTCTTGCCTATCAAAAGCGTCTCGATTACCAACAAGCCAAAATTGCCATTGATACTGAAAAGCTCAATCAACGCATAGCACGGAACAACCAACTCTGGAATCTAGACCTGCAAGGCAATACAAGTCTTGGCGAAAGCTCTCAGGCATCAGCCAGTCTAGTGCTCAAGAAGACCTTTGGCGATCGTTCAGTGAAGACGGAAGTCCTCCGCCGTCGGATTGGAGTGTTAAAAAATGAGAATCGTCTAGCTCAACTTACGGACAATATTCGCCGGGAAGTGAGCGATCGGCTTCGAGACATAGACTCTTCACTAATGCAGCTCAAAACCGCTCAGCAAACCAGAGAATTTGCAGATCGGCAACTTCAGGTCTCCCAAGAACGATTTAAACGTCGAGGGGGACAAACTACTTTATTTGAAATCATCCAAAAACAAGATGACCTGGTTGCTGCTCAAAACAATGAACTTAATACTAAAATTGACTATCTCAATGCAATCACTAATTTAGAAAAAGTAGTTGGTCTTACCTTAGACACATGGAAAGATTTAATTGCGGCCAATCAATCGTTGATTCAATGAACTGGCTGTTTAACTAATCGACCATCTTCCATATGAATTTGGCGATCGGCAATATCTAAAATCCGATTGTCGTGAGTCACCATCAAGATCGAACAACCGTATTCTTTCGCGAGTCGATACAGGATTTCAACCACATCGCGACCCGTTTTACTATCTAAAGAAGCTGTAGGTTCGTCAGCTAGGATGAGCTTGGGATGGCTGACAATGGCTCTGGCGATCGCAACGCGTTGTTTTTGTCCTACAGAAAGCTGATGGGGGTAGGCATTTAGATGCTTTCCCAATCCAACAGAATGCAAAATAGACTCTGACTTAGACTTAGCATCAGAGTCAGGAATTTTTTTAGATGCCTCTAAAGCCATCTGTACATTTTGACGTGCCGTCAAAAAAGCTAATAAATTATGGGTTTGAAAAATATACCCAATATTGCGGCGAATTTTGACCAATTGAGAATTTGGAGCCCCTCGAAGTTCGTACCCCAACAATTTCAAGCTACCAATTTGAACAGAGCGCAAGCCACCTGCCAGGGTCAGTAAAGTGGTCTTGCCCGCTCCAGAAGGTCCTGTTAGAATCACAATCTCTTTGGGATTGATATCCAAATCAATATCAAACAAAATTTGCCTTTTAAGTTGCTGATGGCCTAAAAAATGACTGAGAGATTTTATTTTAATTGTAGCCTCAGGGAAAACCATATTTTTGCCTACAGCCCAAAGAGGCTTTCATGTATTTCAAAAAAACTAAAAAATATCAGCCGGATCGACGGCACGCAACTTATTAATTGCGATCGCGCCTGATACAAGACACATTAAAAGAACAGAGATTAACACAAATACGATCCGGTCGGAGTTCATTAACAAAGGTAATTGCGTCGCTTTTGTAGCAATGTCATAGACACCTACAGAAATAATAAGTCCTGGTATATATCCTAAAACCGCGAGCAAGAAAGCTTGCTGAAAAACAATACTAAGTAAGTAATAATTGGTATGCCCAATTGCTTTTAATGTGGCAAATTCAATTAAATGAGTTGAGATATTAGTATAAAGAATTTGATAAACAATTCCAATTCCAATGACAAATCCCATTGTCACCATAATCTTAAATGCAAAACCAGCAGGTGTTCTTAAATCCCAGTACGCTTTCTCCATTTTTATAAAATCTGAAGTGGTTAAGACTTTTACATCTTTAGGTAATGAAGCCCTCAACTCATTGCGAACTGCTTCAGTATTTAACCCAGGCTTCAGATTAACAATCCCAATGTCGATTTTGTCTGCGGTCCTTTCCGTAAAATACT
Source organism: Acaryochloridaceae cyanobacterium RU_4_10 (assembly GCA_012032135.1). Taxonomy (GTDB): domain Bacteria; phylum Cyanobacteriota; class Cyanobacteriia; order Thermosynechococcales; family Thermosynechococcaceae; genus JAAURS01. The sequence continues at coordinate 8,258 of JAAURS010000011.1, read as the reverse complement.
TTGAAACGTTGATAAATTAATCATTAAATTTCCGTCTACACCAAACGATGTTCCGATTTTAAACAAACCGCGAACTTCGAGTTTTCTCGCCTTAAAAATATCGTTGTATGGCGCAATTTCAATTAATACTTTGTTTTTCTCCTCAAAGGTTTTAACAATTGGTCCAAACTCTGTTCGCGCACCACGGTCGAACAGCGCTCGATCTGCCAATTTAAGTTGATCTAAGTTTTCGTTAACGTCAGGCAAGTCAAATGTTTTGGTGCCTGGGTCAACACCAAAAACGAAGATAGGATACTTTTGACCGTCTTGAAAATTTCTTAATTTTCCAAATTGAACGTAGAGTGGGGTAACAGATTCAACCGCCGAATGTCCTAGGGTCTGATATAAACGTTGTCTGGGAAAGCTTTGCTGAGAGGTGATTGACTTATACTGAGGACTGAGCAAAAACAAGTCTCCGTGCAGGCTTTCATGAACCCGCACCGAACTATCAAAGAGAGCTTCTCTAAATCCAATTTGCATAAATAGCAAAACAACCACAAAGGCAATACCAGCCAATGTAGCAATGAATTTCACCCGTTGGTGAACCAATTGTAGCCAAGCGACAGGAATAGCAAATAACATTCTTTAAGGATGTTCCCCCTCTAAAAAGCAAGAGCTTGGTGCAATTATGAATTAGTCTGAATAACAGTTTGTACTTGCAAGTTACTGAATCCAGCTACCTTACGACTACTTAATGGCTCTAAACGAACTTTTACTTCTACCACTTTATAATCTGTGTTAGTCAATGGATTGACATCAAAAATACCTTGTTTCTTAACTTGCAAACCTACTTCAGAGACTTGACCCTTCAATTTATAAGGCAAAGCATCGCTACTCACACTAACAGGCTGTCCAATCCGAACCTTACCAATATCTGTTTCGTAAACTTCTGCGGTAACGTACATTCGATCGGTCCGACCAATACTGGCAATTCCTTGAGTTCCAACCACTTCGCCAGCTCGTACGTGCGTATCCAGAATGATTCCATCAATGGGAGAGCGGATATACGTTAAATCTAGATCGGCTTTGGCTTTTTCGGCTGAAAGAATGGCAGCTTGAACTTCCGATTCAGCGACTTGAATATCGACGGGACGGACTTCTGAAACGCTGTTGAGGGTAGATTCAGCCTCTTTTTGCTGGGCTTTAACAGTTTCAACTAGCCGACCTAAAGAAGCTTGAGCCGCACTCAGTTGATTTTGAACGGTTTCTAAACGCAACCGTTTGCTATCGCTTTCAGATTTAGAAATTCCACCTTCAGCATACAACTTCTGATAGCGATCGTTTTCCGCCTGGGCATTGCGCAAATCAGCTTGAATTCGAGCAATTTCAGCTTCTTGAGTGGCTACACCTCCATTTAGTTCCGCATTCAAGCGAATAACGTTCGCCTTTTGAGCGTCAATATCCCCGGATTTTGCACCTGCCTTGACTTTTACTAATTCTGCTTTAGCCGTTAGAATCTTTGATTGAGCTTGTCTCCACGCAGCCAGTCGAGAAGTTTGACTATCTAATGTAGCTACAATCTGTCCGGCTTTGACGACGTCACCCTCCTTAACAAACAGTTGTTCGATACGACTGCCTTCCAAAGAATTAGGTGCGGAGAGTTTGGTAATCTCGCCTTGGGGTTCCAGACGACCTAGTGCGGCAATCCCTTTGAGGGTAGATTGCGGAGTCAATGCTTTATTATTTTTTGCGATCGCAGTACGCTGTTCTAGTGGAGTTCCTGTAAAGTTATAGAAAAAGATTGCAACCACCGCTGAAATAGCAGCCGTGATCAGAATAAGGGGAAGTTGACTGCGTAGATTATTTTGTGGTGTTGAGAAATAGGCTGAAGCTTGGTTTTCATTGCTTTCTTCAACAAGACGATTTTCTAGTTGCCCTAGATGGGCCATGACAGCAGCAATATCTCGAACGGCAACATTCACAGAAGTTGTTTCAGCTTCAACATGGGATTCTGAAACGGTCATGGGTAGGACTGCATTGAGACGATCTTGCAATCGATCGTGACTTGCTTGTTTGGGCAAGAAATCATATTGCCCCAAGGGAGAACCAAATTTTTGCACCACTTCGTCATAGCGGCCAGACATCACAATGATAGGGGTATTTGCAAATTGCAATTGCTCCCGCAGAGCTTGAAAAACCTCATGTCCATCCATTCCAGGCATGACGTGGTCCAGCACAATCAGATCGGGATCGATCTCTTTCGCTTTTGCAAGACCTGTCTCACCATCCTCCGCCTCATATACATCAAAGCGATCGCTCGGTAATTGATCGATGAGTAATTTACGCATGAGCAAACTATCGTCAATTACAAGGATCTTGCTCTTACGGATTGATGTAAAAGTAGGATCTGGATGGACCTGTTTTGATTCGGATTCGTGGAACATGATTTTCGCATCCTTATTGGCATTTTGAAAACTAAAAATTTAAAATATTGATGTTCCAAGGAATATATTTCTTTAAAATTATATTTCGTGGCATAATCCGTTACTCTTCAACCAATTCTCAGTACGCTTCATTCCCTCATCTAGATTAACCCGTGGGTTATAGCCCAAAATTTGTCGGGCTTTATGGGTTGAATAAGTATGAAGTCGGGTTGTAAAGTCAATGGCAGCAGGAGAAATATTACTTTGAAACTGGGCAGCCTTTTTGACCAAAAAAGCAGGCATAGAAGCAGGTTTATCCATGTCAGCAATGTTTGCTAATTTAAAGTAATAATCTTTCCAAGTAGTTTTGGATCCATCCGTAATATTAAAGGCTTCCCCATATGCTTCTTTCTCAATTGCTAAGAAAACACTATCCACCAGGTTGTCAATGTAGACGTGATTGATACAACCACTTCCACCATTGATTAAAACAAATTTTTTCTGCTGCATGAGTTGCAAAGGACGGGTCACCCAAGCGTCTGCTCCTGGACCGTAAACATCTCCTGCCCGTATGACAACGACACCAAATCCTGGTGGATTGTTAAATTTTAATACCTCTAATTCACTTTCAATTTTGGTTTGACAAAATGGATTGTTTTCACCCCTTAATATGCCATCTTCAGTGACTTGATCGGGATAATTAAATCCATAGACTAGTACGCTAGAGAGATGGACAAAACTTTGAACGCCAGACTGCTTGGCTATCTTGACAGTGTTAATTGTTCCATCCACATTAACCTTTCTAAAATAGTCCAGTTCGCCACTGGCTTCTAAGACTGATTCCGTATGAAATACGATATCAACGTTTTCACAAGCTCTCTCTAAGGCTTGGGGATCTGTTGTATGGCCAATGACGACATCTGCTCCACAGGATTCAATTTCCCGCGCTAAATCTGGCGATTTCTCTAGACCGCGTACGTTCATACCGCGTTCTAGAGCCATTTCAGCCGTGCGCTGTCCAATAAAATTGCCAATCCCCGTAATCAATAGCGTTTTGTTTTTAAGTTCCATCGGTCGTACTCACTTTCTGTTGGGAAGGTTTTAGGAAAGTTGGGGTTATCAGGAAGCGAGTTTTATCCCTGAAAAACGCCTCATAGTCGCTGTCAATCTTCAGAGCGGTTTCTTCAGATCGCACTCGTTGGGCAAGCAGAAAAGCATTTGCAATACTAAAAAAGATTGCGCTTAAGTAGGCACTATGAATGAGCGGAACAGCCAGAATCTCTAAAACGACGCCCAGCCAATTGGGATGCCTCAGGTAATGGTAAATTCCAGTATTTACCGCAGACGTTCCGGGTAGGGTAATAATAGGCAACGTCCAACGCACGCCTAAGGCTTGCATGGAAAGATAGCGCAGATATTGTCCGGCGGCTGTAGCACAGAGTGCGATCGCAGCTAACCCAGGAACAAACGGGCGATCCAATTGCCAAACTTCCAATAGCATGGCTGCAAACCATCCGATCTGAAGTACTTTGACGAGAAATAGTAAATTCTCATGATGAACTCGTCCGCCCTGCGCGATCAGTTTTGCTGCATTGCGTTTGCTGATGCGCAACTCAAATAAGCGCTGCACCATAACTGCGATCGCAATTCCTGTAAATATCATTCGAGAGTCCATATTACCTTCCTGCCTACCACTGTAAAAGAAGAGCCTCTTGAGAGAATCCAGGCCCCATTCCAATCAGCAATCCATAGGATCCAGGTGGAGGCTGTTCCCCTGCCATAGTGGCATCTAGCATATATAGAACCGTTGGAGAAGAAAGATTTCCAACCTTCTCAAGGGTATCGCGACTGAGTTGGAGCACATGGGGTTCTAGCCCAAACTCTTCTTCAATGGCCTGAATGACCTTAGGCCCACCGGGATGGACAATCCAGCGCGAAATTTGGTCTAGGGATAGATTGTGGTCTGCTAGGAGACCATCCACTGCTTTGCGCACACCGATCTTAACAAACTCTCCGACTTGCGGCCTGAGGATATTTCGCATTCCCGTATCAACCACTTCCATTCCCATCAAGTGCTCTGAATTTGGGATTAACATGGAACGACTGTCGATAATTTGAGGGAGACCCGGTTTCGCTAGGGGATGTTCCCGTCCGACCATTAACACCGCAGCAGAGCCGTCGCCAAACAATGCCGCTGTAACTAGGGTGGAAATGATTTCGCCATACATCGAAGGTTCGTTGGGTAGGCGACTAATCATGGAATGCAAGTCTCCTTGCAAAGAGCCTTGCCAGAGCGCAGATGCTAGCTCAACAGCCATGAAAATTGCTGCTTCTTGAGGGTGTCCTCTTAAATGTTCTGCCATTCGAGCGAGTCCTAGCGCCCCACCCAAGCATCCTATTCCTCCTAAGGGAGACCGTTTGAGGTTTTCGGGGAAAGGAAGGCGGTTCATCAACCGCACGTCTAAAGAAGGAATCGCAATGGTCAGGCTGGTTGAAAAGATTTGTGAAATGTCTTTAGGATTAACTAGAGCGCGCTCTAGTAAGGTTGTCACCGTTGTTTCGCACAGATCGACTGCTGCCGTAATGGCTGCTGGAGCGGTAGTTCCATATCCTGGGGGATCGTAAAACGAGTCGAGGGGAAGGGCAAAGTAACGGCCTTTAATCTGGACGCTGTTGAAGAATCGATCGATTTGGTCGAGATCGAACTCTAACAACATCGTCATACAGTATTTGCGAAGTACCGTCGCCAATACCTCTTGAGGATAGTAAGTTGAAGGGAAGCCCGTTGCTGTGGAAATAACGTAAGCCATAGTGCGTTCCTTTATGATTTAAGGCTTAAGACAGGAGTGAGTTCTTTAGCAATTGCTTGCAAAAGGGCCGTGCGATCGCGGTGTAGGAAAAAGTGATCTGATGGATACAGGTGAAGGTTAAAGGACTGTTGGGTTTGATCCTGCCAACCCGCCATATCCTCTGGACTGACCATCAGATCTCGTTCGCCGCCAAAAGCAGTGATGGGACAATGGAGTCTTTCTTCAGCAGAGTAGATATAGTTTTCCGCGATCGCCAAATCCCCCCGCAGAATAGGCAACAGTAGTTTCATTAAATCGGCATTTTGCAAAATAGTATCGGGCGTGCCTTGAAAGCGTTTCAGAGCTTCTAGAAACTTAGGCTCTGGCAAATGGTGAATGGGAAGGGTCAGATCTGTCATCTGGGGGGCACGACTGGCCGAAACAAATAAACGAGTCGGAGTAGGGCAACCCTGTCGGCGAAGTTCGCGAATTAACTCGAAACCGACCAGTGCGCCCATGCTATGACCGAAGAAAGCAAAGGAAATATCTAAATACGGTTCGAGAATGGGAGCGAGCGTTTTTACGAGCGGCGCGATCCGAGTGAAAGGCGTTTCCCCCAGACGATCTTCGCGTCCCGGCAACTGAATGGGACAGACTTCAATTTCAGGCGGTAACTCCTCTGTCCAAGTGCGAAAAATGGAGGCTCCCGCTCCGGCATAGGGAAGGCAAAATAGACGGATGGTAGCCTGAGAATTGGAAGTAGAAGAGAAAATCCAAGGGTTGCTGGGTAAGGATTTTGTTCCTTTTGCATCGATCGGTTCTGGTTTAGAACGGACCGGAACCGATCGGGGTTGAGGGGATTCTACGCGAGTCGGTTGAGGTGAAGCAGAGGGGAGCGCGGTGAGATGGTCTAGGACCAGTGTTGCAAACCGTGAGGTGGTGAGACCCGGAAACTCTTCCCACGGAATTGAAACGCCTAAATGCTGTTCGATGCGTCGGTGGAGTTCGACGGCCATCAAGGAGTCTAGCCCCAAGCTCAAGAGCGTTTTTTGGTCTTGGATCTGACTGGATGGCATCCCCATGACCTTGGCCAATAAGGATTGATAGTAGGTTTCTAACTGTTGGGGGCGATCGCCAGGCTCGGCGTCCAACAGGTCCTGACGGGACAACGCCCAAGGTTCTTCTGCTATAGCGTCCGGTTGGCTAGCAGTATTTAAAGTGTCAGCATTTAGAGTTTCAGCGGCTCCTACAGGGTTTTCAGACGGTGAGGTTTGAGCGACCTCTACCCAGTACCGCGATCGCTGCCACGGATAGGTCGGTAGGTCGATGCATTTTCCACCTGCCGGATAAAGCTTATGCCAATCCACTGGATAGCCATGCGTGTAGAGCGCGCCCAGAGAACTCAGCATCGTAACCCGTTCTTCAGTCTGCCGTCTCAGGGAAGGTAAAACTGCCCCTTCAGACCCTAGACCTTGGGAAATATACCCTGCTAGAACGGGATGCGGACTAATTTCTAGAAACAGGGTATGTTTGTCTTTCACAAGCTGTTCGATGGCGGCAGCAAACTGGACGGGTTCTCGAATATTGCTAGCCCAGTGTTGTGCGCCTAATTCCGCGCCTTGAGCGATTTGACCTGTAACTGTCGAGAGCAAACGAAGGGTGGCAGGTTTGGGATGAAGGCCCTGAAGAGATTGGGCGAGTCGTCCTGAAAGGGTTCCATCTGAGGGCTATGGAACGCATAGTTAACAGGGAGTAGTTTTGCGAATACTTCCTTTGCCTGGAGCAATTTCATCACTTCTTCAAGGGCTTCGGCTTCCCCAGAGAGAACAACGGAGGTGGAGCTGTTGATGCCTGCGATCGCTAAACGATCGGTGTAGCCAGCCAATAGAAGGTCTGCTTCTGACTGGGATAACTCCACCGCAGCCATTTTGCCTAGTCCAGTCCCCTGTTGCATCAGACGAGATCGGTGATAAACCACTTGAATTGCGTCTTCCAGACTCAAAACACCCGCCACATAAGCAGCAGCAATTTCCCCTAGACTGTGCCCCACAACGGCGTTGGGTTCTATTCCCCAATTCCGCCAAAGCGCTACCAGAGCAATTTGGATTGAAAACAAGGCAGGTTGGGCAATTTCAGTTTCTCCTAACCGAGATTGCGATTCTTCGGCTAACAGTTCTTCGAGCACAGACCAATTTGCATGGAGTTGCAGGAGGCGATCGCATTGCTCCAGAACAACTCGAAATACAGGTTCGTGCTCCCACAACTCGCGACCCATCGCCCACCATTGGGGACCTTGTCCGGGAAACACGAATACAAGTTTGGGACGACGGTTGCGCAGTCGAGGCCCCGTTGAAATCTGCGCGGATGTTTCACCTTGCTGGGTCGTTGCCAAAAGCTGGATGAGTTCTGCGCGATCGCGAAACGCCAACGTGAGGCGATATTCGTGGTGCGTGCGACGCAGACTAGCGGTATAGCATAGATCCTGCAACGATAAGGTTGGCTCAGTTTCTGTCTCGCTCAGAAACCTATGATAGGACTGGACCAGTGCGGAAAGCGCCTCAGGACTTTTGGCAGAGAGTGGCAGCAGGCAGACAGGTTCGATAGGGTTCTTTTTAGGTTGAAAAGATTCAATGGCTTGGGGGGCGGCTTCCAAAATGATATGAGCGTTAGTCCCGCCAAAACCGAAAGAACTGACCCCAGCGAGTGCAGGCTGAGTCTTGTGGGGCCAAGAACCCAAAGCAGTTTGAACCTTGAGGGGGAGTCGATCGAGGGGAATGTAAGGGTTTGGCGTTTGAAAATGCAGGCTGGCCGGAATTTGTTTGTGCTGTAAAGACAGCGCCATTTTGATGACCCCTGCAATCCCCGCAGCGGCTTCTAAATGACCGATATTGGTTTTGACAGACCCTACCGCACAGCGTTCATCTACACGACGCCCCTGAGCCAATACATTGCCTAAAGCTTCCGCTTCAATCGGATCGCCGAGAGAGGTTCCGGTGCCATGCAGTTCGACGCAGTCAATTTGCGACGGTGCGACATCTGCATTGATGAGGGCTTGCTTGAGAACTGC
>JAAURS010000235.1 GCA_012032135.1 Acaryochloridaceae cyanobacterium RU_4_10 | reverse complement strand
TTGCGACGGTGCCTTTGAGGATTTGATGGCTTTGCGGCCCAGACTTTCTTTTTCCGGTTGTGGGGGGGTGGTCCCCAGAGTGGCGAGAACACGGATTTGCCTCTAAAGGCGTCGGTTTTGTCTGGGTCTGAGAGTTCGGGGCGGTTTCGATGGCGGTTTGGAGTTGGGTGAGTGAGGTTTTTAGGGTGGCTTGGGTGGGTTGTTTTCTGCTAGGCGGTTGAGGGTGTTTGTGACGGTGCCGCTGAGGTGGATGAGGCTATGGGATAGGTTTTGGGTGCCCGTGTTGATAAAGCTGCCACCAGTGGCGGTCATGTCTTGATTTTTGTTGTCAGTCACGGTGTTGCGTTCTCCGGCAATGATAGTGAGGTTGGAGAGTAGTTGGGGAAGATTGAGTGCTATTTCTTTGAGATCTTGATTATGACGCTGTTCGGAAGCAAGCAGAGCAGCGTTAGTTTGTGCTGCTAGTTGGAGTTGATAAACGCTGTCGAATTTTTGCTCAAACTCACCTTTGTCGACAGTTTCAGGGACTTGAAATGTGACTAGAACATCGCGGTCTTTCTTCTCGATTGCCTGAATCGAGTCGGGGGTGATGTCGGGATTTTCTGCCATTAGTTTTTGGAAGGCGGCAGCAAATGCCTCTCGGTTGACACCATCTCGCAGAAGGATTTTCACGGTGGTCATGATTTTGCGGTAAAGCTTTTCAAAATCTCCTGTTTCAAAAACTTTATTGGGGTCGTGGGGGCGACGTTCACGACTACCCAGGACATTGGGTTCCTGAAGCAGAAAGACAAACTGACAATCAGTTTTCTTTAGAATGCTTGTGTGATCGATGTTCCAGGCTTCAAGGCAAGCCCCAGTGAGGTAAGCTCCAGTAAAGTCGGTTTCTGTTGCTAGGGTTTCGGATAGGTTTGCATCTTTGAGATGAGCCTGGTTGAGCAGAGCGTGGCTTAAGTTTGCACCCTTGAGGTTGGATCCCTCAAGGTCTGCGCCATTCAAATTTGCACCATAAAGGTTTGCACCGATATAGATCTTTTTGTAGCCGTTACCCGTGATGAGCAAGTCGCGTACGGCAGCATCAGACAAGATAGAAGCGTCAGTTCTAGCACGATCGAGCTGTTTAGCTCCTAGCCAGCAAGTTTTTTTGATGATGGCGCGAGAAAAGTTTGTATTTTTAAGTATTGCTTTTTTGAAATTTGCATTTAATAAATCAGCCCCATGAAAACTTGTCCCTTTTATCGATGCAAAAATTAATGCATATTTTTGTATGAACAGATATTTTTTATCTGCCTTTAGAGCATGCCAAGCAATATAAGTACCTAAAAGCATAAGAATACTAGTTAGCACACCAGCATGGATGCCAGCATTCTTAAAGGCAAGAAAGTCATTGCAATATGGGATAGAAATACCGCTTTGGCATCTAGATTGGATAAGATTACGTGCAAGGTTGCCAGTATTCATGGATGCGATACTAGCAATACCTATAAAGATGATAGCAATAGCGGAATTAAATTTTTGATTGTTTTCAATAATCAATAAAGTAGCTGAAACTATAACAAAAGCGCCTAAAATAGAACCAACAAGAGCACCGGCAAACGTTATGGCAGTATTTGTCAATAGGCTGATAGGGGCATTAATAACAGCTAAAGCAACAAGTGCAACCCAAAGAGTTATTCCTATACTTGTCTGTGTTGACAGAATGAAAAAAAACAGAATTACTAACAATGATCCAGTAGCAGCAATTTTCTTTATGGGATCAATGGAATGAAATTGATATGATATCGTATAACCAACATAAGATGAAATTAATCCGGCCAATGCTGCTAAAATTAGGAGTACAAATAGCAAGCCAACGATGTCTTTGTTCTGTAGACCAGATTTGGTTCCAGTAAAGTTTGTATCTGCTAGATTGGCATCGGTAAAATTTGCCCCTCGAATGTCTGCATTCTCAAAGTTGGCTCCTCTCAGGTCGAGTCCTTTAAAGTTCACACCCCGCAGTCTGGCGGTACTGAAGTCTGCTCCTTTCAAATCGTCTTCGGGCTTAAAAGGACGACCTTTGAGAGTTTGGCCTGCATAATTTCGCGGCATGGTTCCTGTTATATATCTCTACAGGTTTGGATAGATAAGATTTACCATGTTTTTGCGGTTTGGGTTGTTTTGGCTCCTACGGGTGGGGTTTAATAGTGCGAGGATGGTTGGGGGATGGTTGTATTGTGGCTTATTCAGGAACGTTTTAAGGGCGTGGGCATGCGCTGTAGTGACACCTGCTTCATCTCAGGCTTGACTGGGTCAATCAACGGTTTGATTCCCTCTTTCCCCTCGCTTATGTTTCACTGTCTTCTCTCTCCCACATCCCTTGAATAAGCCTATTGAGAAAGCATATGAGTATTGCAGGTGTTGGCACTAGCGATAGAGTTGGGCATTCCCCTAGCAACAGAGTGTGAAACGTTTTTGCAAGCATTAGAAAGCGACAGCGAGGAGCAGCAAACATGAGTCAACGCAATAAGCTGCTCGTCAAAATTCTCACCGGAACCTCCGATGCCAACATTTCCTTTGACGCCTTGTGTCAACTGCTCCGCACCCTGGGTTTTGAGGAACGAATTCGAGGGAGTCACCACATCTTTACCAAAGAAGGCGTGCAGGAAATCCTTAATCTTCAGCCCAAACAAGGAAAAGCCAAAGCCTATCAGGTCAAACAAGTTCGCGATGTTGTTTTGAACAATCAGCTCGGAGGTCTAGATGAAGATTAAATATGAATTGATTATTTATTGGAGTGAAGTCGATGGAGCCTTTATCGTAGAAGTACCAGAATTGCCTGGATGTACCGCTGATGGTGAAACCTATCAAGACGCGGTACAAAATGTTGAAGTTATCATTCAAGAGTGGATTGAGACCGCAAAAGAATTGGGGCGATCCATCCCAGAACCTAAGGGTCGGTTATTGTTTGCGTAGCAGACACCAAATTAGGACAGCCTCAATCCGTCTTGAAATTAATAAATCCTCCCCCACCTTGACGGGGCGGATCGCCCACCATAGGCGCAACGGGTTTCGGCGAACCCGATCGCAACGGTGGAGCCTTAAACGGCGAACCATCTTCAGAGGTTTGGTTTTGCAGCGTAACGGGTTGCAAAATAGGAGAACCGCTCCCCAAAAATAAATTAGGGTCGGACGGAGTAATAGGTCCCCCTAATGTGGATGCCAGAGGTTTCTGAACTTGAAGGGGTTTAGGTTGAGAAGGTCGAGCTTGTCCGGGAGCAATCAAGGTTAAAACGATCGCAGAAGCCCCAAGCCCCCTTAATGCAGCATTGAATAAGTTCATAAGCGCTTTGACCGTCAGAGTCACTATTTTTAGTATTCCCCGATCCCCTGAATTTCAGGTCAGATTGCCATCATCTTTTAAGAACCCTTGACATTTGCGCGCGATCGCGAGCCCTTAGCTCCGCAGGCTCACTCGGAATCTATCTTCCAGCGCATCTCGTACCTTTTGATGAACAGGATTAACCTCGTCATCCGTTAACGTGCGATCGCCCGCTCGATAGACCAACCGAAAGGCCAAACTCCGCTGACCCGCTGGAACGTGTTCTCCCCGATATTCATCAAATAGTTCAATAGATGAGAGGAGGCTGCCATTAGAAGTGGTGGCCGCTTTCCGCATCACGCGCTCCAGTTCGGTCACGGAGATATGGGTTTCCACAAAGAAAGCCAAATCGCGATCGGAGGCAGGGAAAAGCGAGAAGGGTTTGAAGCCGGAAGAATGCGATCGCGCTTTATCGATCGCACTCACCAACACTTCCAAGTCCAGCTCAAATCCGTAGACATCCTCCGGCAGATCCCGTTCTTGGCGGAGTTGCGGGTGGATCTGGCCAAACCGTCCCAGACGTTCGCCTTCAATCCATAACGAAGCCGTTCGACCTGGATGGAGGCGGGTATCCTGGCGATCGGGCTGGTACTCCACTGCAATGTCCAAGCGCTGAAAGACTCCCTCTAAGATCCCTTTGGCTTCAAACCAAGACAGCGTCGTATCTTTTTTAGCTGTGAGCCATTTTCCTTGTAAGGGTTTCCCACTCACGATCCCGGCCAAAGCATGGGACTCAGCCAATCCATCTTCCTCTTTCCAAAAGATCCGACCGATTTCAAATCCATTGAGCGGTCCGTTCCCTTGCTCTAGGTTGTACTGGAACGCCGTCAGTAACCCCGTCAGCATTTCCGTTCGCAATGCTGAGAACTCCACTAGTAAAGGATTGGATACCTGGATTTGATGAGAATTGTCTTCCCCTGGCTTTGTCCAAGTGTAATGGATCGACTCCGTCAATCCATTGGCGCGGAAAGCTTCCCGGATTTGTCGGATGATGACATCATCAGCGCAAGGGTAACCCGGTTCTGTCTTGGAGGGTAAGGTATCGCAGAACTTATCATAGCCATGCAGTCGCGCGACTTCCTCAATCAGGTCAATTTCCCGCTCAATGTCACGATGGCGGTGAGGCGGGACTTCCACATTCCAAACGTCACTTTTATCGGTTGGGGTTGGAATAAATCCTAAGGATTCTAGCAACTGCGTGACTTGTTCCCCCGTCAGTTCCTCCAAAGATTCATCATCATCAGGGCCTTCTAAAGGTCCAAGCAATTGATTGACCCGAGACAAGCGCAGCTCAATACTGCGTTGTTGTGGGGTCCGAGAATCTGCGATATTCTGAGCGACCAGTTTTCCACCCACCAATTCCTGCAACAAGGCTACGGCGTGGCGGCAGGCGAGATCGAGTTGGGTTTCGTTCACACCCCGTTCGTAACGGGTAGACGCCTCCGATCGCAGTCCTTGAGCGCGGGCAGACCGCCGCACACCGATCGAACTAAAGAGTGCGGCCTCTAAAACAATAGAGGTTGTGGTTTCGCGGACTTCGGTTTCTTCTCCGCCCATCACGCCAGCCAAGGCAATGGGATGCTCGTTGGCAGTGATGAGCAGGTTTTGAGGAGAGAGCGATCGCGCTTGTCCGTCTAGGGTCTTCAACGTTTCCCCTGTCTTTGCAAAACGCACGCCCAGGGTCAGAGAACTTCCCCCCGCGACAGCACTGAGCGCATCGGCATCAAAAGCATGGAGCGGTTGCCCCCATTCCAGCAAGATGTAGTTGGTAATATCCACCACATTATTAATGGGCCTTGTGCCTGCCGCTTCTAAATGACGCTTGAGCCATTCCGGTGAAGGCGCAACTTTTATGCCGTCTAAGCGCGTTGCAATATAAGCAGGGCAAGCTTGGGCATCGTTAACTTCAATGGCGATCGCTGGGCCTTTGGTCGGAATTTTGAGATTGGGAATTTTAGGTAAATTAATCTGGCTGGTTCCGTGCAAAGCCGCTACTTCACGGGCAATGCCCACCATACTCAGCGCATCGGCACGATTGGCCGTTGAAGACAGATCCAAAATGGCATCATCCAGACCCAACAACGGGCGCACATCATCCCCTACTTTGAAAGATTGCTGCTTGGGGTCAAAGACATGAATCCCTTCCGAATCCTTTGTCAAACCCAATTCTGACAAAGAACAAATCATTCCCGCCGAAGGAACGCCCCGCAACTTCGCGGGTTTAATTTTGAGGTCCACGTTAGGCAAATAAGTCCCCAAAGTCGCCACGGGCACAAATAACCCCGCCTGGACGTTGGGCGCACCGCAGACAATCGTAGAAGGTTCATCTTGACCGATATCTACTTGACAGACACTGAGCTTGTCCGCGTTGGGATGTTTGTCACGCACCAAGACTTTGCCCACCACCACACCATCCGCCCAAGTGCTTCTATCTTCAATATCTTCTACTTCAAAGCCAGCCAGGGTTAAGCGTTCCGCTAATTCTTGGGCAGACCCATCCAACGCTACCAGTTCCCGGAGCCAGTTCAGAGAAATTCGCATGATCGTATTTTTACGCTAATGAATAAAATTATTACAGCCCAGAGTCAACCGTCATACACCTGTCAAAGACTCTGCATCCAATTCCCCATCTGCCCCGTCCAAGAAAGATTCAATGGGGCGATCGCGCAGGCGGCAGCTCGTATGAGCCAAGTGTAGAATTTCGCATTCTTTTACCCCCGTCTCTTTCCTGAGGGACTGAAGTTCTTGCTCTAAGACCTCAATGCGATCCATCAAGTAACGTATCGCTTGAGCTTCAGAGTCTGGCAGTCTGGCGTGATCGAGGGGGTTGACCTTCGCGCCCTCGCGATAGACGATGCGTCCCGGAATGCCAACAACCGTGCAATCATGCGGAACATCCCGCAATACAACGGAACCTGCTCCAATTCGCACGTTATTGCCCAGTTGGATATTGCCCAACACCTTTGCACCCGCACCAATCACCACATTTTCGCCTAACGTGGGATGGCGTTTGCCGGATTCTTTGCCCGTTCCGCCCAAGGTCACACCTTGATAGATCAAGCAATAATCCCCGATTATGGCCGTTTCGCCGATGACAACGCCCATTCCGTGATCGATGAAGACCGAGCAGCCAATTTGAGCGCCGGGGTGAATTTCAATACCTGTAATAAATCGGCTGATGTGGGACATCAAGCGAGGAATAAAAGGTAACCCAATAGAGAACAGCAAGTGGGCCAAACGATGGAGCCAGAGCGCCTGTAAGCCAGGATAACAAAAAAGAACCTCTAACACATTGCGTGCAGCGGGATCGCGCTCAAAGATAATGTCAAAGTCGGCCTTGAGGGTTTTAAGCACCAGAGGTTTCCAATTTCACTCGAATCGCCATTTCCTATGGTACTGGGGCTCGAAGCTTTTTGCAGAATTGAAATGTTTGTTCGATTTTAAACTTGCTAGGCTCTTCAGGATTCTCTATGCTGGTTTTGTGGGGCTTGACAATTTTTCAAGGCTTTCAGCCCTGTCACGCATCCCTAAAAATGTTTACTACGAACATTTGCATACGGAACCCTATAGAGCCACTTGCTACAACTGGCCCACTGCGTTTAGCACAAAACTACTGTTGTAGGCTTGATGCCTTAAAGCTTTTGTGCTGCCATTGGAATCAAAACAACATCCATGAGTTAACCTCTTTAAACATTTGCCTCCACTAAAGAGATTTTCTCCTGAAATGCAATGCCCATAATTAGCAAACCAGGCCAGTAGAGATAGTCAAGTATTTCTAAATTTTCGCCAAACGTATAGAGAAATAAAATCATCACAATACTGAGGCCCACCTTTGCTGTAGGACGTCTGGGGTCTAAAGATTTCAGCCATAGTTCTACAAAACTCCAACCCATAGGAATTGCCAAGCCAAAGAACCCCACGATTCCTTTGACAAATAAAACTCCGGCCCAAGTATGGTGAGAACCAATAGGCATATGTTCTACGATGTGAGGCCCATCTTCAACCACACCGTGTCCCCAGAGGGGCGCTTCCCTTTGCCAACGGTCAATGGCAATTCGCTTCAAGGCCATCCGCACTCGAGTTGAACCCGCACGGGCAGACTTGAAATTCTCCCAATAGTCATCAAGGGCGGTCAATAAGATTGGCGAAAAAATACCGCTTAAAAAACTAACAAACCCCATGCCAACCAGTATGAGCGGACGACTCAATCCTGACAATACCGAAGTTAGCAGTGGAATGATGACAATACAAAGTTGGGCTAGACGTGATTTACAGACAAAACACATAAGTATCGCCCCAGCCATCCCCCGCCAGCGCCAAGCCTTATTTTTTTCCTGAAGGGCTAGCATAAAATAAACATTGCCCACAAATCCCCAATGCGGGTCCCCAAGGTGTAAACAG
>JAAURS010000234.1 GCA_012032135.1 Acaryochloridaceae cyanobacterium RU_4_10 | reverse complement strand
TACATTGTGGGCCTGACGGCGCTTATCAATAATGGCGAGCGGCGCGTCATTAAGCTTTTCGCAAACGCACGGGCGCGGGCCACCCCACCCACGTCTGGTGAAACCACCACCAGATCGGGTAAGTCTTTTTGCTTCAAATACTTCAGCACGCTGGGCGAACCATAAACATGGTCCACCGGAATATCAAAATACCCTTGGATTTGAGCCGAGTGTAAATCCATTGCTAAAACACGGCTGGCCCCAGCTTGGGTGATCAGATTGGCTGCTAACTTAGCTGTAATAGATTCTCGCCCTGCAGTTTTCCGATCCGCTCTAGCATACCCATAATAGGGAATGACTGCCGTTACCTGACGGGCCGAAGCACGGCGACAGGCATCGATCATGATCAACAATTCCATCAGGTGATCGTTGACTGGCTTGCAGGTGGGTTGAATCAAATAAACATCGCAACCCCGAATCGACTCTTGAATCTGGACATAGAGTTCGCCGTCCGCAAAGCTCTTGCGAACCATCGGACCTAAATCTACCCCTAGATATCGAGCTAATTCCTGAGAAAGTGCGGGGTTGGAAGAACCAGAAAAGATTTTGAGTCGGTTATTTTCTGGAATGATAGGCAAAGAAGACCGTAGAGGCAGTGTTGCAGGATGGATCACAACTTATTCCCAAAGCACCGTCTCCGCAATCTTAACACTCTCGATCTGAGATTGAACGCTCTTGTCAGGTTTTTATGGGATTGAAGTCAAACAACATCATTCAAATAAAATCTAAACAAAAATATAAATGAGTGGATTCCGCCCACAATAAACCTAGGGTTGGTTGCCCGGTCTGCGTCGTTGCAAGAACTCAGGAATATCTAAAACTCTTTTGCCATCTGGGGATGTGGGTTTATCTTTTTGGGAGGGGTGGTTGGAGGCGGGCTTGAGGGCTGAACTGTGGTCCGATGTGCGGCTGCTGAGGTGACTGGGGTAGGTTCCCCTGTAAATCCAGTTGCAATCACCGTGATTTGCAACTCCCCTTGACGACCCTCATCAATCACTGCCCCAAAAATAATATTAGCGTTGGAGTCCACCACGTCATAAATGGTATCCGCTGCGGTGCTGACTTCATGAAGGGTCAGATCGGCTCCGCCCGTAATATTAAAGACAACGCCTTTCGCACCTCGGATAGAAGACTCTAACAGCGGAGAATCAATGGCTGCGATCGCAGCTTCCTTCGCCCGCGACTTCCCTGACGCGATCCCCACACCCATAAGTGCGGAACCTGCATCGGCCATTACCGCACGGACATCCGCGAAATCAACGTTAACTAAGCCTGGGATATTAATAATGTCTGAAATCCCCTGTACCCCTTGACGCAGAATATCATCCGCCACGCGGAACGCTTCTTGAACGGGGGTTTGCTCTGAAATCACGGATAAAATCTTGTCGTTAGGAATGATGATTAGCGTATCTACTCGGCTTTGGAGTGCAGCGATCCCCTCTTCCGCTTGATGCATTCTCCGACGCCCCTCAAAGGTGAAAGGTCGCGTAATAACTCCTACCGTCAGGGCACCCATTTCTTTGGCAATTTCTGCAACGATTGGCGCGGCACCCGTCCCCGTGCCGCCTCCCATGCCACAAGTGATAAAGACCAAATCCGCACCAGATAGTGCCGTTGCTAACTCATCACGAGATTCTTCAGCGGCTTTCTGCCCAATGGCGGGGTTACCCCCTGCACCGAGTCCTCGGGTCAGTTTTTGCCCTACTTGGAGTTGTCTCAACGACGAAGCTTGGGCTAAAGCCTGAGCATCCGTGTTAATAGACCAAAATTCAACACCCGCAACGTTACTCGCAATCATGCGATTGACCGCATTTCCGCCGCCACCTCCAACGCCAATCACCTTAATATTGGCAGCACCGTGGGGAATAATAAGACCCTCAGGGGACTTTTTGTCACGGGTCGATCCGCCGCCAATAGGTTGATGAGACATAGCTGCACGCTCAATGTTAATGCCACTATTGCTATCATAGCGACTTGGCCCTGGAGAACTGCCCGGAACGGTTGGGGAGTCTCAGGATCGGAATTTTGAGAACCGAAGAGATCCTCTAGTTGATTGAAGGGGTTTTGATCTTCTGGCGTCATTGGGTCGCTTAAGAAATCGAAATCTCGTGATTCAGTATGTCAACTATAGGGCAAGTTGATCTGAAAACCAATCAATTGCAGCAGACTGATGTTCACAAAATATGAAGTTGGTGGGATTGGACTAACAGAATCACTTATGAATCTCGATCTAAATTACGGTGATTTTTGCGGTTTTGGAGAGGGTGTTGATTGATTGAGTTCGACCACTGGATTCTCTGGATTTTCAAGATCGATTGATTTGATTTTTCTAAGATCGACGGTCTGAGGGAGCGCGCGCATTTTATCCAGGGCTTTGAGCTGGTCTGAGATTTTGGCACTCAACGGTCCTAAACGCACTGTCCCGAGTTCGGTTTTGAGCTGTAAGTCGTTTGGATTTTGCCAATCTAACTCCTGAATTTTCAAAGGGCTACTATGAATAGCCTTAAATGCGTTTTGCCATTGTTTCTGAATGTTGGGATCGAGAGCAACTAATGTAGTGTTGGCGGGAAGTTTTTTAAGTGAAAGTTTTTTTAACCGTTTTTGCATCCAGTGGTTTAAGGTAATGGGCTGCCGCAAGATTGGGAATTTTACTCAATTGTCTCAGTTTGGGATAACTTTCATAGGGCAAGGGAATGCCTTGGGAGTCCAAAAGCCAAAGGTTTGCAGGCCCAACGGTGATGGGTTGTCCCTCCACCCAGTTGGCAACCAAGACACATTGTTGACAGGTGGTTAGGGCAACAGGGGGACGTTCTTGGATTTGAATGGCCACGTGGGGCGGGAACAGTTGACGTTTGACGGATACCTGATCTGCATGGGTATATTTTTCCAGAGAAGATTTAATGTCTCCCGGTTTTACCCTTAATAAAGATGTGGGGAATGAAAGTGGCAAAAAGGTTTGCAGAGTTTGGGCAGAAATTTGATTGTTGCCCAGGACTTGAACTTGGTCTGTTTTACGCAATTGCCATTCCGGTTTGCTAAATAACCATCCCAAACCCACTGCAAAACTTAAAATCGCGCAAGTTCGCCAACCTGAGATTAAAAATTGGGAACGACGTTGATGCTTGAGTTGTTTGCGCCGATCTAAAATTGAAACCACTCGGGTATCAGAAAATGTGTCCGTCATGCGGTGCGACCTTCAAGAAATCCCTGCGCTGAGTTTTGAACTTTACGATAGCAGGAGTTATGCCATCGCCACGAATTGTAGCGCCGCTTGTCTGAAACGTCACATGTGGTCTTAATTATTCTCTGACAAAGGTTAAGTAATTCTTAACCTGCTTGCGTCACAATTTATACGCCACTGTTATGGGATGTTGAATGACTTGGATTGATTTCAGCCTTCGTTTGGGGGTTGCGCTTTTTTGGGTGGGCAATTGGGATCGAACGGCAATGGCGACAAACGAAGGCAGTTCTCAAAACGAATGTTTTGGTCTGTATGGGCTCTTCAATGTTTGTGATGATGTCTGTGATGACGCCAGGGGATACGAGCCCAACGAGGATGGCAGCACAAGTGGTCTCAGGGATTGGTTTTTTGGGTGGCGGTATTATTCTGCGCGATGGAGCTAGCATTAAGGGATTAAATACTGCGGCCACCCTTTGGTGCGCTGCTGCGGTGGGTACGCTTACGGGTGGGGGATTTTTGTTCCAAGCCTATGTAGGCTCTGCTGCGGTGGTGGTGGCCAATTTGATTTTGCGACCGTTAATTGAGCAGATTAAGTTTAAACCACAGAAGCTGGGGGAGTCTAATACCTACTATCGTTGCAGTTTGGTTTGCGATCGCCTAGATGAAATGGTTGTCCGAGACTTGTTGCTTCACTTCATGAGTGGCAAAGCTATTATGCTCAATGGCATCCAAAGCCAAAGCATGGAATCGATTGGCAAGGGAGATCGAACTGCCCTTGAGATTGATATCATGACGCCTCGTCGCGACGATCGGTTGATAGAGGATTTTGCCAAGCATTTACAAGACAAGGCTAAAAATCACGGATTGAGTTGGCAGGTATTGTCAGAAGATTCTGTCATTGAAGAAGAATAATTTTTGTCTGCATCGCCTTGATGCTCCAACCTCTATTGGTCAAAACTTTTCTGAGGCAATGCTAAAAAAGTCAGTCATTTTAGGTTGCCAAGGGTTGAGGACAGAGGTAAGATGATAATCCCGTGTTTTTAGATGTACTGACAAGATGCACCTATATCAGAGAGTATTTGAAATTTTGTGTTCTTAAAATAATTCTTTGAACTGTTTTATCTTGGTGTTGATTTTTTGTGATGATGGGGGAGTTGAAATTGATGCATGCGAGTCCAAAACAGGCTATTCTTGCCTCCACTTGTGTGATTTTTAGCTTAATTGGTCCGCTGATTTACTGGTTGGGCAATCATGAAAGTCAGTCAAATTTGAGAGCTACAAGGTTCCCCGTTTCTCCTGCTTCAGTGTCTCCTAGGTTGCCATCGAAGCCTCAGCATTTACCGGATTCCTGGAATTTTCCAAAGCTTTCTCTGCCTTGGTTTGCTAATTTTAGCAAAAACGCTTCTTTAGATAAGCGTGTCAGCTTAGGCGAAAAGATTTTGGTGTCCGTAGATAATAGCCCATTCAAAGAGGCAGGAGTTGAAAAATTTAAGGCTGGACAATTTGAAGAGGCGATCTCGGCATTCAGGTCCTCACTTAAAGATAACCGGAACGATCCAGAAGCATTGATTTATCTTAATAATGCGAGAGCTGTATCGAATGGCAATTTTGTTAAAGTTGTTGTTAGTGTGCCCATTGGTAGCAATGTTAATGTAGCGAAAGAAATTTTAAGAGGAGTTGCACAAGCGCAAGACAAGGTGAACCAGGAGCATGAAATTCAGGGCAAATCACTCCAAGTTTTGATTGCCAATGATGAAAACAATCCAGAGATTGGAAAGGCCCTCGCTGTTAAATTGGCTGACGACTCAAGTCTTGTAGCTGTCATTGGTCATCAGTCAAGCGACGTCTCGGTTGCAGTGGCACCAGTTTATGATAATAAGGGGGTTGTGATGATTTCCCCCACGAGTTACTCTAGGGATTTAACGGGAATTGGTAAATTTATTTTTAGGACAACTCCTAGTAGTCGTGTTTTTGCGGATGCTTTGGCCAAGTATTCATTCCAAGTAGCAAGAAATAAAAAATTTGCGATTTGTTCGGATTCTAAATCGCGGGCGAGTAAGTCTTTTCGAGAGGATTTTGAGTCTACTGTTTATGTCTTAGGTGGACAGATTACTCGTACAGTTTGCAATTTCTCAGCTCCTGATTTTAATCCAGACGACGTTGTTTCTCAGGCCACGAGCGATGGCGCAACGAGCTTATTGCTAGCACCAGGCGTTGAGCAATTAAAAAAGGCGATTGCAGTGATGCAAACAAATCAAGGACGACTCTCTATTGTTGCCAGTCATTCTATGTACACATTCGAAACTCTGCAGCAGGGAATGGAAGCAGCAAATGGTGTGATAATGGAGGCCCCTTGGGATCCTTCTGCCGAGATTGACAGTACCTATTTGAAAGATGCTCGAAAATTTTGGGGAGGTCCAGGGAACTGGCGGACCGCAATGGCCTATGATGCAACAACAGCAATAACCGCTGGATTGAAGATAGCTTTAAGTCGGCAGGGATTGCAAAAAGTCCTCTCTACTCCTGGGTTCTCTGTAAAAGGAGCTACTGGTGTGGTCCAGTTTTTACCCACTGGCGATCGCAATAAAGCGGGAACGCTTGTGAAAGTTGTGCCTGGAAAAGTCTCTGGGACTGGATATGATTTTAAGCCGTTGAAGCTTAAGACAATTACCGGAAAAGATTAACCCAAAGGGGTAGCAAAAGGGGTAGCCCGAGTGTGCTGAGTAAAATACTGCCCGCCGCAAGTTGACGGTCTAGGTTATATTCTTCAGCGAGGATGAGGTTGGCTGAATTAGTCGGCATTCCTGCCATCAACACCAAGGTCAGCCTTGCATCTCCATGCAAACCAAACAAAGTCAATCCCAATCCAGCAACCAGTGGGAGCACCAGCATTTTAATACTGGCAGGAACAAGCGCGGTTTGTAAGCCTTGCACGCCACGGAATTTGCCCAACTGCATCCCTAAAAGAACAAAAACGGCTGGGACGCCTGTCAGTCGAGCCAGTTGTAATCCCCAATTCATGATGTCTGGATAGTGAATCGGCTGGCTCATGAGACCGATCGCAAAGGCCCATAAAGCAGGAACGGTTAACACATCTCGACATTGAATGGACCAATGGTTGTTTTGACGATTTTGGCCGAAATAACTTGCTAGAAAAACGCCCACACCGTAGCTGCCTAGAAGATAGTGAGCAACGCCATACAGAATGATCCAGCCTAGATAACTAGGATTGACTAGAGAGGGGATGATGGCCAATCCGATGAAGATAGTATTGCCCAGCATTGACGAAAGAATGAAGCTCCCGCGAGATGGACGATACTTTGGCCATGCGCTACTGAAGATTCCGATGAGCAGTGAATTAAAGCGAGCGGTTGAGGTTTGAGGGGTAATGAGAAAGGCTACGTCAGCAG
The DNA here is from genome assembly GCA_012032135.1 of Acaryochloridaceae cyanobacterium RU_4_10. Taxonomy (GTDB): domain Bacteria; phylum Cyanobacteriota; class Cyanobacteriia; order Thermosynechococcales; family Thermosynechococcaceae; genus JAAURS01. Next base: position 1,145 of record JAAURS010000234.1, on the reverse strand, counting down.
CGAGAATTGCTTGAGACCGTTGAGCTTCTAAACAAGTGCTTCTAGCTTGTTTCAGTCCTCTTAAGCAAAGTATAGAGGTCAACAGTCCAAGAACCAATACCACAACCACAATTAAAGGTGGGAGCCAAGGGGCGTTTGCAAAATCTGAACTATGTGCTAGGGCAAGAACTTGTAATGGTACTCCTACCCAATAGAGCAGACGCCCAAACTTTTTAGGGAGAGAATCTGGAAGAAATTGAAATATGACTAAGCCTACACTGGTCCAGAAAAGTCCTGTTGCAAGTTGCCACATTTATGTTGAGCCCTTGAAGTTTTAGGATGAGGGCTTGAACATTTCGGATTCTTTCAGAAACAAACCAGGATTGACCCGTTAATGTGTAGATATTGGGTGGAATAAGACGACACTTAACTTATCCCATGAGATCCAAAATGCCTTCTGGTTGTGACTTGCGGCATCTGAAGCCATCTGGCTGCTTAACAGAAAAACAAGTTCATCCATACAAGCCTTCTTTACTTAATGGGATTGAGGTAAGGAGGGCATTAAAAAGAAAATAAGGTTTGATTTAGGTTAAGTTATGCTTTGGATAAGGGATTGAGCTGAATGGTTGGGCTAATGACGTGACAATCCATATCGGGCCAGCGACGGAAATGCCAAGATCCCAGACGATCGCCGGACAAGAGGCCAACAGGCGATCGCAGCGGTTGAATTAGAAAGATATCTTCACAGGCATGGAGATAGACCCGATCCGCTTCAAGGGCGATCGCCTGGGGTTGGTCGCCTGTAGAAATCTTTCACGAACTGCTGGGGAGCAACACCTCAGCTCTCACGATAGCGCTTACGTTAGCTAACGGTGGCGGCTGAGTTGATAGGGATTGCTCACAACGACTTATGATTAGGAAACGATGGCAAAGCTCTCTTCTCGAAGATCTTGGGATTTGACATGACCAATCAGCGCACTATTCCCGATACACAAACTAGAGCACAGAATGTTTCCCGTTTACGAGAGGTTAACCTTCGTTTAGCCTGGATTATTCATGAGGAAGCATTAAAAACGAGGAAAGAGAGCCTGAAACGGTTTAGAATCAGACTCTCTAGAATTTTTATCACCTCAATTGTGCCATGACAGAGTGTCATTCGGAACTCC
>JAAURS010000233.1 GCA_012032135.1 Acaryochloridaceae cyanobacterium RU_4_10 | reverse complement strand
ATTGAAGTTCAGCGATCGCGCCGCACCCAGAGTCCGTCCAGGATTCTGCCGTAGCAGCCAAGGTCGAGCGCGTGATTCATTTAGGCTGGGAAATTCAAATCGAACTACTTCTGCCTGACAACCGATTGGTCAATGCTCATTTAACCCGCGAGCAGTATGGCGAACTAGCGCTCGAACTCGGTCAAAATGTCTTCGTCAGACCGAAGGCCGCGAAGGAATTTGCTGAGACCGTTGTTGAACCAGAGTACTACATCTAAAATGTTCCAGAACTCTCAAATCTCATAGAACCATGTGTCTGACTCTCGTAAAATAATTCGCCCTAAAGATAGTTTCTGAATCAGACCTTGTGCTTCCAGTTGGCCTAAGGTTCGGGTCATGGTTACGCGTGTAGTCCCTAATAGATCGGCTAAATCTTGATGCGTGAGCCTTAAATTGATGAGCTGACCTTGTTCTTTATCTTCTCCAAACTTACGAGACAACCAAGAAAGGACTTTAATTACTCTGAGTTCAATGGTCTTATGGCTGCGGATGAGTGTCAGCTCTTCAATTTGCTGAAGATGAGATTTCATATAACTCGTCAACAAGGAATGGTCTGGGACAAAAAGTGTTCCTTCAACAGTCGTCAAGCACTCGATAAAGTAAGGCTTGACGTGAGAGAGCATTCCCCCAACCGTATCATCGGTATTCCACACGCCCAATACAACAGGGGTTCCATCATCCAAATAGGTCAAGGTTCTGACTGCACCTCGTGCAATTCTAAAAAGACTAGAATCCGTGCAGGGAACCATCGTCCGAGCTGAAAATTTCTTTTCTAGCTTTACAGATCCATACAGTGAGGTGGACTGAACAACGTTAGGCATAAGGGGACCTATCCTGCACAAAAAAGATGATCGGCAGAAGTGACTTCGAATTACAAATGAACTCAAATTAAATTGTTTTTGAATTATAAAACATTTATACTTAAATTGAAATATTTTAATTCTGCTGACCCCTGAACAAGTCTCAAACAGCAGACCCTGCAACTAAAATTCTACTAGCTTTCTAGGAGTACCTCAGATGCGAATCGCCCGCGATATTACGGAATTGATTGGACGCACTCCCCTGGTCCAGCTCAACCGAATTCCTCAGGAAGAGGGTTGCATTGCCCAGATTGTAGTGAAGCTGGAAAGTATGAATCCTTCTTCTTCTGTGAAAGACCGGATTGGGATTAGTCTCATCCAGGCCGCAGAGGAGGCAGGGCTCATTCATCCTGGCAAAACAATTTTAGTGGAGCCGACTTCTGGCAATACAGGAATTGCTTTGGCAATGGTTGCTGCGGCAAAAGGCTATCGTTTAATTTTGACCATGCCGGATACTATGAGCTTAGAACGTCGAGTTATGCTCAGAGGCTATGGGGCGCAGCTAGAATTGACGCCCGGAATTGAGGGCATGAAAGGAGCCATCCTGCGGGCTCAGGAAATTGTCAATTCAACGCCGGATGCTTTTGTGTTACAGCAGTTTGAAAACCCTGCAAATCCTAAGGCCCATCAAACAACCACGGCTGAGGAAATCTGGACGGATACGGATGGACAGGTTGATATTTTAATCTCTGGAGTAGGGACCGGAGGTACGATCACTGGGATAACAGAAGTTCTGAAGCAGCGCAAACCCAGCTTTCAGGCGATCGCCGTTGAGCCCACCAACAGCCATATCCTTTCCGGCGGGAAAGCGGGTCCTCACAAAATTCAGGGCATTGGGGCAGGATTTGTGCCCAAAGTATTGCGACAAGAATTGATTGATGAAGTGATTCAGGTCAGTGATGAAGATGCGATCGATTATGCACGTCGGTTAGCTCGTGAGGAAGGGTTATTGTCTGGTATTTCTTCTGGTGCAGCATTATGGGCCGCCATTCAGGTTGCAAAACGTCCAGAAAATGCCGGACGTTTAATTGTGGTAGTACAACCCAGCTATGGAGAACGGTATTTGAGTACTGCTTTGTTTCAAGAGTTGGAGCCTGAGGAAATTGCATTGCTTAACTAGCGATCGCATTTTCATACTCGAGCGTGCAATAAAGGGAACAAAGCTTTTCTCTGTTCCCTTATAAACTCGGTTTAATCTGTTCGATCGGCACAACGTCCCGCTAGCAAACGCAATGCCTTAGTCACGCACAGACTCAACAAAATGACGCTAGGTGGGATTGCTTCGTTGACAGATAGATCTTCCATCCTTGAGACACTATCTGTGGTGGGAATATGAAGAATTGGTATTAAATAGATCGTGAATTAGCAAATAGAAACAGGGAATGATAAAGAGCGTTAAAACCGTTGCTAGAGATAAGCCAGAGAATACAACTACCCCCAAAGGTTGTAAAAATTCTCCGCCTTGTCCCACCCCTAGCGCTAAAGGAAACATCCCCAACACCGTCGTGATTGTGGTCATTAAAATTGGGCGGAGGCGCTGAGGTGCGGCTTTAAGGATGGCAAGACGGCGACTGCACTCCTCTCGCTCCCTGACTTGGTTTGCCAATTCAATCATAATGATGGCATTGTTGACCACAATACCCACCAGCAACACTGCTCCCCACAATGACGGTTGCCCCGATCGCCGTTTGGGTTACGTATAGACCTAAAATACCCCCCGCCAAAGCCAGCGGAATCGTAAACATAATAACCAGGGGATCTAAAAGAGAGTTGTACTGCACCGCCATGACCACAAAGACTAAAAATGCAGCCAAACCGCCTAAAACTGGCAGCGTTCCTTGAAGTTGGCGATTGCTCTGGGATGCCGCACTGGGCAGCAAGCTAACCCCTTCAGGCAAACTCAAGCTGCCGATCACTTCATTGACTTGAGCGAGCGCGCGACCTAGGCTGGCCCCTTCATTCAGGTTGCCTGCAATTAAAAACACCTGCCGCTGGTTAATCCGCTGAATTTGGCCCGGAGCTTGGCCCGCTTCAATGCGAGCAACTTCTCCCAGGCGAACTTGACGGTTCCCTTCCACAAAGAGGGGCAGACGCTCGAGCTGGGAGGGTCGCTGGATCGAAGCTTCATCCAGTTCTAGTCGCACATCTACTAAGCGATTTCCCCGTTGAAGCTGCGTCGCAACCGTACCCTGGATAGCCGTTTCTAGGGTTGCGCCAATGGATTGGGTATTGAGGTTGAGGGCGGCTATTCGCTCGCGATCTGGACGAATCTGTATTTCTGGCTGTCTGGAATCCGCATCTGGACGAAAACTCGTCAATGTTGCTCGTTCCTCCAGTGCCTGCAAAACTTCCTGACCTGCCTGCTCTAGGATTTGACTATCCGCACCCTGAAGCATGACATCTACCTCTGCTCCTCTCACCGGAGAGTTATTTAAAATGAGCCCTCGGACCTGACCGGGACTAATGCGCAGGCGGATATCTACCAGATTTAGCTTCAGAAACGCCTTCTTCATCTTCTCGGCAAAAGCTTCGACGTCAGTTCCTGGCTTGAGCGTAATGGTGCTAGAACTGCGGAGAGCGTTTTCAGTGGTACTGTTGCCAAACAACGATCCGCCAACGGTGGTAAAGACGTATTCCGTTTCGGGCTGCTGTCGCAACAGCTTGTCCGTTGCCGCCATCACCTTGCGGCTTGTCGCAAGGGGGGTACCGGGTGGGAACTGGGCATTTAAGTTAGCCTGCCCCGTGTTGATACGGGGCAAAATTTCCTGAGGAATTTGACCGACCATCCAAAGACTGCTGGTACTGAAGACCAAAACAATGAGTCCAATGACGAGCCAACGCTTGCCTAACACCCATTCAAGAAAGCTTGCATAGCCATACTGGGCATCCTCAAAACGGCGGCTGAACTGACGGAAAACCCAAAACTGACCCACATTGCTCGACCAAGGGATGGCCAATAGCCGTGAGGTCATCATGGGCACGACGGTGACCGCAATTAAAATAGAGGCGGCAACGGCAAAGCTAATGGTTAAAATTAGCTCGTTAAACAAAAGTGCAATAAAGCCACCAATCAAGAGAAATGGAAGCACTGCCACCAAATTGGTGCTTGTAGAGGCCAGCAGCGCAGATTCTACTTCCTGACTGCTCTGGATGGAGCGCTGGATGAGTGAGTTTAACCCAAGCTGCGATTGAGTATCCCTGCCAGGCGTCATGCCCGCGCCTTCGGCGATCGCCTCTAGCATCACAATGGAGTTGTCCACCACAATGCCCACCCCTAACGCCAGTCCCCCTAAACTAAACACATTGAGGGATAGCCCAAACACGCCCATCAAAATAATAGCGACAAGGGTAGCAAGCGGAATAGACAACACGATGATAAACGTCTGACGCAGCGAGCCCAGGAAAAGGAGGACGGCGATCGCGGCCAATGCAGTCCCCACTAATCCTGAGGTTGTGACATTGGAAATTGCGTTTTGAATAAAGATAGACTCATCCAACGTAGGTAACAACTTCATTGATTCTGGGATGGTTTGAGCCTGACGCAGTTGTTCTACCCGCTGTTTGACCGCCGTAACCACAGCAATGGTATTGGCATCTGGTTGCTTTTGAATGCTGACTTTGACAGCGGGTTGCCCATTTAAATTTACAAAGACCCGCTGCTGTTGGGTTCCATCAATCACCCGCGCAAAGTCTCTAAGGTAAACCCGTTGGGATGGGGGTGGGGGGGTTGTAGAGGGAGTAGCAGTGCCAGTCGTAGGGGAAGTATTGATACTCGTTGTAGGGGTGCCACCTCCAACCTGAAAGGAGAGATTTTCAATCTCAGCCGCAGTTTGAAATCTTCCAATGGCACGCGTTAGCGGCTCAGAATTTTGGCCGAGAATCCGGCCTCCCGAAACATCCTGATTGGTTGCGGCGAGTTCATCCACAACGGCATTGAGTCCAACGCCTTGAGCTTGGAGCCGATCCAGATCGACCAAGACCCGGACCTCTTCATCCACACCACCGGATACATCCACGGCGGCAACGCCTGAGACCACACCCAGCTCCCGAGCCAGTTCCTCCTCGGCAAAAATACGCAGATCCGAAAGCTTTAGTGCGGGCGATGTCAGCGCAAACTCGTAAATGGGGAGTTGGGAGGGATCGACCTTAAATAAGCGCGGTTCTTCAATCGTGTCTGGAAGCTGACTTCTGGCACGGTTGAAGGTTGCCGTTGCATCATTGAGCGCTTGGTCGATATTACCGCCTGGTTCAAAAAATAGGTCGAGACTTACCTGTCCTTCCCGTGTTTGAGAGTACACCTGCACGACCCCTTCGGTTGCAGATAGGGCTTCCTCAAGGGGTTTTGTGACTTCATCTACTGCTACGTCTGGGGAAATTCCAGGGGCATCTACCCTGACTCCAATGCGAGGATAGGTAATAGAGGGGAGCAGATCGACCTGAAGGGTTGAAATAAAAAACACCCCAATCGCAATGACGGCTAAGGTCAACATTAATGTCCCAATATGGCGGCGAATGGCAAGAGCACTCAAGCTAAAGCCCGTAGGTTTTGTGTCTTGTGTCATGGGATATGGGGGGATGAGGAACTGGAGAGACGATTTCTGGAGGTAACGCTAGAAAGTTACGATCGCTTTGAAGGTTTTGATGGCTCTGACAAAATGCTCAATTGAACCGGATCGCCATCCTTGAGGGGCTTACTGCTGCGGGTCACAAAGCGATCGCCAGGATTCAACCCCGTCAACACCTCTACCTGTCCGTCCTGACGTCGGCCTAAAGTGACATTCCGAGCGGTTACTTTAGCCTGCTTATCCGAACCTTTAAGGACGTAGAGAATTCCGGCCTGACGCTGCGATGGTTCGCGATCGGAAGAAGCATTACTACTATTTTGCCGCGCTCCGCGCTTGCGGTTTGTTTGAAACGCCGATTCTGGCACCCCAATCGTATTGGCTGTCTGTTGGCCAAAATTGACCCGCGCTAATAATCCACTGCCGATGCGTCGTCCAACGTTAGGCATTGTGACTTCAACAGGCACTAGCCTCGCGGTTGAATCTGCGACGGGGGAGATGCGACTGACCTGACCTCTAAAAACGTCCTTTGGAAATGCATCTAGCCTGACCTGTACGGATTGACGCGCTCGAATCTTGCTGAGTTCCAGCTCGGAAACCTGAACGGATACTTTGACCTGACTGAAATCACCCAGCTTTAAAACTTCACTGCCTGCCTGTGCCAAGTTTCCAGGTTCTGATACTCGCTCCGTCACAATCCCTGTAACAGGAGAGGTCAGTGTTGTATAGGACTGGCGCTCTCGTTCGCGGGCAATAACAGCCTGCTGAGCCGTAACTCGTCGTTTGGCTGCCTTGACGGCCTGCTGGCGGGTCCGAACCACTTCCTGTGCTGAGCGCAATGCTTGCTGATTTGTGCGCGCGTTGGTCCGAGCCTGCTCTGCCTCCTGCTGGGCGATCGCTCCAGCTCTATAAAGCTTTTCCAATCGCGCTGCGTCTGCTTGAGCTTGTTGAAACTGGACTCGGGCGGACTCGACTTGTCTGAGCCCATCACTCACCTGGGTCTGCGCTTGAGCGACTTCAGACTCTAAGGCTGCAACTTCTGCTGTAGCCTCAAGGACTGCCGTGCGGAGAACTTTATCATCCAGTTGAGCGAGGACCTGTCCTTGCGATACAGGATCGCCTACATCCACCCGCAAACTCAAAAGCTGACCTTCTACTTGAGTGCGGAGGGAAACTTGGCGGTAGGGCTGCGTTGTTCCCACATACTCAAGGCCACTTTGTAGTGATGCAGTGCGGGCTACGGCCACATCTACAGATGCTGGTCTTCGATCTTGCTGTCCCCCTTGCCTTGTTTGGGCATCCGCCACTTCTTTTGGCGCAGAGCCACATCCAGAAATTGATAATGCTAGAAGGCTTGTTAGTATCAGCAGTCTCTCAAGATTTGTTTTTGGACGATCGAGGTTGTAGAAGGACTGCTGCATAAAAAGTATCCTTAGGCGATCTTTAACAATGATTTTACCTAAAAATTGAAAGCTACCTTTGGAGGCACAAAGCTTTTTATCACTTTAGAAATAAAATATCTTACCCATAAAAACAATCGGTACTAAAAAATCTGCCAAGTATAAAAAAAGAGATTGAAAAAATGCAATATCTATATCGACAGAGTAGAATCCGTTTTTAAGACGTAAAATTTACTATAAAAGCATATGAACAGAGGCATCAAAACTGCTATATCTGACACAGCAGATTTCTTCTTGAGCAAACAAAAATACGATTGTTTTGACACCCAGAATTAACCACGCGTAATCGCATAATTCTTCCAGGTCAGTTAGTAAAGAATCAACTATCCATGGCTCTGAACAATGAATGGCTAATCGATGATGGCGATCGACATATACAAGACATTGCAACAAACTTTGAGCAAAAAGGCTACGCAGGCGATCGAGCCGGAATCGATTGAGTAGCATCCAATCATCAACTGTTAGTTCAGGGAAAAACATGGTAAACCTTATACTCCTTCACCTATTAAATTGAGGAGAACAAAACTAAACGATAAAACACATATAATAAAGTTCAAATTTTGTTGCTTTTTTGAGCCTTATTTATACAAAAGGTATCTCTAAGCGACAGTAGATACAATACCAGCAAAGACTTCTAGAGCGGATGTGACGCAGCAACACTGCAGAACAGCAAATACAAGTTCGCCTACTCCTCATCCATCGGTCGATGCTTTTTATAGAGGTAAGTTGCTGTCTTGACAAGGGTATTGGGTTACAATAGTCCGGACAGTTTTACAGAGCCAATCAAGAACCCCGCTGCAAGCAGGTGGGGGATGAAAGAGGATCTGCTTCCAAACCACAGGTTTGGGTTGCAGTTTGATTTTTTCGCTGCAAGCAGCGGG
>JAAURS010000232.1 GCA_012032135.1 Acaryochloridaceae cyanobacterium RU_4_10 | reverse complement strand
TACCGCATCATAGGCCCAAAAAATAGCTGCCCCTAAAAGAGTACCGACGTTATTTCCCGAACCCCCTAGTACCACTATAATCCAAGCATTAAAAGTCACGAGGGGAACAAAGCCATCGGGGTTAATAAACGTAAGCTGCCATGCATAGAAAGCCCCAGCAATCCCTGCGATCGCACCTCCTATCAGGAGGGATTGCAGTTTATAACGAAACACGTTTTTACCCAAAGCCCTTGCCACTTCCTCATCTTCGCGAATCGCCTTCAAAACACGTCCCCATGGCGAACTGACGAGCGCTTGCAGCCGCCAAAAAACGAGCGCAACTGCAACAATTAATAGCCACAATAAACCTGCTTTGTAGTTGTAGTTATCCCACAAACCCACAAGGTTAGCCCAGTAAATCATCCCAATCAAACCAAAGGCAAGGGTTGAAGCACCTAGAGCCAGATGAGTATTCCAGGATTGTTTTTTGATTTGCGCCAAGGAATTTTCTAATCCGAAGTAAGGGATTCCAATTCCTAAAGCAAGAGGCACGATCGCAATAATCAAAAATATTGAGTCAACGCTCAACCCCAACCAAAGACTTAACGTCAGGAGGGCTAAGCAAACTACATAGCCTGAAAACAATAAAACCTTGCGGTTGCGGGATTTTAAGCGATCGCCTTGGGGTAATTGACTCAGCCACTGCCAAAGCTGCCACACACTGAGGCCCACAATGACAGTCAGAATGCCACTCATCCCCGCCTTCAGAACAACATTCAAGTCTCCATCATTCAAGGGCAGCGGAAACCCCACCACACCTCGGGTTCCGTTGGTGAGCTTTTCTTCATTAGTGGCAACCAAACGCACCACTTCCGACACCCCAATTGTGACGATCGCCAGATAATCTTCCCGCAGACGTAGGTAGATAAGCCAATCAACAATCCTAAAAAAGCTGCTAATAAACCACCCGCAAGGGCTGCAATGATTAGGGGCACCCCTTTTTCACTCAACAATACCGTGGTGTAAGCCCCAAGGGTCATAAAGGCGATATGGCCAAAATTGATGAGCCCCGTAAAACCCCACTGTAAATTCAGACCTAGGCTAAAAAGGGCATAGGTGGCGATCGAAATGGCAAGAGAAATGAGATAACCAACCATAGGACTTAAAAACAGGCTCTATCGGTGTTTCGGGGCGATCGGACGGAATAAACGACTCAAAGCTTTGAATGACCAGTCTTCCAGGATCTCAGCGCCTCCAAGACTAAAAGCATTGTCCACCAATCATCTCAGGCATTCTACATCAAGTCCCACCCTAAAACACTTCTTAAGTCAAGCTCAAAGTGATGAAATGGGGTCTCCAGCCAAACCCGTTAGGATAATACTCTGAAGCGATCGCTTCTGTGAGCCACTGTGCTAGAGATACTGTTACATACCCCTGCCCAAGGAGTCCTCTATGTCTGTGCTGACACAATCATTCACGGAGAAACCCTCCCTCGAACAACCTGAAAAGAAAGTGTGGACTGATGCCGAGTTTATGGCACTGCCTCGGGATGGTCATCGCTACGAACTGGTCAATGGAGAATTGATTGATATGGGAAATTCCGGCGCAAAACATGGTTATGTTGCCATAATCTTGAGTGCAGCTCTATGTAAGTGTGTTTCATCTCAAAAGCTGGGAGCTTTAATGGATTCCAGCACGGCCTTCAAAATGAAAAATGGCAACAAGCGATCGCCGGATGTTTCCTTTGTTGCCAAAGAACGACTTCAAGGACTAGACGATCTCCCCGATGGATTTCTGGACGGTGCACCGGACTTAGCCGTAGAAATCTTGTCCCCTAACACTTGGTGGTGCAGAAAACTCGTGAAACCCTTATAGGGCAATAATTGTCAAAAAATTGCCTTTGTTGAGAATATTGCTGATCGACAACGCAAAATAAAGGTTTCAGGGCTTTATTTAGAGCCAAATGCTCCACTCAATCGAAGCTCAAAAAGTTTTCTGCACCACTAAGCCCCTAACAACACAGTTGAAGAAATACACAACAAGCTGGTGGAATATTTTGAGAATGGGGCGCGTTTGGTGTGGGTGATTAATCCTAAAGAACATTACGTGCTGGTCTATCGCTCTGCTCGAGAACCCGATCGCCTGCTCAAATCAATCGATGCCCTTGATGGAGAAGAGGTTGTGCCTGGGTTTGCGCTTGCTATTACCGAGCTTTTTCAAAAGCTTGCGTTTTGAAGAAAGTAAGAACAAAGATTTTTAAGAGAGCAGCCGAATCAATCGTTAAAAGATTGTAAAACTTCGCCATTCAACGCCTCTAATGCTTATGTAATTTGCCATTACAGTTCTACCAGGGTAGAGCGATCGCTATTGACCATTTGATAAAACGTTGTATTATAGAACACATAAGCAGACAATGTTTTATACATTGTGGGGGGTAAGGGGTATTGTAAATCATCTCAATGAGAGGGTTTGCATTTTTCTTATATCAATCAACATTTTTCAAAACCATCTTTAAAGTAATATTGGGTCATTCCTGCTTTCTGCCAGTGATTTTTCGGTCGGCTGCACCTGTTCGGCACTCCGAACATGTCAGCGCACAGAAAAAATTGATCGGCATCTCAAAAAAGATGTGAGCTAGGTCGCTGAGTAAGGAAGACATTGTATGTATTTTCAAAAACCACCGATAAACCATATCGGCTCTCATATATACGATGGAAACTTTTTAACAAGTTGCTCTGTCTGAAGCGACAACGAGTTCAGGACTGAAAAATCCGTTCTTGATGCCGCAGGGCTTACTATGTCTACATCTTTAGACATGGTATGTTTCGTGTGTTTCAAAGAATTACCTGCAAGTTGTAAGTAGTACTTCTCCCTCACAAGTTCACCATCTTTGTTTTCTAGGATTGCAATATACGTTGAATGCATAGGTTAATACCATGCAGGAGTCTTGCGATGGCTTTTTTTGATGCGTACATCCATCTCGCGTACTGATGGTTCTAGAGCAGGCATACCGCCTCTCACCTCATTCATTGGCTTGCTTGAGCTGCCCAAGTTGTTTAACTGCAACCCTTTTAGCACTTCAAACAGCCTTGTGATCCCCGTCACGTACCCTTCTTCTAAACGATGATAGTGTGCAGTCTGGTGGGGTTAATACAAAGATGAAATTCAATTTCCATCAATACGATTACGTGTGATTCGCCTAGCAATCAACTTGTGCGATCGCCGTTTGGGACTAGGGGGAAGTTCGATAGTGTTCCTTTTGTATATAAATAGTCACTTGCCGAACAAGACAATGTTTAACATGCAATCTTTAGCTAACTTTGAGCCTCTTTCAAATCCATGCTTTATTTTGAACCCCTTACCCCACCCAACAATTGCAAAGGCTTTGAACGAGAAAGCTACCGCTTGTCTTGACAGTGGGATTTTTTTGATTATCCAAGAAGATCGGAGTAGGGTTAAGCCCAATCGCGCGGCGCAACTTACCACCATTGAAAACAATCTCGATCTTGACGCACAACTTACTTAGAGCCATCCGTAAGTAGAACGAAGCAACAAGCGACCTACATTAATACCCAAATCTATTTTGAAGGCACCGCTCAATCCTTAAATACTAAAATTATTTCTACCTCACAGCAAATTTTGAAATAAAAAATTCCTTCAAGCGAAACATAAACAAATCTCAAAAGCTTCTCCAAGCAATGCTTTTGAGATTTGTTTATGTTTTTGCCTTCTCAAAATAAAATATATTTATTTTTGTAAATAAGCGGTTTTATGCTTGCTTTTTTAGTTTGGAGCGATCTATATTTTATTCATGAGGAATTCACAAAGCTGCTTCGAGTTAAGTGAACCCAAAAACATAGCGTACAAGTTGAGGTCAAATCCATGTCTAACGAATTATTTGTAGAACTAAATGACGAGCAACAAGAAATCGTTGCTGGTGGTGCAGCTAGCTTGCAGTCTCTCAGTATTACCGCTTTTGACCAACAAGCGGTTCTAGGTGGAACAGCTTCTCTGTCTGGTCCTGGTGGATCCTTGACAACTTCTAACGGAGCTGCCATAGATACGACCACCTTTGGACTCAGTGCTCTAGCTATCCAAGCTGGCTAAGACTTCGGCAGCTAGTCTGGATTCCGAGCTATTTCTGGAACTCATTTCCGAAAGACTAAGGCTGCCTACAATCGGGTAGCCTAGTTCTTTTCGGATTGAAATAAACGACTGAGAATAGAGTCCATTGCGTACTAAAAACCAAAAAAGTAAAAAGAGGTAAAGTAATGTCTAACTTAGAAAAGCAAGCAGAATTATTTATAGAGTTGCCTGAAAATCAGCAAGAGCAAATTTCGGGCGGTTCAGCCTTTGAAGACTCACTAACTGCAACTTACTTTTCACAAAACTTTGTGCAAGGTCGTACTTACTCTATGTCAACACCTAATGGTTCCCTGGCAGGGTCCCAAGGCGTAGCCAATTCAGTTGACAATGGAGCTTTGTCAGCTCTGTTCATTGCATCGATCTGAAGTGGAGATTTTAAACATGTCAAGTAGTCTTTTTATCGATCTAACTCTCGAACAGCAAGAGTTCATTGCAGGAGGCTCCGATCTTTCGGAGCTAAATGGCATGCTCAGTTATGCTCCGGGGGTATCTCTGCCAGTCAGCCCTACGGCCAATCTGGAAGCATACGTCTCGGATGAAATTAAAAAAACCGTTGCTTCAAAACTTGCCAGTGCATAGATATTTCATCATATCTCACAAAACTAAGTTTTGATGTTCCACAGCTTCCTTGGGAGGAAAATAAGTATGTCTAGAAAAAATACGGTGGAGTTTCTAACCGACCTAACGTATCTAGAGCAAGCGTCCATCTCTGGGGGAATATCAGTCGAATCTCACCTACCTTCATCTACAAATACTACTTCTCAAAGCTATCAGTTTTCATATAACTATAGCTCTGAAGGTGGTTTTCCTATCTATCAAAGTAGGTGGGTGATGAATACAAATGGACAAGAAATGGTCTGGGGAAATCTATAATGCCTAGATAATGCCTTATCCAAAAAAAGAGGACTCCTCTTGCGGAGGAGTTCTCTTACATCCCAACAGCTCTAATCCAATTAAAGTAGCCATTGGCATAGCTTAAAACACACAACTTTTGCGTACAAGTGAGGCTTTACTAAGCTAAGGCATGGATGCTGCCTTAATGATACCCCAGTTTTACATCGATCTAAACATCAGTTTGTCATGGATACACAACAGCCAACTAGATCCGACGCGATGCCAGATTTTGCTCGTGAAGGAGAAGGGACATTTTTGCAGGAGGCACCCAAGCGCCCTCTGCAAGTGCAAGCTGAGCAGTCTCGTCCGGCCATCATTCAGCAATTTCAGCCCGCACCAGAAGAGCAAGTTCATCTTTTAGAAGAGGATGAATATTTACCCTCTCTGAGTCCTTGGGTAACCTTTGGCGGCATGGGATTGGTCGTGCTGTTCAGTGTATCTATATTGCTTTCATCCATCTTCAAGTTCAGCGATACCGTTAAAGTTCCGGCGGTTGTGCGTCCGGTGGGCGAACTAAAAGTAGCACAAAGTTCGATGGAGGGGGTTATTGAGCAAATTTACGTCCAAGAAAATCAGGTTGTCAGCAAAGGGGATATTGTTGCCCGCCTGGATGATTCTCGGCTTCGCTCTAAAATCAGCCAGCTCTATACAGATATGCAGCGGGCTACAATGCAGGTTTTTCAAATCAATTCACAACTCAAAGGCATTGAGAACCAAGTGATTGCTGAGAGCAATATGACGGCTCGTACCGTAGCCGCCGCACAGGCCAGTGTTGTAGAACAGCAAAATAATTACGAAAATTTAAGAACCGGTTCTTTAGCGGATTATGAAGAGGCATCTTCTGCCCTAAGTCTTGCAACGCAGGAAATGCAAAGCTATCAGAATTTAGAGGCCGTAGGAGCTATTCCAAAACTGAATGTGCGGCAGAAGGAAGCAGCCGTACAAGCCGCATCCGCCAGGGTTCGTAAGTTGAGGGCATTAATGAATCCCACAACTGCACCCATCATTAGAGCCAAAGAATTAGTTACCCAAGAACAAGCACGGGGTCAAGCCAGCCTAGCTGGCCTAAGACAGCAACGCGACCAATTTCTCCAAAATCGGATTGAAGCTCAAAACCAAGTGGCGCGAGCGCAACTTGAGGTTCATCAGGCTGAGAAAGAATTAAAAGGTACCGTTGTGAGGGCAACAGCAGATGGAACCGTGCTACAGCTCAATCTACGGAATTCAGGACAGGTCGTACAAGCGGGCCAGGCGATCGCCGAAATTGCCCCCCCAGCTACTCACTCCTCGTCAAAGCACAGGTCGGTGCAAGTGACGTGAATAAAGTTCGCAAAGGCTCTGAAGTCCAGATGCGCGTGAACGGTTGTTCCTATACCGAATATGGAACGCTTAACGGCGTTGTCAAGAGCATTTCGGTGGACACCGTTTCAGCAGCAGCGCCTAGCCCAGGTAATAATAGCCCTGCAACACCTAAAGCATCTGCCTATGAAGTGACCATTCAACCTAAAGCTTTATTTTTAGGCAAAGGAAAAAATATTTGTCGCTTAAAATACGGCATGGATGGGAGAGCGGATATTGTTACCCATAAGGAAACCGTCCTTGACTTTATCTTGAAGAAGGCGCGATTGTTGACTGACGTCTAGGATATAAGAA
The DNA here is from genome assembly GCA_012032135.1 of Acaryochloridaceae cyanobacterium RU_4_10. Taxonomy (GTDB): domain Bacteria; phylum Cyanobacteriota; class Cyanobacteriia; order Thermosynechococcales; family Thermosynechococcaceae; genus JAAURS01. The sequence continues at coordinate 1,191 of JAAURS010000232.1, read as the reverse complement.
TTCAAGATTGTCCGTAGCTCAGTTTCAGCCAGCTTAGATTCAGAACATGGATGATTTTTATGACAGGGGTAAAATACTAAAAAAGAAAACAGATAAAGGCCAAAAAAGGATATCCCTGTATCCGCCAATGGAGTGAAGAAGATTGTGGAGCTGCTTGTTTAGCTTCCATTAGCAAGCACTACGGGCAGATTTTAAGTATTACACAAAGTCGCGAAGTTGTGGGTACTGGACAACTGGGAACGACGATGCTGGGCTTAAGACGAGGCGCTGAAGCATTGGGATTTAATACCCGTTCTGTCAAAGCTTCTCCCGCACTCATCGACAATTTGCAGGAAGTGATGCTACCTGCCATCATCCACTGGCAAGGATATCATTGGGTCGTACTATACGGGAAACGAGGTCGGAAATATATTGTCGCAGATCCTGGATTGGGTCTTCGATATCTCAAAAAACAAGAGCTGCTGCAGAATTGGAATGGGATTATGCTCCTCCTAGAGCCACATCCCGAACTCTTTTTTTGCAAGTCAGGTTCAGGGGGAGAAGCCCCAGGGAATTAGCCGATTTCTACAACGCATCTGGCCCTATCGTGGCATTCTCTTTCAAGCCTTGTTGATTAATATTGTTTTAGGCGTTCTAGGCTTAGCCAGTCCATTTTTGCTACAAATCTTGACGGATGATGTTCTTGTCCGTAGGGATAACCAACTTTTGACCACACTAGTCATAGGTGTGGTAGCCATGCATCTTTTTAGTAGCAATTTGAGACTCATTCAATCCAGTCTCATCGCACACTTTACCCAAAAACTTCAGTTAGGACTCGTGTTGGAATTTGGGCGGCAAATTCTGCGTCTTCCTTTGAGTTACTATGAGTCTCGACGAAGTGGCGAAATCGTCAGTCGTTTGCGAGATATCAATGAGATCAATCAACTGGTTGCGCAAGTTGTGGTCAGCCTCCCCAGCCAATTCTTTGTGGCGACCGTTTCCTTCGGCTTCATGTTGTTTTATAGCCCGCAATTGACATTGGTTGCCGTCCTAATTAGCCTATTCATGTCCTTCTCAACGCTTCCATTCTTGCCATCCCTACGCAAGAAGACTAATCAAGTGTTGGTACTCTCTTCAGAAAATCAAGGGGTTTTAGTTGAGACATTTAAAGGAGCGCTGGTCCTAAAGGCAACGAATGCAGGCGCTCAGTTT
>JAAURS010000010.1 GCA_012032135.1 Acaryochloridaceae cyanobacterium RU_4_10 | reverse complement strand
GCAGGGGAATTGATTGGGATGATTGCTATTTCTACCCTTAAGTGCATTTACCGTTCCACTGCTCTTCAAACCCCTTCACCCCCTCTTCAAAATCTCTTCCAGCGACATAGCCGATCTCACTTCCTCACCCTGCTTCTTCCAATAATCGGCCTTCGCCGCCTGGTACTGCCCTTCATGGGTATAAGTCTTAAACGCTTGAATGGATCGGTGTCGTGTCAGTTTCATGGCCAGAAACGCATCCATCCCATTCTCTAGCAACTGACTGGCAAATGTATGGCGACCGCTGTGCGGATGAACATTCTCTAGCCCCGCTGCCTTCGCTAGATCCTTCACCATATAATAGATGCCCTGATAGCCTAATCGTTGCCCCAACGTCTTCGGACTATGAGAGACAAACATCGGATCGCCCTCACATAACTTCTCCTGAGTCTGAATCCAGCGCTCTAAAAGATACTCTCGAATCGCATCATGGTCTGACGATTAACCGGAACCCGACCTGTCGAGTCATGCTTAGCCTCACGAATCAGCACCTCCACTCCGTTATAATCACCCACATTCAGACCCCGACACTTCATTGGCTCTCAACCCTGCAAAAAACAGCAGACAAACGATCGCCGCATCCCGACTCGCGGTCTCGCCTCTTTCCGCCAACGCCTTAACTAAAGCATCCAATTGAAACCCCTCTAGATTCTGGCCCTTTCCTGGCGCAGGTCTGGGCACAGACACCGCCGTCATCGGGTTATCGCTCACATACCCAGCGAGCTTCAACCAAGTATAAAAACTCTTCAAACTACTCAACGCCAGGGCTACAGAATTGGGCTTGAGCTGCCGCTCTTGCTCTAGATGAAGCTTGTAGCGTCTGACATCGTTCAAGTTCACTGCCTGCCAGTCTTTGTCTACCCAATCCGAAAACCACTTGAGTTGTTGAGCATAAGTTTGTCGCGTTCGGGCCGCCAGACTCTTCAAGTCCAGAAACTGTTCAATCCGCAGTTGTCTGAGATTTCCTATGGGGGCGATCGCAGGACTCTGAGCCAAAGCTCCGCACCCAGAGTCCGCATTCTCCGGCTGCACTAAGACCAACCGGACCGCTGGAATTCCTGAATTGACTTGACTCGAACCAGTCATCGATTGCAAACCCCTCTTCTAGTAAAGCTTTCAGACAATGCGATCGTATTCATTCCCGTTTTTCGTAGCCTATAACTCATGCAGGTTATAACTCTCAGCCTTAGCGTTGTTTTTTGTTCCATTGCTAATACACTCAAAATATAGACGACACAAGGCTTTCAGTCCGAATGGCCCGTTTCGTCAGAATCGGTGCCGTCCCTTTGGATGAAATCGAAGCGCAGAACAACGTAAATGCGTCTATTCAGAATTGAGTATAACATTCAATGTAAGATAATTGTTCATTAGTTTACTCTAGTGAAACTCTAGCGAACAACGGCAGGAGTTTTTAGATTATGGTACTATAGTGTCAATATTGATACTATGTAAAGATGGCTAGTATTCTCAAAATCCTTGCCAGCATGGAGAATAACCCTAATGGGATTCGATTCTCCGATTTATGCAAAGTCTGCGATCGCTATTTCGGGGAACCTCGACAAAGCGGTGGGAGCCATCGATTTTATCGGACTCCTTGGGATGGTGAGCCTTATGTCAATATCCAGTCAAAAAAAGGGATGGCCAAACCCTACCAAGTCAAGCAAGTCTTAGCGGCTATCAAAAAGTTGGAGGCAATGTAATGGACGCCAAATTCTATACTTATCGAGTGTTCTGGTCCGATGAAGATCGAGAGTTTGTGGGTCTGTGTACTGAATTTCCTGGGATGAGCTGGCTGGATGAAGATCACCAAAAGGCTTTTTTGGGAATTGTTGCCTTAGTGCAAGAATGCATCGACGATTTGAAGACTCACAACGAGACTATCCCAGAACCGTTATCCCAAAAGCAATACACTGGAAAGTTTATGGTCAGAATTCTGCCCGACCAGCATCGAGAGCTAGCGATTCAAGCCGCAGAACAAGGCGTCAGTCTAAATCGCTTGGTCAGCAGTAAGTTAGTCCCTGGTTGAGGGTTGGAGTCATGCCCAAAAAGCAATCTGAAAAATGCCGCCTCTGCTCCAAACTTTCTGCGGATGAAGCGATCGCCCGCCACGGCCCCGCTGGAACAAACTGCTGGGTAGGCGAACCCTGCCACAAGCGCAGGTCTTACTACCGCAATCGTGCGCTCTACAACGGCGATAAACGAGAAAAATACGCTCAGAAGGTGGGAAAGACAGTTGTGAATTTGAACCTTCCGATTCACGGCTCTCCCAAAGTGGAATTGTTTCTCTATAGAAAGACTAAAGCCAGTCAACCTCATGCGATCGTGGGACAGATGACTCTTGGGAAAAAGGTTTTTCAGGATGGGGTCCATCCCGATAAGCTCTTTAATGTTAATGATGCTGATGAGTTCAAGGCCCAATGTCATACATTTACCCAAGATCTTTTAGAGGCTTTTTCGGTACAGGCTGGCAAAACGATCGCTGGATACAATGTAATTCACGAGCGATCGCCTTCGCCCGATCTATGCCCAATCTGTCGCGGTGATATCCCGGAGAAGGATAATGCAAGCTGAGCAACTGGAACTAGACTTCTCTAGCTTAATGAAGCGTGCAAAAACGTCTTTTTCTGTGGAGCATTGGAAAACAGATTGGACTCAGCTCCGCTTTGTTTTTAATACTGAGATCGAAGAAGCATCGATAAATGAGCGCATGGCAGTTGAAGTGAACGCGATTGTGGAGTTAGCGGAAGTCATTTACCTTAGGGCTTCTCAATTAGGGTCGTTCTCCACTATTGAAGTAGGTGAAATTGCCTTTGAGGAGGACTTTTTTGACTTATACCTAGCAGAACCTCAAACTTTCGATCCCAATAAGTATTTGTTGAAGGATCGGCTATATCAGCGATCGCAGGTTACCAATCTCACCAAAGAACAGGCTCTCGCGTTCGCTTCTGAACCGGAACCGGAGCAAGCTGAAGTAGAGGTGGTTGAGGCGATCGAAGCCCTGGAGTATGACGAAAATATTGCGGCTTGGGCTGCGATCGTGCGGGAGTGGATGGTGGCGGTTGGGGTGGATAGTGTTAGTATTAGTGAGTTGGTTGATAGTACTGAACTATCTAGTGTAAAAGCTTGGCTTGCAGGATTGCTCGGTGACTTTGAGTTAGAGCAAACAAAAGATTTTTATAGTTTTGATGGGTTGGTTTTGCGTACAGAATTAGTTGCTCGTGAGGTTGCATAATGGAAAATCAAAAGTTCGTGGCTATTGATGAACTGGCTTTCAATCCGCTCCCTATTCGGGATTCAGTTAAGAACAAGCTTTTTCAAACACCCGAAGACCAGCGCCGCTGGTCTGTACAACAGATTCAATCTTCTGAAGGCACTATGTCTTGGCAGATTCAGGTCGATGTACAAGATGGCTCTAAAAAACTATACCCGCTGGCTGATGGAACCATCCTAAACTCCGGGGGACTCCCGGCACAGCGAAGCTTGGCGGTGAGGGGGATAGGAGCGATGATTGGGCAGACTCGATGTCTGATTAATCATCAGGAGAATGTTGCTGCTCCACATAGGTTTTAAGTTGCTCAACGGTAACCCCTCCACAAGAAGCCACAAAATAAGCACCGCTCCAGAACACAGGCTTACTGTACACCTGCGCTAGCTCTTGTGAGAAGTCCTTGCGAATTAACCGACTCGATACCGTTTTCAGATTATTGACCAATTTGCTGACCTCCACATCTGGCGGGAAATTGATCAGGAGATGAACATGGTCTGGCTCACCGTTAAACTCGACCAACTCGCAGCGCCACTTGTGGCAAGTGGACTCAAAGATTTCACTCAACCGATTGAGCATCGCTTTTGAAATGACCTTTTTACGATACTTAGTGACTAGCACCAAGTGAATATTAAGGTCATAAACGTTTCTGAATCCTCTTTTTAGAGTCATAGCACTAAATGGTATAATAGCTCTATGCTACTCACCTATCAGTACAAACTCAATCCCACCGACGAGCAGGCCACCCAGATGGAGAACTGGGGAGAGTTGCTACGCCGTCATTGGAACTACTCCCTCGGACAACGCCTGGACGCTTTGAATCGCAGCCGTGCTCAAATTGACCGTTGCAGTATTGTTTGTGAGCCAATCGGTGAAATTCCAGACCGGGTTGATTACTACACTCAAGCGGCTGGGTTGCGTCAAACCAAAGCGTTATTTCCTGAGTACAAAGACATTTATGCTGACTGCCAACAACAGAACTTAATGCGGTTGGACAAAGCCTGGAAACGCTGGTTTGTCCCTGACAAAAATGGTAAGCGGGGTGGTAGACCCAGATTCAAGAGGCGGGGTGATATCTGCTCATTTACCTTTCCGCGTATCAATTGTGCCAAGGCTGGGGCGCATCTGATAGGCAATGTTTTAAGGCTTTCCAGACTTGGCGAGATTGAGGTGATTTTGCATCGCCCAATTCCTGATGGATTCGATATCAAGCAGGCAACCCTAATCTATAAAGCGGATGGTTGGTATGTCAGTTTTAGTTTGGAGGATGGGACGGTTCCTGATGTGTTGCCTGTGGGCGACATTAAAACAGTCGTTGGGATTGATGTGGGTCTTGAGAAGTTTTTGGTCACCTCAGGTGGGGATGCGGTTGAGATTCCGCAGTTTTACCGCAAATCCCAGGTCCGACTGGCTCGTCAACAACGCAAACTATCTCGAATGCAGAAGGGGTCCAATAATTATCAAAAGCAAGCCAATAAAGTGGCTCGGTTACATCTGCACGTTCATCGCCAACGTAAAGAGTTTCACTATCAGGTGGCTCATTGGCTTTGCAGTGTGTATGACCTAATTGGGTTTGAGAATCTGAACATTAAGGGCTTGGCGAGAACCCGACTCGCTAAGTCGATTTTGGATGCAGCCTGGGGCAGTTTTCTAAATATCCTACAAGCAGTGGCGGTAAAACGCGGTAAGTGGGCCTTAGAAGGTAATGCCAGAGGGACCAGTATCGAATGTTCTGGTTGTGGCCAGAGAGTGGAGAAAACACTGAAAGACCGCGTACATCGTTGCCCTAGTTGCGGGTTGGTAATTGACCGTGATTGGAACAGTGGAATTAACATTTTGAATCGGGTACAAAGGACGCTTGGACTAGCGTTTTCTGGCTGTGGAGGCTTAGAGGTTACTCTGCCTGTGAAGCAGCAATTTTCAGTTGTGAAATTGGAAGCCCCTGCTACACTGCTTGTCAGTTAGCGGTGGGAGTTGTCACGCCTACAGTGTTAGCTTGGCTTGGACAAAACAAAGATCTGCTGACACAGTGAAAGAGGGGTCTACAACTGAATCCCTGGAAGCTCTTTGAATGCATAGCTCTGGCAAAAGCTTTGAAATGCGATCGCTCTCCAGTAGTGATGCCCACGCAAAGCGCTGCGTTTAGCCAAGCTGCCGTTAATGCGATCGCACTAATCAACAAGGAAAATTTATGCTGAAACAATTGATAAACAAACTTCTAGGACGACGTTCATCTCAATTTCTGGGACGACCTTCGAGTCTTAAAAAATCGCTTTTGTTTGATTCTCGTTTTTCAGAATCACATTTCCAAAATGATACAGGGTTTTGCAAGACCGACGCGATCGCAAATGACCCCTTTTTCTCAAGAGTTGAGGAAACCATTAACAACGTTGGCCTAGAAAAAGCAAGCGAGATGCTTGGGCGTGAAGTCATTAGCATTTATTTCAAGCTTTTTAGAAATAGGTTGGAGAGACAGCTTAAAAGATAATCTGCGGCGTTTGAATATAGCGATCGCCCCACTCCAGCAAAGCCCATGCCCCGCAATATTCTGAGCAGTAAGCCTAATTGAAAAAACATCCAATCCCGGTCTGCGGCCCCGTCGCCATAGTGCGCCCAAGAGTTGAAATTCTTGTCACTCTGTTCTGTCGTGCAGGTCAGATCAATTGGAGTGAGGGAGAGCTAGTCTCTAAAATCCAGTTAGAGGCTGCTATTGAAAAATCAGGAGGTCTCCGTCTGCCAAACGGGATTCTACCTGCCCTTTCTCCTGGGGATGTCGTTGCACTTTTGGACGGCACTTACTGGATAGATCGAGATTGGAATGTTATTCCGATACAGGTTTGACATACTTCTCAAACACAACGAGAACATCGCGGCTTGGGCCAATGCGATCGCACAGTGGATGCTCCAGCGCGGGTGCGATCGGGTGAGGTTTTTGTGGTGGATGGGGTGGGGTTGAGTTGAGGTAGGAGGCGGGGTTGTGGTAGTATGAGTGAGGTAGTTGATAGTACTACTTTGTCTGTTATTAAAGTTTGGCTTTCGGCTCTACCTTCACAGAGAAAGTGATAAAGATATAAATTTTTACGATGTCGAGGATTTGATTTTACGGACAAAAACATTTGCTCAATGTGAGGTTGCATAGTGGAAAATACAGGAGTTTTGTGATGGGAATTAACAACACGCTAGATAAGCTTCTAACTCCAGAAGACAGTCTTTCTCTCTGCGAAGGTTTTTTTGCTGACAAGGGTATTGATCGGTCAATCATAACCACTAAAAACGTATTAGATGCAGCCGAAATTCTAATCGAGATTGGACATGAACGGGAAACTCCGTACAAGTCTCAATGCGATATCCTGGAGACTGCATTAATTATGGGCTGGTACCCCGAAAATTGGGATGCTGCATATATCAAGGTATCTAGCTTTGATGCCCGTTTTGATAATGGAGAAGATGTTAGTCTTTGGCTAAATATAAAACAGACAGTGCGAGGATTTTTAAAGTGAAAAATATTGATGATTTAACTCCGCTGCAATTAAAAGTGGCCACAATGGTCTACCCAACTCCCAAGATTTTTGAGACTTCGCTCTCCGCATCTCTCGAACAAGCGATCGCTTTCAGAATTATTGCGCAAACCTAGATGCATTAATTCGATCACTTCCCAAGAAAAGCCACTCTCCCAGCGATCGTCTCACCTCAGCTTTGCGATGGCATCAGCGGGGCGATCGGATTGTTTGGGATTTGGGTTTTCCAGCGCGTAGAATAGGACTACATTTCTTTGCCGATAATCAGGAATTCAGTGACAGACTTAAGTGGAACTTGGCTTGGTTCATATTGGCAGAATGGCGATCAAATCCGTTTTGAATTTGCACTCATTCATGGCGGAAATTTAATCTCTGGCAATATCCTTGATGATTGCTACCTAGGAGAAGCCAACATTACCGGAAATCGGCGTAAAGCCCCTGGCTTCAAACATGGGGATATAAGCCGCGTGAGTTGACGATTGCAGCGCCAAACAAATTGGCAGTGAAACCCCAAAAGTGAGGCGCTGCATGAGGAAACAAACAAAAGTGCAACATTTTTAGCTATAATTTGAGGGTGAGTAAGAATAACCATCTACGTGTTGAAGCATTCTAGTCTCGGTGAGATTCCGGCACAGTAAGTCACTACTGCTTTGAGCAGCAAGCCTATACAACTGACAAGCAATATCAGAATGTTGAGCGTACCTATCTGGCGTTGTGATGGACTCAGAAAGCACAAAAAATAAAAGTAAGCACAATTGCATCACCTTCGGGTAGTTGTTTTGAGTGTGTAGAGGCGATTTGACAGCGCCTTTGAAGTTCCGACTATTCATGAATCCCCGTCCCTTTAGGGCTGGGGAGATGTCAAAGGTGAAGTTATTGGCAGACAGATTCAATTCTCTAAGCGATATGTTTCTGCGCGACAACCCAGCATCGACTATAGCGGAACCATTTCAGAAGATGGAGATGCGATGCATGGAAATTGGTTCATTGGCAGCAAAAGTCTCGCTTTTCAGCCGTCTGCTTTTGGCCCTTGGGAAGCTCACCGCAATGGTGACACTCTGAGCCTGGAATTGAGTACTGTAAAGTCAAGATTAGTTGGCGCTGGAGTTTAGCGGATCGCCTCACCCTAGCAATGCTCCGGCATCTCTGCACGACCCGAACTCTGGTGGTGGGCTGGGCGATCGCTCTTCCAACGATGGGCGATCGGGTTGCTTTGGGGTGCGGTGGCAGTGCGGTGGGGGTTTGGCTGGCGCGAGGGCAATTTGTAACCATCGCAAAACCACTCGCAAATCGGCACTCTTTCTGAGGCTTGGCTAATGTTAGGCGATCGCTTTTCCGGCAATTGTCGCAACTCCGTCCACCAAGTTTCATTCCCTGAACGGTATAATATTCCCTGAACGGGAATGAAAACATGGACACAAATACCTACAAACAAATCTCGGAAAATGCCCCGCACATCGCTGAGTATGCTGAAGTTTCCGCGAAACTCCGTGCGATCGCTAAAACAATGGTGGGGCGATCGCAAAAAGAATTGCTGGCTCTGGCCCAATCGTTAGAGCGTTTGCCTGAGCATTTGTTCAAGCCTTCTCTGGCTAGGGCTTATCGACTGTATCGTGAGCCTTCACTAGGCTCTCGGTCTGCTGCGGCTGAAGAACTTAAGGTTTCAGCGGCAACAATTCAGCAGACTGTTTTGGCGCTTAGGGCTGGTGGTGTTTCGGCCCAGTTAAAAGCGAAGCAAAATGGTGGGAAGACTCAGAAGAAGCTCCTTACTGGAAAGGGCGCGAGCTATATCAATGAAAATCTCTCCAATGAGGAAAGAGTGGAGGAAATCGTTGCAGTAGTTGAGAAAGCGGTTGCTGAGCTAAGAACTGAATATGACTGGGACAATCTCTTAGTGCCCCAAAAAATTGCGCTTCTTAAAGAGAAAACTTTTGAATCTAGAGGTGTAGCGATATCCTCGCAAACCCTTTACCGTGAATGGTGCAAAGATTTATGGTGAGAACAGTACAAGCTATGCCACAACGCCAATCGATCGCACTTCCGAAAGCTTTTGCTACAGCATCCCCTGCTCTGCTAGCTTGGGCTAGGCTGTGGCGTTGCGATCAGGTGGCGAGGGGTGGGTGCGCTTCGTAAAAAACTTTACGCTTCGATGTGCCATCGGTCAAGTTTAGGGTAGTGTGATTACACAACCCATATTGAGGAACCCTTCATGAGTTTATTCGATGCTATTACAGGTGCCATCTCCAACCCAAATCAGCAGGGAAATTCCGACCAATTGAGTTCGATTTTGGGTACTGTTCAGGCGATCGCAGGGACTCATACAGGTGACCCCAGCAACTCCACCAACCTGATGTCAGCCGTCGGCAACGCAGTGCAGGGCGCACTCCAAAACCACCAAGCAACTGCTGGTACTGAAGGAGTTGAAAACTTAGTCAATCAAGTTGCCAACGGCGATACGGGGTCTGACCCAGTTCAAGCCTTGTTTGGCGGACAAGAACAGCAGGTTGTAGACACGATCGCCCAGAGTACGGGTATTGATGCCAGTCAGATCAGTACCATGTTGCCAAGTTTGCTTCCCCAAGTTTTGCAACTTTTGCAAAGCGGAAATTCCAGTTCTGGTGGAAATTCAGTCCTCAATACTTTCCTAGATAGCAACCAAGACGGAAATGTAGACTTGGGAGATTTAATGTCTCAAGCTGGCAAGTTCCTTGGTCACTAATTCTTCGGTCGTTACCTCTAGCGTTGACCTGGTTAGGGCGATCAATTCGCTAGAGAAATGGCAATATCTTGCTCACATTGGCTTTAGATGAGTCCTCTCCCGATACAACCAAATCTGCCCGATCGCATTGGGGTTGAATCAATTCATAATGTACGGGCAGAACATTTGAAACCCAAACTTCTTTAACAGCCTCCTCTGTATCGCCCCTAGTTTTGATATCTCTCTCAATTTTCCTACTTAGGCTCTCGAAAGAGCGGAATTTGGGTTACAATCCTCACCTATGAAAATTACTACAAAATCTGTGCTTTTTGCCCTTGGCTTTTTAGCTGTCGCAGTCATCCATTTTTTTCTCAGTTTTGTTACTTCGTTTTCAGCAGGCATTGGTGGTGGCCCAATCTATCTTTGGGCATCGCGCATCTTGACGTTTCCGCTCTGGCTCATTCCCAGCGACGGTTCTGGCGGTGATTCATCGCTTATAGATTGGCTGCCCTTTGTTGCAATTAGCTTAATTTGGAGCTGGCTAATTTGCTACGGCCTTCACTTTTTACGCAAACTGCCCTAAAATCTCTTTCACAGCTTTCAGTCTCTCTTTATGCGCTTTAGTCAATTTTAGAGAACTCAAAATTACTATGTTTTTTCAAGACTATCCAGAACTCGATCCGTCTTTGTTTCAGGGATTTTCTTACCAGATACCTTGTGCCCTTTTTCATGGGAACTAATTGCTTTTCTTAATTGAGAAAACGATACATCATGAACTTCAATAATTTCTTGCTCAAGAGAGAGCTTACCAGAGATTAATCCGCTTAACGCTACAGGCGAAGGCAAACGATATAATTGCTCAAGTTTTGATACGCCTAATTCAAGAACTCCTGCAATACTATCTGCATAAGAGTTTAGAAAAGATTCGACAACATCGCGATCGAGCTGCAACCTCAGTAATTCAAGATACTCTCTCAATTCGCTAGAAATTGGTTCACCACTGCGAATTGATTCCGCAATTTTGAGAAATTCTTTTAGTCCCCTAGTCACACTCCTATATGCCCAAACTTGTCGAGTAGTAATCGATTCACCTCCTGGACGACGAACCTCGCCATTCTTTATAAAAGCTGTTAGATTTTCATACCCTTTTTCTTTAAACAGCTCTTTTTCCTCGATTACTTCAAGTCTGGTACCAATCGCATAGGCATATATAGTACTTTGCGCCTGAGCCGTCTGGAGAGCTTGGTCAATTTGCCCTTGATATCCTTCAATTTCTTGTAAAAGAGTATCAAGCGGTTGACTGGCTTTACCGCAACAGATATCTAAAGCTCTCAGCCAGTTTTCTCTATCTGCCAAATCAATTCGTTCTAAATTTACCACTTCCTCACTAGATCTTTGAGGAAGTACCACCAGCTTATTAGGTGCTGGCACTTTGGCAACTGCATCCACTCTTGAGAAATTCTTAACCAACGACCTGTACCTCTCTTGTTAATTCACTAGTCCTGGAAAGTTCCAATTGCTTAGCTATTTCAAGAAATGGTGCGCGATGTTCCGCTTTACTTCCTGAATATGAATATAAGGACTGAGCTTGAGCCGACAGCTCGGCATAGATCGTTAAGTCTTTTATGGGTGGCGATACCCATGCCGCATGAGTTTGATGCCCGAGATAGGTTCGTACATCCCATTCCATCAATTGTTCGTAAATACTTTTATGCAAACTTGTAGATTTCATCCGATTCGGAACGATCGTAGAAACCTCCAGATCTGGATTTGACCGATCCGCTATTTCACTCACGAGATGGAGTAATTCTGGAATATTTTTTAGTGAAAAATATTCCGTCTGTACTGGAATAATGACCTTATTGCAAGCTACAAGAGCATTTTTAGTAAATAAGCTTTCTCCTTTTGGAGTGTCTAATAGAATGTAATCGTAATTCTCAAAGGCTGCTTCAAACTGATCTATCGCGTCTTTCAATCGACTTTCGCTTGAGAGTCCTTTTTCGATTTCAGTTTGATAGGCACCAAGATTGACACCAGGCGTTATCAGGTGAAATCCACCTGAAACTTCGATGATGGCCTGAGAAAATAATTTTGCTTGTTCTCTTTTAGGAGCGAATAATATCTGTCCTATATCTGGCTCAGATGAATTTTTCTCCACACCCACTGCGGCAGAAAGATCGCCTTGATGATCTAAATCAATACATAAGACCGTTTTGCCCATATGGACAAGGGTTGCGGCAAGACAGAAAGTTAAAGTTGTCTTACCTACACCTCCCTTAATTGCTGCGATCGCAATTATCATAGCCATGTCCTACTACTGCACGACTGTACAGTTGTAAGAATACACGATTTTTTTGATTTTGCAACTCAATTGCGAAATAGTGCATCCAAGTGCAGACGTCTGCACTTGATATGAATGCTAAGATCTCACAACCGGAATCTCGCTCCAGCAAGTCGTCCATCGATTCGATCGCATCTCCTGCCGCATCGCCCACGGCTTCTCCAGCCCAGCGACAGCAAACTGAATCGTCCCACGACCAAACCTTTCGTTAATGGCATCAATAGTCTGCATAAGCGCATCAGATCGCCCTTCCTCCGGCTCCCAGAGGCTAAGCTGACGCTGTGACTTTGGCATAAGGCCCAACAGAATCACCCCAGCTTTCTTGAACTGAAGCTCTGGCCGATAAATACGATCGCACCCCTTAAGCGCAAACCGCAGAATTTCAGCAGTATTGTCTGAGCTGTAGTCGAGTGTCAGCGTAACGGAATCGCTGTAGTAATCTGCTTTGAATCGACTCGTCAGTGCAAACACTTGGATCGCATCCGCTGTTAGCTCATGCTGCCTCAGCTTTTCAGCGGCTCGGCTGGTGTAGGTGGCGATCGCTTCCCGCAGCTCGGCTAAAGTGGCGATCGCACGGCTGAAGCTGCGAGACACCGTGATGCTCTTTTTCGGTGGCGGGTTAAGCTCCAAGCTAAAGCACGGCTGCCCCCGCAGTTCCAGCACTAGCCGTTGCATCAGCACGCTGTATTCTTTCCTGGCCCAGCTCAGATCCACGTCTCGCAGTTGCAGCGCAGTGTTAATGCCGTGGTTCGCGAGCGATCGGCTGTGGCTGCGACCGATGCCCCAAATCTCTTCTACGGGGAAATCTACGAGGAATTTTTCGGTGTTTTCTGGGTTGAGTAGAGATACACCATCATCGCTGAGTTTAGCCAGATGATTGGCAACTTTGCTGAGCGTTTTGGTTGAGGAGATGCCAATCGAGACCGGAATCCCGGTCCATTGTCTAACAACCTGCCGAATCTCGTGACCATATTCAATTAAGTCTAGGTGTCCAAACCCCGATAAATCCAGAAACGATTCATCGATGGAATAGACCTCCAGTGTCGGGGTAAATTCCGCTAAGGTAGACATTACCCGCTGACTCATATCCCCGTAAAGCGAATAGTTCGACGAAAAGACCTGAACTTTATGTTGATAGATGAGATCTTGAATCTGGAAAACCGGAACCCCGATCTTAATTCCGATGGCCTTTGCCTCCGGCGATCGCGCCACAACGCATCCATCGTTATTCGATAAGACAATGACGGGTTGATTTATGAACTGTGGCGCGAAGACTCTTTCTGCGCTGGTATAAAATGAGTTACAGTCGCATAGTGCCAGCATGTATAACCCGAGGATTTACAGAGGTTATGCAGCACTAGCATATGAGATCGCCGATATCACTGCACCCTGAGGATCTTGAAGTAAGGTGAACCTGCCTACGGTAGGAATATCATGAGGCGATATCAAAATCTTACCCCCCAACTCCTCAGCCAACTTAGCAGTTGCATCCGCATCATCTACCGTGACATAGCTCCCCCAATGCGGCGGTATGTTTTGCTTGTCAGGGGGAAGTGTCATAAGTCCGCCAATTCCTTGACCGCCAGCCGATACGACTCTGTACTCCATTCCTTCGACAGGTCCATCCGCCATCGTCCAGCCAAAGAGTTTTGAATAAAATGCCTCAGCACCCTTCAGATCCGTTGTCATCAGTTCGCACCAGCTAAATGCACCATGTTGCTGATATGGATTATTCATAACGTTTCTCCTGAAAAAAGTTGTTTGAGTTTTGGAAGGATTCGTTCAAGCGGCACATTTCACCGCTATAGGCTGGGAACTCTTTTGGGGTAGGTATTCCCAAGACTCCTGCGGAAATAAATACTGTGCTCCCTCAATACTGAGTTGGCCGTTGGAAATCAAAAACCACGCATCATTGAGTGTCATTAAGGCTACCGCATCCTCTGGACGGGACGGAAATTTAGCCAGTTTTAATTGAGTCATCGCTTTCTCTGCTGATTCGATAACTTGAAGAATATCTTCTTTTTTGATAATTGTACAGCTTTCAAAAGTTAACTTTTGTCTAAGTCAAACGGGATGGATGACATTGGTCACAACACCCCAAACTTGTAGTTCCATACCTTCGTTAACAGCGATCGTAGGATAGTCTGGGTTTTCGGGCAGCAAGTAGACTTGTTTGCGTTCATAGCGAATCCGTTTCACGGTCAGCTCTCCATTGAGCACAGCAATCACAATTTTGTTCTGGGTGGGTTCGATGGATCGATCTACAACCAAAACATCACCAGAATGAATTCCAGCACCTACCATCGAATTACCTGTCGCCCTAACCAAAAAAGTAGCGGCTGCGTTCTTAATCAAGTGCCGATTCAGGTCGATTGATCCTTCGATATAATCCTCCGCAGGCGATGGAAAACCTGCCGAGACCGCTACCATGTACAACGGCAAGGCAACTTCGCTGACTCCATGCGATCGCATAACTTCGGTTATCGTTATCTCTTGCGATCGCGCCTGCATCTGCTCAATCTGTTCGATCAAACTCACGGGCAACCGAATGGCTTGGGTTATTTCGCCAAACTTGCCGCTTCCCGCTGGTCGTCCTGACCCAATACGTTTTCCTCCACGAGGCATATGGCTTTAGATTTGAGTACAAAAATCAATATAAGGCTAAAAATCTGTTCTCGCAATACTATTGATTTCTTTCATCAAATTTTAAAGTCCTTTTTTCAGCAGATAATGGAAAGGTTGAACCGGGTGTCTCGAATCATGAATATTCCCTCGGTAGTTCTTGACACTAATATTTTTGTTGCATCTAGTTTCAAACCCAAAAGCCACTCCGCAAAGATTGTAGAGCAGGTTCGAGGTGGTCATTTGCGGATGATCTGGTCAGAACAGACTCGACACGAAACAGAGTTTATTGTTCGGAAGATCCCCCCTCTTTCCTGGAGAACTTTTGAGGCTCTATTTCGACAAGAAAACTGCTACGCTGGAGAACTTTTTCCAGAACGATTTCATCATATTCCTGACAAAGACGATATCAAGTTTGCTGCTCTCTCCGATGCAACAGGGGCAACTCTCATCACGATGGACAAAGACCTGCTAGACATAAGAGATGCGCTTTCGTCCAAAGTTTTGATGCCTTTTGAGTTCATTAATGAACTTCATACCACCGAATCGTCTTTCCAGTTACAGCCTTCACAGTCCCAATGAATTATTGGCACTTCAGCAAAAGCTTCGCCACCGTTTAGACATTTGCCAGTAAACATCGGATGCGTCTCTATCAGCTCAAGTCGCTCTGCGGTAGTCAAATACGACGGACCGTCGAGAATCAGTTCGCCATTATAGTAAGCCGCACCAAAGGGTACACAGTCCTCCACAACCTCCGCAAAATCTGGGCATGGGGTTTGCGCTGGCCCAGACGGGTGAACTGCACAGACCAAAAACTCATCGCCCAAGTAGCCGCTGAAGCGTTGGCAGCGATCGCATTCGGATGAGAGTCGGATCATGATAATTCTTTGGGCAATTGTTGCTTCTGGATTCCTTCGCCAATCTTTGATTTTCTGCGGATAGGCCACGGGGCAATCGCCACGAAAACAAATGCTCCATAAACAGAAAAACCCGCTACTTCAGATATAGTTTGCATTGCTGATAAATTTGAACCCATTAGAGAGTAAAGACCAGGGCCTAACCAAGCTGGTAAAAAGACCAACGAGAAAAGAATCCAGTACGTTTTACCAACGAAGCCAGCTTTACTGAGAATGCGATCCCAAGGGAGTCCCCAGACGCAAAGAACCATAAGGGTATACAAGCCGATTTTTGCCAGAAAGCTGAGGACATCACCAGTCATACCTCCCAACCAACGCCCAAGTTCACCGATGAAATCTTCAAGCATAGAGATGTTCCTAATTTTTGGATTCATAGCCAATTGAACCAAAAATTGAATAAACCTCAAACATTCCGTATATGTACGGTTTTACATTTGTTGGAGAAAAAAGATAATCAACTCAAACAAAACTCGAACACTTATGCCTCTTCATCGACTTCTCTCAAGCATTGCGATCGCCACCCTCCTCAGCGTTAGCTTTACCTCAGGCCGTGCGATCGCCCAAACCATCACAGGCACCATCGCAAGCGTGGGCGACGGCGACACCATTCGCGTTCGCACCGCAGAGAAGACGTTAACCGTTAGGTTGTCGTGCATTGATGCGCCAGAAATGAAACAGCAGCCCTACGGACAGGCCGCATCCAATCGACTCAAGCAGCTTTTACCCGTGGGTCAAACTGCTACGCTACAAATCACTGGTACAGACAACTACAAGCGAAGCGTTGCCAAAGTCTACACGGGCAGCACCTCGATCAACCTCGCCCTAGTTCAAGAAGGACAAGCCGTCGTTTATCGAGAATATCTCGCTAGCTGTCCCGAGCTGCGCGATCGCCTCCTTTCGGCAGAAACTCAAGCCAAATCGCGGCGGCTAGGGCTGTGGGCACAGAGCAATCCTTTGATGCCGTGGGATTTCAGACATTCCGGTAATCCGAAGTTCACTCCTTCAAGCGCTTCATCTCGACCAATGGTCAATAACACTCCAGTATTTAGACCAAAACGCGATTACGACTGCAAAGATTTCAAAACTCGGGCTGAAGCACAAAGGATTTTCAATGCTTACCCTGGAGATCCATTCAAGCTAGATCGCGACCGAGATGGTATTGCTTGCGAGTCATTGCGATAAATCATCATTGTATTTGGATAACTATCATTAAGAAACGATGAAAGAATCAAAAGAAAGTTACTATGACGTACTTGGACTTACCGATAGGTGTACAAAAGAAGACATAAAAAGAGCTTATATTGAGCTTTGTAAAAACTATCATCCTGATAAGTTACCTTCTGAAACTCCTGAAGGAGCAAGAAAATTTATTGCTGAACGAATGGCTCTCATCAATGAAGCTTATGAAGTTTTAAAAGATGAAGTCAGCCGTAAAAGCTATAATATCAGCATTAACTCTCGAATATATGAAAATAGTCAAACTGAGTATAAATCTAACTATCAAGAGCATCGCGACCCAAGTCGTGAAAACAGTATTGAAGATTTATTAGAGCAATCTATTTTAGAGGATGCTCTTAAACAGCTTGAATTTGAGGAAAAACAATTCGATCAAATTTTCAGAGCAAGTATTTCAACTATAGAAAAGAAATATAGTAAACACTTAAAAACCATTAAAAAGCATGTTCCAGGTAGTTTTGATATCGTGGATTCATCCATGAAGCTTGAAAAATCTATTGGATATGGGTTTGCTGCATTTATTGCGTTATGGCTAGTTCCTCTTGGATATGCGTTATCTTTTGTGGGATGGCTGCTCTTGATCGTATTTGGGATTTTATTTATACAAACTATTTCATCTCCAGTATATAGATCTGATTATGTCAAAGAGGTTAAAGAGGCAAAGGCTAAAAGAGATATAGGTGTAGTCCAATTTAAGGCAAGTATAAATGGAAGAATTAATTATTTTAAAGGAATTCCAATTCATTCAATTAATTATGGATTTGTTAGAGAATTATCCTCAAGAGATAGATTATTGTTGGTTAAAGCTTTGAAACAAAGAGAAGATGCTGAACAAGCTGAAAAATCCGTTCAATCAACCATTAAGGTTGCTGCTGCAATTGGGCTATTGGCTATCTTTTTAGGTTCAATTAGTAGCTAAGACTTCCCTGCTTGATGCAGGGCATCCAACATACTCACCATCACTCAACCCCGCACTCCACTCGCTTCACTTCTACTGAGCGATCGCCTGCAATTGTTCTAGCACCACCCGCGCCGCCAAATGCTTGGCTCTCTGCTTTTTCGTTGCCGTCGCCTCGCCCACAAACTGCTGAGACTTGAAATCCAAGCGACATTCGCAGACAAAATAACCCTCCTCTTCTTGCTGAAACTCAAACTCTGGATTCGGCAATCGTAATCCCTGAGAAACCTCCAATAGATAGCTCACGAACGGCTGTCCATCCTTCAGAGTCTTTGTCAGGATTGAATGCTTCAGCACTGGATCGGCTTCAGTTGAGGCACTTGACCCATTCTTGCTCGCTGTACCGCGCTGCTGAGCTTTCGTTTGCTGCTGCTGAGGTTCGGCTTTTGGCTCTGGTGGGCCTTCCAACAGGAACAGCAACGGAGCAATTTGGCCAGTAGGCAAAAATCAAAATCATGAGAGCTATTTTGCATAAGCATTTCAAGCCTTTGGTCTTTTTAATGCTGGAACTCTTAGAATGATGATCTTTGGAGTTACTGTACTGTTCTATCTTTAACTAATAATGGAACAGTTAATCCATCAAATCATTGATTGTTGGGGCTTTCAGGCAATGCTTTCAAAATTGCCCGAATATCGTAAATGGAACAGTTGTTCTTCTGCTGGCCAAATTGCTCGATTACTATTGGAAGGCTGTCTCTGGAGGAAATCAAAAGGAATGACTATAACCTTAATATTCCTCGCTATATCGACTCTAGCGAACCAGAAGACCTGCACGATCTCAATGCTCACCTGAATGGCGGCATTCCGAATGCGGATATTGACGGTCTAGAGAATTTCTGGAAGGTGTTTCCCCAGTTACGAAGCACCTTATTTGCTGCGGGGGCGAGGGGCTTTAAGCTTCGCTTGGAGCTGGTAGCGCACGGTTCGATGGACGGTTGAGTAGGGACCCTCTAGTCCGCACTCCTGAGACAACCATGCCTGAATCGCACCATAGCTTGCGAAGCCTACTGGTTGAGATAAGCGATGTTTGAGCTGCTCTAAGTCCGAACCGCGAATCTGAGGCGTCTTGCCAGGGGGCATTTTAACGTTCAGTAGACCCTCCAGACCCTGATGGCGAAGGTTTGCAGCCAACGATAGAGGGTCGATTCGGCGCGGTCTAAGCGTTCGGCTAAAGCTTGACGAGTTTTGAGTTGGCCGCTTTTAATCCAATACAGCATCTGTAGACGTTTTTGCCCTTGGGCTGTACGTTGAGTCTTTAGCCGTTTCTTCAGGGTATCAAGGCTTTCGGCTATGTCTACCTTAAACTTATTCGCCATATCGATTATGAGCTATACTTCTCCTAAGAATTTAGTGCAGTGTTATCGAAAATTGGTATTAGCACTAGCAAAGCAGTGTCACAATGCATCCCCGTCCAATCCATAGTAGTGAGGTCAGGCTTGGGGATCGAATCCCACTTAAAAATGGTTCAGCGTGGAAGGAGTTCCAAAAATTTTTTACCTTTGATCGAGATATATGCTTTAATCTGCCAATGCCCCTTAGGATTACCACCCAAAATTAATAGAATTGGCTCTGGACAATGGTACTGATCGGAACAAGCAATTTTATGCAACTGGGCTATATCTTCTCCCGATGCAGTAGCTGAAGATGCAGGATGGAAATGCCACTCTCCAAGATAGTATTGACGGCTTGGATTTTGCCAGAGTCTCATCAACCATTCTTGCAACCCTTGAACGCCGCGAATAAAGCTGAAGGAACCTCTGCGTGAATCTCTTGGCGCAGTTGAGATATTGGTGACAACTGCCAGTTTAGAATCACTGCTGTAGAAGCCCACTAAAATTCCGCCAGTTTCCAAGCTACGTGACTTCGCGCAAAGCTTAAGAAGGCTTCTTAGGAGCGTTTCATCCAGCTTTGCGCTAAATTGCCCATCTTTGCTGAAAACTCCATTTACTCACTCAATGCTTTCAGACTTGATACCAGCAAAAGTTTCACCTTCATGTTGTGCAGTGTAAACAGCAAACGTTGGTTCAGTAGACATATCAACAATAAGTTGTTCAATGAACTTAATCGCGATCGCTGCCATCAATGTTACATCGTCCAGCCGAGCTGGAAAAACCGGGTGCCAGCACCCAACTCCATCATGGGGAAAATCTTCAAGGGTGTACTCTTGGCTTTCTCGCTCAAGCCAGGGTTCTAACCTTGCGTGGAAGTCTTTGACAGGGAATTGTTTAGACCGAACCCCATAGCAAAATAACCGTTTTGCCTTGAAGCCCAAAGAGATTGATATGAATAGCTTTTCAGCTTGCCATGAAAAACTCTCTAGTTGCTGGAGTACCGAATCCTCTGCGGTGCAGTCCAAAATTACGTCACAGGCTTTAATACAGTCTATGTTTTCTGGAGAGCAGGGTGGAAAGCTTTCATTAATAATTTTCACGGCTGAGTGAGGCAATGCTTGCAAGAGCTGCAACCTTAGAGCCTGAGCCTTTGACTCGCCAATCTCTAAAAGGCTGTAGTTGCTGCGGACTAAATTGCCAATCTGCACAAGATCAAATTCGCAAAGAGTCAGGGCATAATTTCCTGCCCTCACCAGCAGGTTGGCTAGGGCACCTCCCAATGCTCCAGCGCCAATCAATCCAATGGATTGACTTCTCACGGCCAATGGTAGTCGGCCACGATTTGAAATTTCTGAAGCCTCCCAATTTTGACAAGTCCCCCATCTGATTCGCTTTCGCATCTCGAAAATTTTTTCGTGGTGCAACTTCAAATTTCGTTGACCACCAAAGCCAGATTTAGGAGGGCGAATGGACGAAAGCATTATGGGTTGCCAATGCATCTGTACGAGATGACCGCCAGCAATCTGAGGAATGGGAAATCCAATCAACATCAGTTCTAATGTGTGGCGTTGCCGACAGGCCAAGCCAGTCATTAACAGTTGATCAAGATCAAACCCCTGAGACTCTGCAATCTCCCTCAGTTGTTCCCATTTTGTTGGGGCTTCCCAGGGCGGAAGCACTGGAACCTTGTCCAGTCTGAGCCACAATCCCCAAACTCTGGCACGAATTTGATCGCCCAATGTTGTAAGACAAGAACCCCAATGAGATTCATGGATTTTGCTACCATCATCAGCCAAGAATCTTTGAACCACTAAAATGCGGGGGATTTTGCTTGACTTTAGATAATTCGCAGATGCCTGCTCGGCAAGCAAGATCCTGCCACAGTTGTAAGTTTTGTGGTGTTTCGCTGAAAGCAACCAGCGATGTCTCTCGATGCGGAAAGTGTGGTAGCTCGAAAGGGTCTCCAGGCTTTGTCAGGGTGCCATCCTCAGCAGCATTAATCCAGGCAATGGCTCGCTGGCAGTACCATACCAATCGCTCGTGTGAGTTGAATGGTTCATGACCGCCCCAAATGCGACCCAGCGAACGTACTGAAGAGTCCAAGCATATTTTACCTTTGCGCCACAGCAAACCAGGTTCAGGCCATCCGTTGTGGTTTTGATGGGGATAGGTCTGCTCAATCCCGCTCAGTGCAGCAGGGTAAAAGTCAATCTTTCCGAACGGGTAATTTGTCTCAGCCAGTATGTACCAGTTACTTGAATGTCCCTGACCAGAGCAGATCTGACAAGCCAGTGTCCATCGTCTGACCTCGCTACACCATGTCCAGTCTTTGATGATTGTCACTGACCCTGTCAGTGCATCCAATGCCCGACGCCCAGCTAGTAAATCTTCTTTTGGCATAAGATTCATGCAAAACGACCTGTCCCAACCGTTGATACCGACTGGCGCTGAGTAAAGCCACCAGGTTGAGAAGGGTTTGACCCTCGACCAGAATTATTTTCAGGTGGCTCAGGAAACTTGTTGCCAAAGAGTTCACGCCACAACTGAGCACTCTCGTAGACAGTATCGGCGTCGAGTGCTTGTCGAGCTATCTTGGCGGCTTCACAAACCTGTGTATGGAACTCAGCAAAATCCTCTCCAGATACTCGCTTGAATACATTATGTGAGGGAACCCCATGATCTCTGAGATCAGGCGTCATCTTACAAGCCGCATGTATGGCATATTTGGATGCAATGGTTTCAAGGGTCAGAGTTACTCCATCCGCAACAGACAAAATTTCATCAGGGCAACATTGCCCTATGAGATGTTCAACAGGGTAGCCCTTGGGATATTTAGGAGTAGGATGCTTAACCCTGCGCCACCATTTAATGGCTTTCACAACATTGATGTAGTGGCTATTACATAGCTTGTTTTTATCCCTTGTCCACTGGGTTTGAGCCAGTGGGTGTGTATCCTCCCAAGTCTTGGCTTCCCGATCTGGAATCCGTAATGGGGATAATTTCCACTCAGCTTCCTGGCGAGCAGTATCTAAACGGTTCCTCACTAGAGAATCTGAAAATGTCTGGCGAGCGTCTTGAGAAATCCAAAACTGATTTAGCCGCCAATCGTCAACTTCCTCTAGACTGTCGAGACTCGTTACACTCTCAGATAGCAAGAGGCCAATCTCCGCTTCCGTAGGAGCAGAGGTAATGACCAAGTCAAGATCGACATAGGAAAGAGATATGCCAATAGAACGACCTTGGAGTTCGTATTTATCCTTATAGTGTTGTTCAAGAAAAGGGATGAAGAGCTTCATGGCCTCTTCAGGATCAGGATAATCCTCCTCGCTAAGCTTTGTGACAACAACCAGGTCAACATCAGAACGTTTATCGCCTTTGGGTCTGATGACCGTACCTCTGCGATAACTGCCCTGGAGAAACATACTGACAATAATCTTTGAAAGAGTCTCGTCTGCATTGAGCCGTTCGCGAAGAGTACGGTGTCCAGTAATTAGATCTTGGCGCTGGTTTTCAGTTGGTCGAATTCCTGTTAAAAAGTCACGAAAATACGATGGAAGCTCCATAGAAAACTCCTGATTACTGGATTACTGGCGGAAAACTAAAAGAGGGCTGATAAGCACCTGGAATTCCTGCATCAAAGTCAAATTCGTAAAGGGTACATTGACCAAAACGTTGGGAAACCTGCCCCAGAAAAAACATGAGGGCATTGGGGCTGGCAGCGAATATATGAAGTCTTCCCATTTGGCTGCTTGCAGTACGCAGTTGCTTAAGATGAGTTGCTAACTGCTCAGCCAGGAGTCTAGCGTGGTTGCCATCGCGAATCGCATTCTGCCCAGAACAGTTCTCTGGCAGACACTGTACGATCCGTTGTACTGGAAGTTGAGCCTTACTCAGGTAGACCTTGACATCTTCCAATACGTCATGGCTTATGCCAAGCGCCACAGCAACATCTGAATTTTCAGAAGCAATGATTTCTTCATTGAAGGTTAGTTGGGGATATTCCTGACGATCTACTCGTGAATCAGGTAGCCAAAGTTCCCTGCCAGAAAGGCTCGACTGAGCGATCGCAACATTGATACCTGATTTCGGACTTATGCAGTAGCCAGAAGCAAAGGCGATCGACGTATGGGTATGTAGATGTAGGTGACAACGTTGACCGGGTTGTAATGATTGCTCCAAGAAAGCTCGAACCTGAGGAAAAATCTGTTGTGTCCATAGCTCAGGCGAGCGTATTTTCCGTCCATCGAAATAAGTTACAAGATCCAGCATGTCATCAGTGAGATCGGCTAGGTTCTCGGCCCACCGTAGAAAACTACGTATTCCCACACGATGGGCTTCTGGTTCAGCAACTGCATGTCCCACCCAAAGTCCCTCCTGCTTACAAATCTGTTCTATGCCACTGCGATCGAAGCTGGTTGATTCTGACTGCAACAGCTTACGGGTTAGCTCATCATAGGGATTTGATAGAACCGCGTCAGGGACAGGCTTCAAACCAACAAGACGCAGATGCAGATTCAAATCCCTTTCCATTTGCTGGAGTGTCAAGGGAAAGGATCGAATTCGGAAGGGGCTGAGAATTAGGCGTAATTCTTCGTCAGTTTCAATCTTTAAACATTTCTTCCAAGCGGCCCGAATCCGACCCATCTTAGAGCGCGGTCCACCGTTAGCCAGTCGATGCCAGTCGAGCTGGCCATCAGTTTTGGAGACAATCTTAGCCAGAGAATCATTGTGGTCGATAGACCAAACTGTCAGCAGAATAAAATGTGCTTCAAATCC
Organism: Acaryochloridaceae cyanobacterium RU_4_10; assembly: GCA_012032135.1. Taxonomy (GTDB): domain Bacteria; phylum Cyanobacteriota; class Cyanobacteriia; order Thermosynechococcales; family Thermosynechococcaceae; genus JAAURS01. The sequence continues at coordinate 7,602 of JAAURS010000010.1, read as the reverse complement.
CTTAGGCGCATGATGAACTTGAGCATCTCGTAACCGCTCTAGCAAAGAAACGCTGTTAGCACCAATCGCGACAGGATCGATCAAAGATTGCCATGTTATGGCACCTGCTCCAGTGACATGGAATTTGAGCTGGTAAAACTCGGCAGCAACAGGTTGACCTTTATAGAAATATTGGTCGTTGAAGCGAACGACTACATCGTCAAACGCTTTAGCTCCGTCTGCTTCATACTCTACCTGGGTTACCTTCGTCCGCTCCTCAAATAATCGACAGACCTGGAGCCAAAACCACCGTGCCTGAAAATCATCCCCTTTACTGCGAGCTGCGATCGCTCTTGCCATGCCTGTCTACTCCTTACCAAAACCTTTAATCTGGCTGCAACTGCTCCAGTACAGCCCTTGCCGCCAAGTGCTTGGCCCTCTGCTTTTTCGTTGCCGTCGCCTCGCCCACAAACTGCTGAGACTTGAAATCCAAGCGACATTCGCAGACAAAATAACCCTCCTCTTCTTGCTGAAACTCAAAATCTGGATTCGGCAACCGTAATCCCTGAGTGACCTCTAATAAATAGCTCACGAACGGTTGTCCATCCTTCAGGGGCTTTGTCAAAATCTGATGCTTCAGCACTGGATCTGCTTCAGTTGATGCACCTGCCCCATTCCTGTTTGCTGCGGACTGCTGTTGAGCTTTCGCTCTCGTTTGCTGTTGCTGAGGCTGCACTTTTGGCTCCAGTGGCTCCGGCTGTACCCGCTGGTCTGGTGGCACGAGCGCATTTTTTAGATATGACTCGATCCAAGACAGACAGGCTTGATGGTGTGCGGGTTGTTTTCGTTGATGTTCGGTGGGGTGAACCGTCGTTAGAATGCTGTCTTTGATTTTGACTTCGAGCCATGTGTAAAAGGGTGCAGTCTGACTCTGTTGCATATCCAGATAATCAAAACTGTCCCAGTCCGTTTGTTGAGCTGTTGCCATTGAAATGATGCTGGCCGCATTCTGCACATTCTCTTTGAGATTTTCATAGGCTTCCTGCTGTAGGGCTTTATCTTCACTCTCAAACAGCAACAGATACAGGTCTAGCAGTTGCAGCTTTCGGGCCGCTAGTCTTACCTTCAGTTCAGGTGCAATCACTTCCATCTCCTGTTTTTCGATTGCATACTTGAGCAGTTTGCTGAACTCTTTTTCAGAGGTGTTCGATAGTTCTTCACTGTCCTGGACTTGGGCTTGATAAACTTGTTGATGCTTCTCTTTGAAATAGTCTGCCGTTTCTTGTTCGATATCGCGGTTCACTTGGGCGATGTGTTGGCCCAACTGTTCAAGTTCCTTAATGGTATAGGGTGGCGGTTGACCCCTAAGACGTGCTTTGACGATGCGGTGGTTAATGAGGTCGGCTAGTCTACGGATAAGTGAGGTGAAGTGACAATACGCTGGCAGGTTCAGCGCAAAGTGTCCAATCAAGGCAGGGCTATAGTCCGCTCGGTTGAGCCAACTTGCTAAGCGCTGACTGATGGCTTGGGCCGATCCTAAGCTCAACATCGTCTGATACATCGTCTCGCGATCGGGTGCGATCGCACGGGCGGTATGATTCCGGTACAGCGCTGGGATATCTCGCTCGGCTAACCACTGGGCCACGGCTCGGTTGGCGAGGATCATGAATTCTTGGATGAGCAGGTGGCTACTGTAATGCTTGCCTTGGATGAGGTTACCCTCTTCAGTAAGCCAATCGCCTTGGGCGGTGAGGGTGCCACCGATGGCTCCAGCGTTGAGGCGATCGCGATACAGTTGTTCGGCCCAGGCGTAGGCGGTTTGGAGTAGGTTGGCGAAGGGATCTTGGGGGTCTCTTTGGACAGCTTCGGCTTCTTGATAGTGGAATTTTCGTCTGCTTCTGAGCCAAGACTCGAAGATCTCTGTCTGCTCGATCTCGGCGTTGCGGTTGAGGGTGATTTTGATGGTGAGCGTAGGTCGATCTTGGTACTCCCAAAGGCTCAGCTTATCTTCGGATAATGCTCTCGGCAACATGGGGACGTTGCCAGTTTTGAAATATTGCGTGGTGGTTCTTGCGATCGCCACTCTATCCAATATCGACCCGATCTGCACTAGTTCGGATACATCGGCAATATGAACCGACAGAATCGCACCAGAGGGGGTGGGTTCAATCCAAACCGCATCGTCCAGGTCGCGTGAGTCGGGGCCATCAATGGTGATGCCTTCGACTTGCGGTCGGTGCCACAGTTCGGGCTGGAGCGTGAGGGCGTGGGCTAAGGTGGTGGCTTGAGGTGGGAATCGAAGGGTAGTCATACGGAGTGAAACTGAGATTACAAAAATTGGCTCAGACTCTTTGCGAATATGCTTTTAAATCATCCGAGCTAATTTGGTCGCTTGGGACTAAGCGATAGTGGCGCTCATCCACAACCTGGATTTGTTCGTCCTCAAGCACTAGCTCAAACATTGCAATGGTGCCATCTTCCATAAACTGAGTGGAAATGGAACGACAGATTAAGTTCGGAAACTTGGCCTGACAGCACAGAATGTCCTGCTTCGTTTGCACAACAGACAACTTGTCCTTACCCCCCTTTGCCTGAACAGGCATGACATACTGTCGCCCCTGACGATCGATCCCAACATAAATTTCATCAATCTCAATTTGCCCAACACTTTTCACTGTTGTCCGAAGATGATTCTGCAATGAGTACGCGGAAATCCCTAGAAATATATCCACCAACCTGTTGTATCTAACTTTTGCTAGTAGCGCCTGTTCGTCAGAAAGGGCATAGGCCGTAATAATCTCAGGGGTCGCATCGGGAATTTTTATCTTAACCAGAGCGCTATTGGGCTCAATTCGATTAATTCGCACCAGCTTGAACGCATACTGCGCCCGACCCATTCCCTCTATGACCCACTCCTTTCCTTCTGGCTGGGTTGCTAAAATCTCTTCTGGCATGGGCGTTCGATACCGTACCGAGTAGATCACGTCGCCTAGATTTTTAGTTAGCTTGATAGTCAGTTGCTGTGCTGCTTCTTCAATGTTCGTTCGCTTGAACGGAACCTCTGTTGAACCTTCTTCGTAACGATCGAAGAAGATTTTCTTCAGCAAGGCTTTATAACGATTTTCCCCACTTTCTGAGTTCTTAGACATAGGATGCTTCTTCAAGGCGAATCAGTTCGATTTCTTCTTGCTTTCGCTTCGTTGCACCGCTCTTACGATTTCGCTTGTCAATAGGTATGTCAATTCTCCAATAGGCTGATGCTTCAGACATATCCATCCGCAGTAACTCTGGATTGCCTAGCTGAATAACCTCTTTCGGGCATTCTGGCTGAATGCCCAATGCTGCAACAATCTGTGTAGCGATCGCTTTGGCCAGTGGTGGGGGCACTGCATTACCAATCTGTCGGGCACCATGCCACTTTGTCGCATGGAAACGGAACCAATCAGGAAAACCATGCAACCTCGCCATTTCGCGGACGGTGATACAGCGCGGGTAGGCGTAATGAATAGGGCGAGGGCTAGTGAAGGCCCCCCGAGCTGAGTCTGTTCCTGCTCGGAGCGTGTTTGAGAGTCCACGAGCAGGAAGACGAAAAAATCTAGAGATTGGTTCGACGCTTCCTGGCTCGGTTGCACTAAAGCGCCGCTTTGAAATCTCTGTATGTTCAGTTCTCCTGCTGCAAGTGAGGACTGGAGGGTTCCAGTCTCGACGATAACTGAATCCCCAACCCTCATCGTCTAAACAACGCATCATTCGAGCGTAAGAGCTTGGCTTTCCCCAAGCTTTCGTTTGCACTTCATCGCTGAACAGTAAGGTTTTAAAGTCTTCAGCATTTGGTAAATCATCTAGTGCGTCCTGACAAGTGGGACTTGGCGGCAAGTCTTTGTTGGAGCTTTTTGGGCGGCAATGGGTTGGCTTTGGATAATCGGGAAGGGATTTCCCTTTTTTGACCCCCAGTAAAAAGAGTCGCTGACGATCCTGCGGTACGCCATAGTCAGCAGCATTCAACACTTTCCACGGTAGCAACACTTCATAGCCAGCTCGATCGAAGGCAGCGATGACTTCTTCTAAAAATTTACGATGCTTGCCAATGGTTAATCCTTTAACATTCTCAAACAGAAAATAGCTGGCGTCCAACTCCGAGACGATCCGCACAAAATCGACTACTAGGCTATTACGTGGATCGTCAATAGCTCTGCCACCGATTAGAGAAAATCCTTGACAGGGTGGTCCACCAAACACAACATCAACTTTTCGTTGTCCGATTCCTGATGCCTCGCGAATAGCTTTTCCAGTTAACTCTTTAATAGAGTTCGGAATCACTGCACAGTCTGGAAAGTTGAATTTATGAATTGCTGAATGAACGGGGTCGATTTCGACGGCAGCAACCACATCGAAACCTGCTTGTTCAAACCCTAAGCTCATTCCCCCTGCACCTGCAAAGAGATCGATTCCCACTGGTCGTTTCGCCATTTACCCTCCAAGAACATCAATTTTTATCCCTCTGTGCCGCCCACTCTATCAAGGAGTGAATTAATCCCCGTAATGCGTCCACATCCGCAAAATCTTGACAACCCGCTCGTCCTCAAAAACCTCATAAACAAGCGATGTTGGATATTGATTCGACGCGAGTAGACAGGTGTGGAGGTTCCTTTGAGCTTTTCAAAGCTTGGTGGCGACTGGAAAGGATTTTCAACCAAGACGATCAGCAGTTTTTCAACTTGCGGCTTTAGTCCAGAGGACGCTATTTTAAGCGAATCTTTGAGAGCCTGCTTAGAAAACTTCAATTCCCAAGACATATATGTTACTACCAGGGAAGGGTGTTAGAGCATTCTTCAATGGGTTCCTTCATCCCTTCCTCAATGGATTCCCAAACGCCAGGAATTGACTTCAGATAAAGCGTTTCCTGAATTGAACGCCAATCCTCTTCACTGACTAGGACAGCATTTGCTCGTTTGCCTACGATGGTGACAGGCTCGTGAGATTCGTTGACTCGATCGACCAGTCCAAAGAGTGCTTGCCTAGCTTCAGTAACCGAAACAATTGTGGAGTCTGACATAATTTCTGTTTATCCGTTATTTCCTCTATTGTACGTTATTGCGTACAATTCTGCTCTTCTTACCGATTAGAGATGGATTCCACATCAATGAGTGGGTAAGAATCCAAAGGGGAGTAGGGGTCTGCTAGCCACCGTTCGCAAGTAGGACGATAGAACCAAGCTTGCAGCTTAGAAGCAGGCACATAATGTTCCAGTTCGGCATCAACCCAAATATGCAGACGCTCAGTACAATCTAGTTCTAAAGCAGCCCTTTCAATGGCTTCCCATTGATGGACGAACGAATTTGCCCAAGCATCTCGGCTCATGACTGACTCAGCAAAGTCAAGCCCCGCTGCCTGCATCCTGCGTCCATTGGTGCCCCTTGCATTAATAGGCTCCCAAAAAATAACTTCTGGTTTAAGCTCTAAAACTTTAGACAGTAAATGATGGAACTCTTCATAATCCATTTCTGGAGGAGTTGGTGCTAAAGCAACATATAGCCGACATCCAGCCTCATAACCTGCCTTCAAAGCTTCAAAACGTAAAGATGGTAGTGGGGCATAGGGTTCGATTTGACGGCTTAAATGGTCGTTAAGATGGGGAAGACTCATTCCAACTGTAATGTTAGGATTTTTAAGTAAATCTAAATCCTTTACCCAGCGAGGACTACGAGTTAAAATACGTACTCGTTTCTGATGTTTGATTAGAACCTCAATTGTTTGTCTGGTAATTAATGCCGTTTCAGCATTCTGATAGGGGTCTGTTCCAGAACAAAGTAGAACCACACCTTTGCCACTCGGAGTATAGTTCCATATCCTTTTCCTTGAGAGAATAATGTCTAACTTTTCAGGAATTTCCTGGCGCAAGAAAAGATACTTACCCCAATCAAGCTGCGGATTCTCTACCCCCCGAGACATAAGTTCTGATTGTCTAGCTCGAATCGCTGGTGTTGAAGGAACATAGCAAAACGTACACCCATGAAGACAACCGCTTGCTATGTTGATAACGTAATCACAAAGCCCTTTCTTGTGGAGAGAGCTTTTCTGGAGTGGATTTACGATTGTTTCAGTACCTTTGACGACTTTCATGGTTTTTGTTCGCTGTAGTTGTACAAGAGAGAAATTAAAATCAGTTATGAGCAAAACATCAAATTTCACTTGGAGCGGCGACGGAAATAATCCTCCAATCGTTGAAGCTCATACCAAAGCTAGACATCAGGTTACTGAAGAATACTTAAAAGATTGGATTGTTACTTTATGCGGCAACAATAGAGCTTTTAGCAAAAAAGTAACAATCATTGATGGTTTTTGTGGTGGTGGTGTTTATAGAGATAATGAGACAAGTTCATTATATTTAGGTTCTCCTTTCAAGATTATAAGTAGCATTGAAGAAGGTTTAAAAATAGTAAAAAATACTAAGAGCAAACCCAACTATGAGCTAGATGCAGAATTTATTTTTATTGACAGTAGAAAAGAGCATATTGAGTGCCTACAGAAAACATTAAAAGAGTACGCTCCAGAGACTTATAAGCAGTGTCCAGACAATTTCAAGTTCATATGTAATGAATTTGAAAACGTTGTCGATCCGATTATAGAAAACCTGAGAAAGAGAAACTGTTCATCAATGTTTATCCTTGACCCAACTGGATATAATGATGTTTCAATGAGATCTATTAGAAATATTATAGCACTAAAAAAATCAGAAATTATCTTTACTTTCATGACCGAATATATTTCCAGATTTATTAACCTAAGGCATGGAAAGCTGAAACGGGTCCATGAAGAGATTTTGGAATCTGAAGGCTACTTCGATGCAATCAATTTAGGTGAATTGGGAAAGCCTGAGCAGCAAGGATATTTAAGGAATGAAACATTAAGGCTTTTTAGAAGACAAGCTAATGTGCCCTTCGTCTTTAGCTTTGCTCTGATACCAAATCAAAAAATAGTACAATATTTCTTAGTTCATCTAGCCAGCAATGCATCCGCCCAAAGAGTCATAAAATCTTCTGCATGGATTCACAACAATCTATGGATTGGAAAGCAATATGGTTTCAGCATGAATGGGATGGGTTTTAAGTCCCCAGATTATTATGAAAAATCATTAAATCTGTTTGACATAGAGGAAGAGAATAGACAAGCAGCTATTGAATGTCTTAGTGATTTCATAATGCCTTTGATTCATTCCAATGAAGATGGCATTCTTTTGGATCTTCTTCATCAATTAACGATGCAAGATAATCCCTCAACTTTTGAGCACTATATTCAGTATTTGCTACAGCAGCGCGGTTATGGAGAAATTGAAATTATTAGAGAGGGCAAAGCAACTCGCGCCCAAACTCTCCGTAATACAGACATTATCTGCAAATCATCTCAGGTCAAACTATTCGATCTGAAATCTTTTTCCTGATCAAAACCAGGCCCACAGTTATGTGCCTACAGCAAAGCCTACGCGATCGCCCCAACCAACGCCTGTCACCCCCCCCACCCTGGGGAAATCGCTAAACTTCCTGCACCCTCGCCCCAGCCCAGTTAGCCGATCGCCCTCCTCAATCTCCACTCTCACCCTACTCAGGCAAACGATCACCATCT
>JAAURS010000231.1 GCA_012032135.1 Acaryochloridaceae cyanobacterium RU_4_10 | reverse complement strand
ACGGGTTTGGACGGAGTCTTGAATATCGAGAGTGCATTGTGCGGCATGGAGAACTTGAGGAGGCAATGTTTCAGGGCGCGAATCTGCCACCCATACGGCCAGTAATGCATCTCCTGCAAATTTAAAGACATCGCCACCATAACGATGAACGAGGTCGATAATATGTCCGAAGTTGGTATTCAGAATCTGGGTCAGTTCTTCTAACCCTGCTGAATCAGACTGCATGAATTGCTCTGTGAGCGCTGTAAAACCAGAAATATCAATGAAGACCACGGCAGCCGAATAGCGATCGGCTCTGGGTTGTTGAATGGGGGCTCTATCCCGCAACAACCGATCCAGGATCAAAGCTGGGACATAACTGGCCAATGTTCCAACGAGTTCATCCACAATGAAAAATCCTTGGGTAAACCATTCTCAAGGCATCCACTGATACTTTAATAGGACTTGCGCAGTTCAGCCAAGAAAAGTCAGCAACGCTAAGTCAAAATCGTTAGAGTCAGGGCATGACAAACACAATGACGCCTTACGCCTGCATTCTTGCCACCCGTTACAGCGCGACTGCCCACACGGTAATGCTCCACAACTTCCTCTAGGGTGACTATACTGCCATCATGCATATAAGTTTGATTCAAGCGATCGCTTCAGCTCAAACAATGCGATAGTTCATAACCGATTAGTCATCGCACTAACAAACTGGAATCGAATGTTAGTATGGCCGATCGCTTCTCAATTACTACTTTTTACAATAATCCAAGCTGCTTCCGAATTAAACGGCACAAACTGTCTTTGACTTCAGTATGACGTGGTACAGGTGACTTTTGTCCTGTTGCTGGGTTGAGATAAATATCATGTCTACCACCATGCCGATGTAAGACACAACCAGATTGTTCCAGCTCATGAATAAACTCTTTACGCTTCATATTTCAAGGACAAGTTCCTTGGTCTTTACTTCTGCTGAGACAGGTTCTACGTCCATATTCATAAGCTCGTAGGCATCGCGTATATTTTCCTCCAGTTCTTCAAGAGTTTGCCCTTGGCTAAATACTCCAGGGATGCCCTTTAAGCGACCAACCAACCAATTATCGTCATTCCAATACTCTAGTATGAAGGACTGCGACATAAAATCTCCTGGCAAAAGAGCACGCTTTCACAACATATCCAAGATACCAAAAATTTTGATCTTACGCTGGCGAGTGGAGTCTTCTTACTTCGTTTGAGTGCTACTCATCGTCGATCGACAAAACTGTTAGACCGTTCCTACTACACTCTTACCACTCTAAATCTTCCTCTGTAAGTTCGGCATCTTTTAGAATGCCTTTCAGAGTTCCTTTTGGCAAATCTCGATTACCATGTACAGGAATAGAAAGAATTGCAGCGATGTTTTCCTTGAAATAGATGTGATGGCTACCAGCGATCCGCTTTAGCTCCTAACCATTTCGCTCCACAATCTTGCAAAGCATTTTGCCAGAAATCGCTTTCATAGGGATAGCTCAATCAATTGCTTTTCTGGCTCAATCTCTTCCCGTTCGCTGGCAACTTCTAACCAACCCTGAACGGCATCTTCAAGCATTGCTAATAAATGCTCATAACTCTCTCCCCAAGTATGACATCCGGGAAGAGCGGGTACAGAAGCACACCACACATCGTCCTCCTGCCAAATAATTGCTTTGATTTTCATAGGTTAAGCTGGGTTGAAAGGACTCTTAACAACGATCTTAGCGCATAAATTAGACAGTTCTCTGAATATCTTGAGTCTGGACAAAAAGGAAGACAGAACAAGCTTTAGATTACGCCTGCTCTACTCTGGTTTAGATATTACTTTAAACCGCGTTGCGATTTTGCTGTTAAACGTCCGTTCGTACATATAGCTATCAAAGTACCTTGCTTTGCACCATCCCAAATGTGTGCAACTGTGTCACCCGATCGCTATCTCTTCATATCCCCAGCTTACCTTTGCAAAACGATCGCCCAGTCTATAGTTTGATTCAAGCGATCGCTTCAGCTCAAGCAATGCGATGGTTCATGACCGATTAGTCATATCTACTTCCTTGTTACGTTCTCAATAAATATGGACAGGGCAATCGCATACCTCTAAAAACTTGTGCTTGAGCAAAAGAAGCAATCGCCCCAAGAAGCGATCGTATCCAATCATTAGCAGACAAGTTGAGTAGAAAAGGAGAGGTACTCACCATCCCGACAGATGCTACCTACTATACTGGAGAGTGCAAAGCTCTCTGACAGTATAGTGCTGAAAACCTTTCTCCGCATTCTTTTGCTTAGTTCTGGCTTGCAATGAGTCTAAACTTTGAAATCCTTGTGATATGAGGAATTCTATGTCAATATCCTAAGATTGCTTATAAGCAATTTGTTTTGTCCAGTACTACCCAACATGAAACTCCGTCCTGCTACCCCTGCCGATTTAGCATTGCTACAATATTGGGATGAACAACTCCACGTACTTGCTTCAGATCCGAATGATGATTGGGGTTGGGAAGTAGAACTCAGCCATAATCCTGACTGGCGAGAACAATGGATTGCAGAAATCGACGATCGCCCCATTGGTTTTATTCAGATCGTCGATCCAGCCCGAGAAGAGAGTCACTACTGGGGAGAAATCGCTCCCAATCTCTATTGAGAATCTGGCCTGTATCGGATGGCATCTCGCTGAAATTGGACGGCGATCGCTTCCTAGAACTGAGGTTCCGCTCACCTTGCCCGAGATTCAGCTTGTGCTACTTCTAGTAAAGTTTTCAGAACTGAATCTGGATTTAAGCTCATAGAGTCAATGCCTTGCTCCACTAAAAACTGGGCAAACTCTGGATAATCGCTGGGGGCTTGCCCGCAAATACCAATTTTTCGATGGTTTGCTTTTGCGATTTGAATGACTTGACGAATCATTTCCTTGACCGCTTCATTCCGTTCGTCAAAGAGATGGGCCACTAAACTAGAGTCTCGATCCAGTCCTAAAGTAAGCTGAGTGAGGTCGTTGGAACCGATCGAAAACCCATCAAAGATCTTGCTGAATTGCTCGGCCAGAATCACATTGCTGGGCAACTCGCACATCATATAGATCTCTAGCCCGTTTTCGCCTCGCTTGAGTCCGTGCTTTGCCATTTCATCCAAAACCCGTTGTCCCTCTTCCGGCGTACGGCAAAAGGGAATCATGGGAATGACATTGGTTAACCCCATCTCCTGACGCACTTTGATAAACGCCAGACACTCTAATCCAAAAGCATCTCGGTAGATTGGGTCGTAGTAGCGCGACGCACCGCGCCAGCCCAGCATGGGGTTTTCTTCCTTGGGCTCAAACTGCCTACCGCCTAATAGGTTGGCGTACTCATTGCTCTTAAAATCCGACATCCGCACAATGACGGGCTTGGGATAAAAAGCAGCGGCGATCGTTCCGATGCCTTGGGCTAAGGTTTCTACAAAAAACTCGGGTTTGTTATTAAATTGCGCGGTGAGTTTTGCAATTGCATTGCGGTCCTTTGCGCTTTTGAGATCGTCAAAGTGCAGCAATGCTTGGGGATGAATTTTAATTTGGTTGGCAATGATAAATTCAAGTCGGGCGAGCCCCACGCCGTCGCAAGGCAAGGCTGCCAAACTAAAGGCTTCTTCTGGATTGCCGACGTTGATCAAAATCTGAGTACGCTTTTTGGGAATGGAGTCCAGGGGCGTTTCTTGAACTTCAAAAGGAATCAGACCCTCATAAACGCGTCCTTCTTCCCCTTCGGCACAGGAGAGCGTGACTGGGATTCCGCTCTTGAGACGATCGGTAGCATTCCCACACCCGACGATCGCCGGAATCCCCATTTCCCGCGCGATGATGGCAGCATGGCAAGTCCGTCCCCCTTGATTGGTGACAATCGCACTTGCCCTTTTCATAATGGGTTCCCAGTCTGGGTCTGTGCGATGGGTGACGAGCACTTCTCCCTGCTGAAATTCATCCAGGTTATGGACATCGAGAATGACCTTTGTCTGCCCTTGCCCGATTGTTTCACCAACCGCGCGCCCGCGCACCAAGACAGTGCCGGAACTACTGAGTTTGTAGGTTTTTAGAATTTGGGCAGATTTCTGTGACTGGACGGTTTCCGGTCGGGCTTGGACAATAAATAGTTCTCCAGTGAGTCCGTCCTTCGCCCATTCAATATCCATCGGCGTATCCATCTGCCGCACGGTGGAGTAGTGGTCTTCAATGATACAAGCCCACCGAGCGAGTGTTAGGACTTCAGTGTCAGGGAGTGTAAACTGCTGTCGCTCATCTTGGGGAACAGGCACGTTTTTGGTTTGCTTCCCGCCACCCAGGTCGTAGACCATTTTGATTTCTTTACTCCCCAACCGCTTTTTGAGGATGGGACTGCAACCCTGTTTGAGAGTAGGTTTAAAAACAAGGTATTCGTCGGGGTTGACGGCACCTTGTACGACCGTTTCCCCCAACCCATAGGCAGCGCTGACCAGCACTGCGTTTTTGAAGCCTGTTTCCGGGTCAATGGAAAATATCACGCCGGAGGTAGCAAGGTCTGAGCGAATCATCTTTTGCACCCCAACAGAGAGCGCAATGCTGAAGTGGTCAAAGCCACGCAGGGTGCGATAGGAAATGGCGCGATCGGTAAACAACGAGGCAAAGCACTTGTGACACGCTTCCAGAACACCCGCTATCCCACTCACATTCAGATAGGTTTCCTGTTGTCCGGCAAAACTGGCATCGGGCAGATCTTCCGCCGTCGCACTAGAACGCACGGCTACATCAGTATTCTCACCATATTGCTGGCATAGGGTTTGGTAGGACGTGGCGATCGCAGCAGTCAGATCGTCAGGAAACGGAGTATTGAGGATCGCAGCCCGAGCTTGTTTTCCTACTTGGCGCAGCGCTTCGACATCTTCGATATTGAGATCTTGAAAAAGCTGACGGAGCAGTTGTTCGAGTCCCGCATCTTTAATAAATTCGCGATAGGCATGAGCCGTGGTTGCAAACCCTTGCGGGACGCGAATGCCTTTGGGCATTAGCTGCTGGAGCATCTCGCCGAGAGACGCATTTTTGCCACCTACAAGCGGAATATCTGCAATTCCTACCTCTTGGAGAGGAATGACCAATAAGTTATCTTTCAGCACCTTCGAGGTGGGTGTAGCCGTGCCTACCTGCATCATGGTATTTTTCCCTCCAACCTTGAAATTAAAGAAATTTATGGGTCGATCGGCATATTACCTTGTTGTAAAGGTCAAATGTGAGGAACTTGTGGGGATTGGTTTGCATTCAAGGTAAAGTTCCTGAAAGATTCTTTAGAAAAGGGTTCCAGACGGGCTAACCGACAGACCTGCGATCGATCCTTAAAAAAGCTGTGTATTTTGGTTCTCACTCGTCCATACAATTCTTCCATTGTCTCCACAAACGAACTCTCCTTGTCCCAAAAGGGTGGAAAATCGCCTTGCTTCTTTACTAGAATGGCTGGAACGCTTGACTGTGTCGCAACTTCAATGGTTTGAGGTAAACGTTTTGCACCATGCCAAAAATCTTTCAGACTAGCAACCGTGCCAGACTTCTGCGCGATCGGTTTTGTGAAATAGCTCGGGTCGGGGTTGGGTGCGGCTGTCTCTAATGTCATTTCTGCGGACAATGCCTGACCCAGGGGAGATTTAGCGAGTTCTTTTTGAAGTGCTTCCCTGGATAACCCGCGCAATTCAAACAGCAAAAACGGATCTTGGTCTAACTGTGCGGCAAGGAGGTAGTAAACTCCAGCAATGTGCTTGCAGGGATTGCTCCAGTCGGGACAAGAGCAATCTGTTTTGAAATCGTTTTTGTGATGGGGCAGCAAGTGTAAGTCCAGCTTAGCGAAGGCATCGTCGATGTTGTCAGGAATCTCATTGAGCATGAGCCGCGAGATCAGGCTGGCTTTGGAGGCGATGTAGGCGATCGCTGCTGACCAATTGGCGGCACTAATAGACTTAAATTCAATGGTGGTGGTGTAGAGGGGTTCTTTGTAAACACCAAAATAGGGATTCACGGAACCGCGTACTTTGGCAGAAATGACGCCGTCTTTAATCTCAAAGCTTTTGACTTTGCCGCCACGGGCGTAGGAGCGGCCCCGGCCTAAGCGCCCCGAATCCATGATTTTTTCAAGGGCGGCAATGAAGCGCTGACCCCACCAAGTTCGACTAAATTGAGCCATTTTTTACTCCAGGTTTTAATCGCGGTGCCCTATCCTTATCATTATCTCGTCAAGGCCCTTTTCTGGGGTCGCGATCGCCATAAATTTTGACGATTTCCCTTTATTAGCAAACAGATTGGGCAATCGCATCATGGAACAACTCGATCGAATTGTCGGTCTGTCGTTCCCAGACAGTTGTGTTGGTCAAGATTGTGATGATTATAAGAGAGGCAACCCATAGCGATATTCCTGCAATTTCCAGGGTAAAGCTTCAAGCCTTATTTTTATCAAGCCTTTTTTGGCTGGGGACATGAGCGCTTAAAGCGGTTGGAATATCATGCTCAGAATCAATTTCATCGTCGAATAGCGGACTGAACGAAGCGCCTTGTTCCATCAGGTCTTCCAATCTCTTTAAGGTTGGCAAGAGTTGATTGGGCTGAATCGGTGAGATGCCTATTGCTTGTAGAACTTCATTCACCTGAATGGTAACAGAGGCTGCATTGTTGACTAAATTGGACTTCACAAAGGCTGGAAATAAATTTAAGCATCCTTGCTGAATCGCAGAATGACGTTCGCGATCGGGGATCTGCTGTCGCAAGCTATCAGTCAAAAATATTTTGAGCTGAGGATAAGTTTGGCGGCACCAGTTGCAAAACTCATAAAGTTTGACACGATATGCTTTTTGGTCAATCAGTAACAGCCCTGGCAATGTGTTGGAGGTAGCATTGAGTACGATACGGTTTTTTAATTCGCTACTGGCTCCTTCCCAAACTACTGAAGCTTTTTGAGACAATAAAATTTCTTGCCAAATCTTTCCTTGAACGGCTGATGCTTGTAACATTAAGACTTGTTTGGAAAGATTGGGAAACGGTATTCCAGATAAGGTTACTACTCGATGTTGAAAAAGCAAAAAGGTATTCCCAATTGAAATGTAATCGCCATGTTTGAGTAAGGTGGGTTGAGTGACCCGCTGACCGTTGATTAATGAGCCGTTACGGCTATTGAGGTCTACAAAATAATAATGTCGATCTTGGACAATCTCTAGCTTTGCATGATGGCGAGAAGACATCGGGTCTTTGAGGCATACCGTATTGGTTTTGCTGCGCCCAAAGGTCCATGTTGAATTCCTAGAAAGTTCTAATTGTTTTGTACCGTACACTGTATGTAAGATAAGTTGGGGCGTATCCACGGAGGTCTCTCTGCGTCTTGTTCGAACTAAATAAGTGAGGGTTAAAAAACCGAACTATCTTGAATGCTCTGCGATTCTTTCTCCCTATGGGTTTGAGTGCATTTTAGTTTCCTCGATCGGTTCAGTTTGTTCGAGCTAACCCGCTTAGATTGCATCTGAGTTTAGTATGGGCTTCGTCTCCTCTAAATCGCACAAGGATTCAGAAAATTTGTGGTCCTTATTTCTAGCCTCATTCAAAATCATCCCATCGATCGCCTCAAGGAGAACTTCAAACATGTCTGATACTGCTAAACAACTGCTCAAGATTTTGATTGGTGCCGCTTGGCTAGATGGTCAGGTTCAGCCTGAAGAACAGCAACGTCTGCATCAAATTGCCCAGCAAAAAGGGTTGCTAGATGATGCCGAACTCCATCCCTGGCTTAACGGACAGCGTTCTGTATCAGCAGAAGAATGCCATCTCTGGATTGATGAGTACTTAGGTCCCAACCCCGCACTAGAAAAAGTCCAAGCGCTGCTAGAAGAAATTAGTGGCCTCATCTATAGCGATAGCGATGTGGATGATTCCGAGGCCCAACTTCTGATAGAGCTTCAGCAAAAAGAAGATGC
>JAAURS010000230.1 GCA_012032135.1 Acaryochloridaceae cyanobacterium RU_4_10 | reverse complement strand
AATGTTAGATCAACTCTGCATTCGATCCCCCCTAACCCCCCTTGAAAAGGGGGAATAAACTCAAAGTCCCCCTTTTTAAGGGGGATTTAGGGGGATCCACGAGAGTATAGAGTCATATTCAAAACTTTTCAGACATCCTCTAAGGTTAGAATGCTCCCGCTTTAACTGACTATCAAGTCACTCGATTCAAAGTATTCCCGTTTTGCCAGACAAACCCGATTGCGTCCGCTTTTCTTGGCTTTATATAAGGCTGCATCTGCTTCTGCCATCAGAGATTCTTCGGTTTCAGCATCCATCGGAAATGTGGCACATCCCAGGCTTGCCGTCACTTTAACCCGCTGATTATTCTGAATTTCAATGTCCTGAGCCGCAATTAAAGTTCTTAGGCGTTCTGCCACGGCAAAAACATCACTGCGGTCTGCATGGGGCAAAATTACAGCAAATTCTTCACCACCATACCGCGCAGGTAGATCCCCTGGTCTCACTTCCTTTTTGATGAGTGCAGAAAAATGGCGCAAGGCATCATCCCCAGATTGATGGCCGTAGGTGTCGTTAAGCTTTTTGAAATGGTCAATATCCACCATCAATAGCGATACTGGATGACCTTCACGGCGCGATCGCTCTATTTCTACCGTCAAGCGACGGTTAAACTCTCTGCGGTTGGAAACCCCTGTTAATCCATCAATAGTGGCTAATTCTCTCAACGCCTGTTGACTTTGCTCTAGCTTTGCAGCCATTCCATTGATGGTATTAGCCAGTTGCTCTATTTCATCTTGGGTTTTTAAGGCAATTCGATAGGATAAATCACCGTCCCCAAAGTGTGCCACACCAATATTTAATAGCTTTAAAGGCTTTAAAATGGATTGAGCTAGAATTAATCCTGACAAAATGACCATCATAATTGCGATCGCTAAAACAATTGCAGTAATGGTTCTGGCCCGTTTTTTGAGTTCTCTAGCCTGTCTTAGATTGTCATCGGCTTGAAAATTTTTGAGTAAATCTTTAAGGCGGCGAATTTCATGAATTGTCCCACCCAGATGTTCTTTAACAAGCAATTTGTGTTTCTGTTGAACGGTTATATTTCCAGTCTTTAAGGATATTAATAGATTATTTTCATTAGTCTTAACGAGTTCCCACTCTTTTTGAATATTGAGCAATAAACCTCGTTTTTCTACCAATTGAGACGGAGAGTTTAGAATTTCTGTAAAAGTTTGTTCGATCTCTTGACTCGATTTTGTAGGATATATTTGATTTTGACGATCTTTATTGAGAGTTTCCCGATCTTCTAACTCCTCCAATTCCATCAGTAAACGCTCTAGACGATCTAGAGGAAAAAATTCCTCTAGCATTTTATTTTCTGTTTTTTCAAATGTTGAAATGGCCTCCTCAAAAAAGAAAAAACGATCCGCCAGCCAGCACTGCAAGAGGTAGAAGCATAGCTCCTACCCCAATAATGAGACGATTGCGTAATGAAGTTTTGCGTGGGACGGTTTTCTGCATGAGAGTCAAGGACGGAGGAAGACTCATAATCTAAGGATTCCCTCAAACTGAGGGTGACGTATAGATTAGATTGTCAAATTTAGTTTTCTCTGAGGACAAAAAAGATAAAGTCGAGCGGGACCCTCGTTCTTCTCGCAGAAAATCTTGAAGGTCTAACCAAATCTCATTGATAATAACTAAATGCCCACTGACGCTTTTGAAGTTAAAGACTGTGACAGAATCTGGACGCTACAAGACTACGGTTCGTTTGCCCCAAACTAAATTTGACATGCGGGCCAATGCTGTGAAACGAGAGCCGGAACTCCAATCCTTCTGGGCTGCGGAACAGGTCTACGATCGCCTCTCCCAGACCAATCTCGGCGAAGTATTTATTTTGCACGATGGCCCCCCCTACGCCAATGGCGATCTCCACATGGGTCATGCTCTCAACAAAATTCTCAAAGATATTATTAACAAATTCCAGTTTCTCCAGGGGCGCAAAGTTCGTTACGTCCCAGGCTGGGACTGTCACGGGTTACCGATCGAGCTAAAGGTGTTGCAAAAACTCAGCGCGGAACAAAGGGCTAGCCTAACGCCCATCAAGTTGCGATGGAAAGCCCGCGATTTTGCTCTCAAAACAGTGGACCAACAGCGTGAGGGCTTTAAACGCTTTGGGGTTTGGGGTGAATGGGACAACCCTTACCTGACACTTCAGCCGGAGTATGAAGCAGCGCAAATTGAGGTCTTTGGACAGATGGTGCTGAAGGGCTATATCTATCGCGGCCTGAAGCCCGTCCATTGGAGCCCGAGTTCGCAAACGGCTTTAGCTGAAGCAGAACTGGAATATCCAGAAGGTCATACTTCACCCTCCCTTTATGCTGCGTTTGAGGTCACTTCACTGCCAACCGCGTTGCAAGGGCCACTGGATCCCTTTTTGGGTGAGTTGGGAGTCGCGATTTGGACCACAACGCCTTGGACCCTGCCTGGAAATCTGGCGATCGCCGTTAACCCAGACCTCACCTATGCGATCGTTCATGCGGTGGATGATGGGGCACCAGGGCGCTTTAAGTATTGGCTTGTGGCCCAGGATTTAGTCGAAGCACTCCAAGCTAAATTTGAAACACCCCTCATTGTTGAAGCGACGGTCATGGGTAAGGCGTTAGAGCACATGACCTATCGCCATCCCTTGTTCGACCGTCAGAGTGAAGTGGTGATTGGCGGTGACTATATCACGACCGAGTCGGGAACTGGATTGGTTCATACGGCCCCCGGTCACGGACAAGAAGACTATCAGGTGGGACTGCGTTACGGTCTGCCGATTGTTTCTCCCGTGGACGATCGCGGGTTCTTCACGGAAGAAGCAGGAAAATTTGCTGGATTGAAGGTTGTCGATAAGGCCAAAAATGACAACGATCGCCTCAAGCTGGAGGTGAGCGAAGGAAATCAGGCCATCATTGATGCGTTAAATGAGGTAGGCTCGCTCTTGCATCAAGAAGCCTACAGTCACAAATATCCCTACGATTGGCGCACGAAACAACCCACAATTTTCCGCGCTACGGAACAGTGGTTTGCTTCTGTAGAAGGATTTCGGGAGGAGGCGTTGAAAGCGATCGCCTCAGTTGAGTGGGTTCCAGCCCAAGGGCAAAACCGGATCGCGTCGATGGTGTCGGAGCGATCGGACTGGTGCATTTCGCGGCAGCGCTGTTGGGGGGTGCCCATTCCCGTGTTTTACGATGAGGAAACCCATGAGCCGCTCTTGAACGCTGAGACGATCGCCCATGCGAAAGCCATTATTGCTGAAAAAGGCTCGGATGCTTGGTGGGAATTGTCGGTTGCAGAGTTGTTGCCAGAGACCTATCGGAATAACGGACGAACCTACCGCAAAGGCACGGACACGATGGATGTATGGTTTGACTCCGGTTCTTCTTGGGCGGCGGTGGTCGAGCAACGCGAGAATTTACGCTATCCGGCGGAGGTTTACCTGGAAGGTTCCGACCAGCATCGGGGCTGGTTTCAGTCCAGTTTGTTGACGAGCGTTGCGGTGAAGGGAATTGCGCCTTTTAAGACAGTGTTGACTGCTGGCTTTGTCGTGGACGAGCAGGGTCGCAAGATGAGTAAGTCCATCGGAAATGTGATGGACCCCACGATCGTGATAGAGGGAGGTAAAAACCAAAAAGAAGATCCGCCCTACGGCGCAGATGTGTTGCGGCTGTGGGTGTCGTCAGTAGACTATTCTTCCGATGTACCCGTGGGCAAAAACATCCTGAAGCAAATGTCGGATGTGTACCGCAAGATCCGCAACACGGCTCGGTTTTTGCTGGGAAGTCTGTCGGATTTTGATCCTGCAACCCATGAAGTCCCTTATGAAGCCTTACCCGAACTCGATCGCTATATGCTGCACCGCATTACTGAAGTATTTACTGAGGTGACGGATGCTTATCAAAAGTATGAGTTTTCAGAGTTTTCAGACGGTGCAAAACTTCTGCGTGGTGGATCTCTCTAATTTCTACTTAGATATTGCAAAAGATCGCCTCTATATCAGTGCATCCGATGCACCCCGCCGTCGGAGTTGCCAGACGGTACTGTGGATTGCGTTAGAGAATTTAGTGAGAGCGATCGCCCCTATCCTTTCCCACATGGCAGAAGATATCTGGCAATTTTTGCCCTATCTCGCACCCTATAAATCTGTGTTTGAAGCGGGTTGGATGCGGTTGGACGCTGAATGGACCCAGGCAGACTTGGGCCATAAATGGAGCCAGGTGCGACAAGTACGGCAAGACGTGAATAAGGTCATGGAGCAGGCACGGGTTGAAAAACTCATTGGTGCCTCTCTGGACTCCAAAGTGTTGCTTTACATCCCAGATGCGTCGCTCCGCCAACAGTTAACCCAAATGAATCCCACCCAAACCGATATTCAAACGGGTGTGGATGAGCTGCGCTATCTATTTCTGGCTTCTCAAGTCGAACTGGTGGATTCTGCCACACCGCTTGAAGCGCTTAAGTTTCACCTCCAAGGGGATGTTGCTACGGTGGGGATTACTTCTGCCGATGGGCATAAGTGCGATCGCTGTTGGAATTACTCAACCTCCGTGGGGCAGTCGCAAAAACATCCGTTGCTGTGCGATCGGTGTGAAACCGTAATTGAAGAGATGATTGCTTCGGGTCAATTTGTGATGACTGAGGGGGAGAATTAGTGCTCTCGATCGGATGAAATATTGCATCTTGTAGGGGCGCATGGCCATGCGCCCCTACAGGGTACACTGGACGACCGAAAGTTGCTTGATGGCTACGATTGACAGCGATCGCAGACCCCATGTACGGCAACTTCATACTGTTCGGGCTTTAATCCTGGGCGCAACCCTTCCAAATTCAACGGGGATAACATCGTCCAGGAAATATCTTCGATCGCCCCACAGCACCGACACCGAAAATGATGGTGGGGTTCCACGTTCGCATCGTAACGAGACACCCCTTCTTCTAAAAGGACTTCACGAACCAGCCCCGCCTCCCGGAGTGCCTGCAAAGAACTGTAGACCGTTGCCTGAGAAGACATTGGAAACGACTGATTGAGATCTCGCATCAGTTGCTCGACCGTTGGATGATCTTGACGGTTGAGCAAATTGTCATACACAGCACAGCGCTGGGGCGTCACTCGCAGACCTTTGCCCTTTAAAGTTTTCACAACAACATCAATCGACGATGCAGACATAGCGTTTGAACAAAATTCTTTTAACCATATTATAATAAGTCTTGAATGGGAATTCAAATAAAGTTATGTTAATTCTATAGTCTAAGTATTTATTACTATTGATTTATTCCTAAATAAGAATTATTCTGATTTATAAGCTGTTTACCAAGGAAAGAATATGGCTGTAATTGAAAAAGTCCCCCATGTAGTGTTCAAAACCAGAGTCCGCGACGAGTCTGTTGGCGGAGAGAATCCATTCCGCTGGCAAGACCGCACCACAGAAGAGATCTTTGGGGGGAAGCGCGTTATCGTATTTTCTTTGCCGGGAGCCTTTACGCCCACTTGTTCTTCAACTCATCTGCCCCGTTATGAAGAGCTTTACGATGAAATTAAGGCTCAGGGCGTTGATGATATTATCTGTATTTCGGTCAACGACGCGTTTGTGATGTACCAATGGGCGCAGAAATTAGGTGCTAAAAAAGTGTCCGTATTGCCTGACGGCAATGGCGAATTCACGCGCGGAATGGGCATGTTGGTGGATAAATCCAATCTAGGATTCGGTATGCGATCTTGGCGTTATTCAATGCTGGTCAACGATGGCAAAATTGAGAAGATTTTTTCCGAACCAGGTTTTTCTGACAACTGCCCAACAGACCCATTTGAAGTATCAGATGCAGATACCATGCTGGCTTACCTCAAAGGTGCCTAGCTTGGGAGTAGGGGCGAAACAGTGTTGTTCGCCCCTACAAGATATGACAGATTAGTTTGGAAACTTTGCAAAGCGCAAGAATAGAAGAGTTAGGTTTCATGGCGTAGAGCCCACGATCGCAAGGCAGTAAATTATGAGCTACGACTTTGACTTATTTGTCATTGGGGCGGGATCCGGCGGCATCGCATCTGCCAGACGCGCAGCAGAATACGGCGCAAAGGTTGGGATTGTTGAATCTGGACCCTTGGGCGGTACCTGTGTCAATGTGGGATGCGTGCCTAAAAATTGATGGTATATGCCTCCCACTTCCCAGCCCTGTTTAGCGAAGCCGAAGGGTATGGATGGAGTCCAGTTGAAAGCACTCTAGACTGGTCCCGCATGATTGCAGCCGTCAATAACGAAGTTGGACGCCTCAACGGGATTTACCAGCGCATGTTGGATAACTCCAAAGTTGAAGTATTTCGGGGACATGGGAAACTAGTTGACCCGCACACCATCGATTTGGGCGATAGCTTCGCACCAGGAGTCCGTACAGTCACCTCAGATAAAGTTCTAATTGCTGTAGGCGGAAAGCCCATTAAGCCGGAGTTCCCTGGCGCAGAGCATACGCTGATTTCCGATGCTATGTTTCACCTGCCCGAACAACCCAAACGATTTGTAGTTCTTGGCGGTGGCTACATCGGTGTGGAATTTGCCTGCATTTTGAGAGGCATGGGCAGTGAAGTCACCCAAATCTTGCGCGGCGATAAAATTTTGCGCGGATTTGACGAAGATCTTCGCACTGAAATTCAAACGGGAATGGAAAAGCATGGCATTCGCGTGATCCCAAACCTAAAAGATATTGCCATTACTAAAACCGAAGCGGGGCTCCAACTCACGGTCAAAACCGACACGGAAGAGGCGATCGTTGCTGATGCGGTCAGTCTGGCTGCCGTCGGTCGCAAACCCAACCTCGAAAACTTGGGGCTGGAAAATACCAAAGTTGAAATGGTGAATGGGGCGATCGCGGTAAATCCCTTTAGCCAAACGGCTGAAGAAAATATTTATGCCGTCGGAGATTGCACCGATCGCATGAACCTCACTCCTGTGGCCATTAATGAAGGTCGGGCGTTTTCAGACACGCACTTTGGCAATAAATCTCGCCAGATGAGTTACGAAAACATTCCTACTGCCATTTTCTCCAACCCCCAAGCTGCAACCGTGGGCCTTACCGAAGCTGAAGCCATTACCCAATACGGAGAAGACGCCATCAAAATCTATCGCAGTAAATTTCGGTCCATGTATTACGTACTGCCAGAAAAAGATGAGAAAACCTTGATGAAACTGATCGTCCATCTTGAGAGCGATCGCGTCCTTGGCGCACATATGGTTGGCGACCATGCGGCTGAGATTATGCAAGGTGTGGCGATCGCGCTCAAGATGGGGGCAACTAAGGCAAACTTTGACGCAACCGTAGGGATTCACCCCAGTTCTGCCGAAGAATTTGTCACAATGCGTTGAAAAATGGCATTTCCTTTGAGTTTTAGGAAATGCCATTTCAGCATACTTCGCAAATCTTAATCATTTAAAACGCAATATTTCCCCATCAAACCCTCTATTTTCTAGGGGAGAATCCTTAAATTTGGTATAAAATTAAAGTCTGCACTCCAAGCTCCAAGTCTCGATACTTTATTTACTCTGGAATTTCCTTATATGTCGATTTACGTTGGTAACCTCTCCTACGATGTTACGCAAGCAGATCTCACTGATGTCTTCGCTGAGTATGGCACAGTAAAAAGAGTTCAACTCCCCACAGATCGTGAAACAGGTCGGATGAGAGGTTTTGCTTTCGTCGAAATGAGCAGCGATGCTGAAGAAGATAAGGCCATCACCGAACTAGATGGCGCTGAATGGATGGGTCGCAATCTCAAAGTCAACAAGGCTAAGCCCCGTGAAGATAACCGTGGTGGCGGACGTCCCGGCGGTAACTTTGGCGGTGGTGGCGGTGGACGACGCTAACTAAGGCTCAAGCGAGCAATAGCGTTTTTTTGGCTTAAAATCCATACAGAAGAGTTAGGAGCTGGGTCAAAAGACT
>JAAURS010000229.1 GCA_012032135.1 Acaryochloridaceae cyanobacterium RU_4_10 | reverse complement strand
AATGTCAAATTCTTGAGTTTATCGACTACTTCAACCGCACTATGGCAAAACCCTTTAAGTGGACTTATAAGGGAAAGGCGTTAGCAGCCTAAAATGGGTGGCTAAACTTCAGCCTCCTTGTACTAGAAAAAATTCAAAACAGGTTTCTTCCCAAAGCCCATTTTTTCGGATGGGCTCATCAACAGAAGGAGGGATCGCAACAGTTTCCAATGGACCCATCAGGGAATAGCGAATTTTCAGAGTGTTGCGATCGCGGCCAATAGAACCCACAATCTTTAAATTGGGCGGAGCGCTAACAACAGAGAAGGGCTGTAGCTCAAATGTCCGATCGCTCATCTCATACCCTTTACGATCGTCTGAATCGCTGAAGCCTGGGCTTCAATGCTTTCCGTCAACCTAAACTGCACCAGCGCCCTCAACAAATTATGGTCTGGATGCTTCACTTTAAAGTAGATATTCCCTGCCAAGTAATCCGTAAAAAATCTGAGTCCCAACTCAAACGCAATTAAACGAATTCCATCATATATATACTCATAGTCATAGTCGGTGAGAAAATCCCTAGCTTGAGACAGATAGCCTTCCAGAATCGTCTGACACAGATCGACATCAAATCGAACCGTTTCCCACTCATCCGTTTCTTCGCCCAAGAGATTGCAACCCGATCGCAGACAGTCGCCGATATCGTAATGAACCAGTCCCGGCTTGACCGTATCCAGGTCAATCATGCTGACAGCCTGCTGCGTCACCATATCTAGCATGATGTTATTGATCTTGGGATCGCCGTGGATGGTCCGTAGGGGAAGCTTTCCTTGGGCTTTCGCAGTTTCCAAGACATGAGCTAAAACTTTGCGATCGCGGACAAACTGAAGACAATAATTTACTTCAGCAGATTGCTTGGGATCGCTTTGAGCCAGTACCGTATCGTAATGCTTGAGGTATTGAGGTGTAATATGAAACCCTTCTAGCGTGTCCGCCAGTTGCTCTGAGGGGAGATCGCTAATCAGACGGTGAAACATCCCCAATGCATAACCAATTTCCTTCGCGTGTTCCGTACTTTGAATCGTGTCAAAAGACTGAGACCCTTCAATAAAACTAATTGCTCTCCAGAACAATCCATCACCATCCACCCAGTAATCTCGATCCCCTCGCGCCAGCAAAACCCGAGGCACCTGCCAGCGACACCCCGGACTCAGCGGATCGCACTGCAACCGTTGAAACACATGCTCCGTAAAGGTTCGCATATTTTGCATTACCAATTCTGGCTGCCGAAATACCTGCGTGTTGATGCGTTGCAGCACAAAACACGCTTCTCCCAGACTGTTAAGGGTTACCAAAAACGTGTCATTGATATTACCGCTGCCAAAGGGCTGAATATCGATGACCTTGCCCTGACCTGCAAATTGACCTGCAATGTCTGTCAAAGCAGAGGAGGTTTGAAGAGAATTTTGTATCATTCGATTCGTATTTTGTGCCACGCCATTAATCAGTATCCTAGAACAACCCTTGACTGCGATCGCAGAGAATGATGCTAGGGATGAATGAGTGTCTAAAATAACAATTTAAGATTGAATTAACAATCATGTTTTACTTCTTTACCTAAATCTAAAGACCTTTCTCAGAAAGGCTTTTAGGTTATTCGACGGAGCAAAATTAAAGAGAGATTCAAGCAACCAAAGCAGACGGTAACAGCTTTTACAATGAGTGGGGGATCAAGAGTGTTAACTTAGTAATCTAAGGAAGGAACTTTAACCATAGAAGTTTGTTAAATCATGGCTCAGCTCATCGATCCCGCTCCCACCAATGAATCTCAATTGATTTGTTGCTGCTATATCAACATTACCAATAAGATCCAAATTGCCCGCATCACCAATATTCCAAATTGGTATTTTGAGCGCGTTGTTTTCCCCAGTCAGAGATTGTTATTTGAATCTTCGCCCGAAGGCCAGTTAGAGATTCATACAGGTATGATGGCAAGCGCAATCTTGTCAGATACCATTCCTTGCACCCGTCTTCAAGTAAATGAAGATGACATTGTGCTGGAGCCTTCTTACACTAAAGAAGCCGAACAGGAGCGGGAAGCCAAAAACGAACGTCCTGCTGCGAAATCTAAATCTATCCTCTATCCTGAAGTTTTATCGGCAGAAGAATTGAAAATTCCGGCAGCCTGAATCTTCTAAAAATGTCCCAGATTTATGTATGGCAAACGAGCTTAGATAAAGCAAATTAAATTTACGCTCGTGCTTGCCGAACCATCCCAATCAACGTCTGATGGGCATCTTCTGAATCCGTTAAGGTGCGATCGAAGGGGATTCTTAGGGTTGCTGTTTCGCTGTCAATCGAGACATCCAGGTTCATCCCTTCTGGATCGATACTTGACATCGTAGCCTTAGTTGCATTCTCAGTTTTTCCATAAACCTTTGCATAGAGAAGAACTGCCTCTGCATGATCTTCATTCATATGCTTGCAAATGCGATCGCTAACTTCTGGTGTAATGGGATCTGCCATAGAACCTCCTAAAACAAAACGTTTGCTCAAACAAAATCATCCACGACCCGGAATTAAGCTATTACTCAGTTTTTTAATTGCGTTTCCTGCAATATCTTGATAGCGTAAATTTCCGCAAAGAATTTGGCCAAATTTCTGGGTTGCGGAAGGCCGCTTAATACCCAAGCGATATCCAACGCCAGGAAGCCGATAGAAAACCGCAGCCAAACGCTGAGCCCACACCATATCTGAACCCCACTCTTCAGCAATGACTTGAGTGTATTCTGCTAAAGCATTGATATTTCCTGATAGGGCTTTATCAATGGCTTCAGAAGCCTTGAGTCCGCTGAACATAGAAGGCCGAATCCCCTCAGCCGTAAACGGATCGACCACGCAAGCGGCTTCACCCGCTAGAACGGCCTGCTGGGTATGTAAGGTCTGATCGCCATCCCACAAACAGAGGGGATGGCCGACCTGTTTGATGGACTTAAAGTCTACGCCAAAGATTTTGGAGTATTCGGTAACAATTTCACGGAGATTTTGCGGTTCGCTACCTCGGAAAGCCCCAATCCCGATAGAATAGCCATCTGCCTTGGGAAAGTTCCAAATGTAGCCGTTTTTTACCATTCCAAATTCAAAATGAGCCATGTGACCGTTTTCAATTTGAGTCATTGCTTCGGCTTCTAAGGCACCCCCTATCAATCGTTTCCGGTCTTTGAAGCCCAACCATTTTGCCATTGGGCCTTTTGCGCCATCGGCGGCAATGAGATACTTACCCTCCACGAAACCTTTAGCGGTATTGACTTGCCAGTGGCTTCCCTTGAATTCAATCCCCGTTACTTCGGTGTTATCTCTCAGTTCGGCCCCTTGCTTTTGGGCTTGCTGCATCAGGAAATGGTCAAAAATATCGCGGCGAACCATCCAAATGGGTTCTGGGGTATTGAGTTCCGCTTCTACTGGATCGTCCATGTCCCAGGTATAGCGAATAGTACTGACCTTTAAAGAAATGGCAGCGGAAAAATCAAAGTCAAACCAATTGGCTACAACAGGCGAGACACCACCGCCACAAGGTTTGTAGCGTGGCAAAGACTCCTTCTCCAAAACTAGGACGGATCGGCCTTTTTTGGCTAAATGATAGGCTGCCGTTCCGCCAGCGGGACCCGATCCGACGATAATGCAGTCAAACATAAGAATTGAGTCAATACGAAGGATTGCAATAAAATTGAATCAGGAAGCTAAACGGTTGTAATTTCCTTTTCCTTTGCTGCTAAGAGTTCGTCAATCTTAGCGATGTATTTATCCGTTAATTTTTGAGCTTTGTCCTGCAAATCCTTAGACTCATCCTCGGATATTTCACTGTTTTTGGCTTGTTTGCGCACTGAATCAATGGCATCGCGACGAATATTCCGAACCGCAACCTTCCCTTCTTCAGCCAGTTTGGATGCCATTTTGGCAAATTCTTTCCGGCGCTCCGCAGTAAGCGGTGGAATATTGAGTCGAATCACCGAACCATCATTGTTGGGAACCAACCCTACATCTGACATGGAGATTGCTTTTTCAATCGGTGAAAGCAAACTCCGTTCAAAGGGTTGGATAGTGATGGTCCCTGCATCGGGGGTGGAAATGGTGGATAGCGATCGCAGCGGCGTATCTGCCCCGTAATAATTCACCACAATCCGATCCAGAAGTGAGGCATTGGCCCGTCCCGTCCGAATCGTATTAAAAGAACGGACTGTGGCCTCAACGGCCTTCTGCATGTGGTCTTCAGTATCAGCTAATTTCACAGGAACCTCCTACGAGTGTACCGATGGATTCACCCGTCAATGCTCGTCGAATATTGTTGGGCTCAGATAAATTAAACACCAGGATGGGGATATTGTTATCTTTACAAAGAGCGATCGCCGTACTGTCCATCACCCCCAAGTCATGGGCTAAGACGTGACTGTAGGTCAAAGTCTTAAAGCGCTTCGCATTGGGGTTGAGTTTGGGATCGGAATCGTAAACGCCATCTACCTTTGTTGCCTTTAGAATCACCTCCGCATCAATTTCAGCGGCCCGTAAAGCTGCGGTGGTATCGGTCGTAAAAACGGGTTGCCCGAACCCGCTCCAAAAATCACCACTCGACCTTTTTCAAGGTGACGAATGGCCCGACGGCGAATGTAAGGTTCGGCCACTTGCTGCATCGGAATTGCGGATTGCACCCGAGTGGGAATTCCCGTCCGTTCCAGACAATCCTGGAGCGTCATGGCATTCATGACCGTGGCAATCATGCCAATGTAGTCCGCCGTAGCCCGATCCATGCCAGCGGAGGCACCTTTCACGCCACGGAAAATATTGCCTCCTCCCACAACAACGGCAATTTGGATGCCCTGTCTGGCAACATCGGCAATTTCATCAGCAACGTGTTGCACAACGGCGGGGTCAATACCGTAGGGCATGCTCCCCATGAGAGCTTCGCCACTGAGTTTCAACAAGACCCGCTGATATGTATTTCCCATGCAGCGCTTCTGTTTTGCTCAAAATACTTCCAACCTAAGATACCAGGTTCCCGACACTTTGCGATGCATTCATGTCTGGATTGTGATGGCAACTGCTGCACTACAGTACCCGCAAGAGACTGGGAATGCTCTCCACCGCCTCCAGCGATCGCAGTTCATCCAAAGCTTTGTGGAAATCCCCTTCCCGTACCGCATGGGTTACCACCACAATTTCAGCAAAAGCGCCCTGGAAACCGGTTTGGACCAAAGACTCTAAACTGACCCCATGATTGCCAAAACAAGTCCCCAATTTTCCAATCACACCCGGATGATCCTTTGTGAGGAACCGGACATAAAAACGGGTAACCAGTTCGGAGATTGATTCGACCTGGCTGTAAGAATGGTGGGAGCAAGACAGTAAAGGATGAACCGAGGGCGTATCTGGATGATTTGCAGTCAACCCTGCTTTCAGCAATGCCGCCACATTGATAATATCGGACACCACCGCGCTGGCCGTAGGTCCAGATCCAGCACCGGGGCCAAAAAACATCACCTGACCTAAGGGTTCGCCTTCTAGCAAGATGGCGTTGTAAACATCGTTCACTGTTGCCAGGGGGTGACTCTTGGGTACCAGTGTTGCATGAACCCGCACCTGTAATCGATCGGGAATCTCTTTCTTGTTATCTTCGGGCCGTTTGGCGATCGCCAATAATTTAATGGCAAACCCCAGCTTATCGGCATAAGCAATATCCGAAGCGCTAACGTTGCGAATGCCCTCTCGGTGGACATCTTCTAATTTGATGCGTCCCCCAAAGGCCAAAGATGCCAAAATCGCAATTTTATCGCCCGCATCCAAGCCATCCACATCGGCGGTGGGGTCCGCTTCTGCATACCCCAAACGCTGGGCCTCAACCAGTATCTCGTCAAAGCTCCGGCCCGATTGCTGCATCTGGGTCAAGATGTAGTTCGTGGTGCCATTGAGAATCCCCATCACCGAATGAATTCGGTTGGCTCCTAAAGATTGCTTCATCGGCTGAATGACGGGGATGCCCCCAGCCACCGCCGCTTCAATCATCACGTAGACTCCAGCTTTGTTGGCCGCAGTGAAGATCTCATCCCCATAGCGAGAGATAACGGCCTTGTTAGCCGTGACCACATGCTTGCCGTGGGCGATCGCTTCCAAGATGAGAGACTTGGCGGGCTCTAACCCACCCATCACCTCCACCACAATATCCACAGCCGGATCGGTCACAATGGACTGGAGATCGGTCGTCACCCGTTCGGCTGGAAGAGTAACCGCACGCGCTTTATCGAGAGAACGAACTCCCACGCGATACAGTTCCACCTCTTGCAGAAGAGGGTGTCGTCCAAGCGTGTCTTGGAAAATTTGCCCGACTCCAGTCCCAACCGTTCCCAATCCTAGTAACCCAACTTTGAAACCCACAGCTTTTCCTTAAGCGCTTTATTCTCACCATTGTGGCATTTTCGCGCCCCTCAACTGTGACTCGGATCGCCCTAGGGATTATTTTGGGTGAGACGGCTGGGTAAAGGTGCGGGGACGATCGCTACATTCATGGACTGTCCGTTCCGTTTTACCTCAAGCTGAAGCGACTTCCCTGACGAGGTATCTTCAACAGCTTGTTGAACCTGATTGGCTTTGGTCACTTCGCGTCCGTCGATCTTTTTAATCACATCCCCCGCTTTGAGTCCCGTTTTCAAAGCTGGAGAGTTGGGCAACACCTCGTAGATCAAAACACCTCGATCGTCTTGCACGCGGAAATTCGTACTGCGATCGCCGTTAATGCGTGCTTTGAGGTCTGGTGACAACGTGGTCATGCGAATGCCCAGAAAGGGATGTTCCACTTTGCCTGTGGCCACAAGCTGATTGGCAATACGCTGGGCCGTCTTCATCGGAATCGCAAACCCCAAGCCTTGGGCTCCACCAATGATGGCGGTGTTCATACCCACCACTTGGCCGTATTGATTCAACAGCGGCCCACCAGAGTTGCCAGGGTTAATTGCCGCATCGGTTTGGATAAATCCAACGCGCTTATCTGGCACCCCCACATCTCCACTGGTCCGTCCGGTAGCGCTGATAATACCTGCGGTCACGGTGTTATCCAAGCCCAACGGATTGCCGATCGCGATCGCCCATTCTCCGGGTCGCAACTTATCTGAATCCCCTACTTGCACGACAGGGAGATTATTGGCTTGAATCTTCACCACCGCCACATCCGTTAGACTATCTTGCCCTAAAACCTTACCCTGGAGCGATCGACCATCCTTGAGTAAGACCGTTACGGTATCGGCTCCATTCACCACATGGGAATTGGTCAAAACCAACCCATCATTGCTAATAATGAACC
Source organism: Acaryochloridaceae cyanobacterium RU_4_10 (assembly GCA_012032135.1). Taxonomy (GTDB): domain Bacteria; phylum Cyanobacteriota; class Cyanobacteriia; order Thermosynechococcales; family Thermosynechococcaceae; genus JAAURS01. Next base: position 647 of record JAAURS010000229.1, on the reverse strand, counting down.
CCGACCCCGTTCCGCGCTCCACTCGGCTCCGAGCTTGGGGCATTTCTGCACCAAAAAACTGCCGAAAAAACGGATCGTTAAAAGCAGCGGGAATTCGCGTTCTGACCGTCCGCGACGCATCAATGCGGACCACTGCTGGACCCACTTTTTCAACCGCCCGTGCAATAAAATTTTGGTCTCCTTGAGCAGGCAAGGGAGCAGCCAATTGAGCAACACTGGGCTGTGGAGCCAAGGAAGATTTTGTGGGAACCAGTTGGGTCCCTACCAATGTTGCAAGGGAGCCAACCAAAAGCACAGATAAATAAGTAGCCGATTTCTGGATGGATGCTTTAGACGACATGGCGAGGTCCAAGGTATGAAGTGGATAAGGAAATTTGATAGCTTAAGTTGAACCAAACAAACCAAAGAACCTAAGTGGGTTCTTTAAGGCTAGTCAGCACTATTGCTATTCTAAAAGTTTCAAAGAATGATGGATCTTTTTAGAGGATGTCTGAAAAGTTTTGAATATGACTCCATACTCTCGTGGATCCCCCTTGTATCTTAAAAGGAGAGCGGTAGACCGATATCCCCCTGGTTGAAAAACCGAGATTTAGTCTAGGTCGCCGCTTCCTCATCAATCAAAACTCGAAAAATCGCCAGGGTCTTGA
>JAAURS010000228.1 GCA_012032135.1 Acaryochloridaceae cyanobacterium RU_4_10 | reverse complement strand
GGCGCATGGCCATGCGCCCCTACGGAATGGGCTGGAGCAATCTGATCGATGATGACAATGCCATGAATATGATTGGGCATAATAACCCATTCTCCAAATCCAATTTCTTGGCGGATATCGGCTGATTTCAACCATTCTTCGACCACAATCTGCCCATACTCGTTTTTATTCATAACACCATCGACAATTTCCCCAAATAGGCAGTTTCGCTGATAGGCACAAATTGTGACGAAATACATTCCGTCAGCGGAATAATCATGGTCTTTCAATCGAATGGTTCGGCGATGGTGTTTGGATGAATCGTATTTCATGCGATCGCAGGAATAAGCCACGCTCTCAATTATCTCGCAGCGATCGCACTCATCAGCAAGAGCGATCGCAATCTTCACTCACGCCGCAATTCTGTGGCGATCGCACCCTGACCCCATCACCAAGAACAATCTCATTTCTCAGAATCATATTTATTCATCTCTAAAGCGTATTTTATAATCGAAAGCTGCTCTTTCTTTTTGAGAATATCAATAATTATTTGACTTTCACCTATCACAAGCATAATGGCCAAAAAAGCAGTTGCAATCAGAATCGAACGATCCAGTATATAATCTATTTTTGATGCAATTCTTTGACTTTTTTCGCCAAATTTTATGCTATTATTTTTAGAGGATTTTATGTCTTCAGTTTTATATGTTTTGTTTAATGTTAATTCTGATTTTTTTGAAGTCAACTTCGTTATTGCTGATGAACTGCCAAAAACAAGAATAGAAACAAATACAATGATTTTTTGAAATGATTCATCAGCTACAAGCCTCTCCTCTAAATACAATTGTCTTCGCTGTAATTCTTGATCGCCAAGGTCTCTTCTCAACTCTGCCGAAAGTCTTTCTCGCCGAAGCACATTGATTGTCGCAATTCTTTTTCTGGATTTTTTATTTGCTTTTATGCCAGTAATAAGATCGATTTTCTGAAATGTGTTAGAGTGTTTTTCAAGCTCTTCATTTAGAGAAATCTCTAAATGCGGATTATTGTTCTTAAGTTTAGAATATATTTTAATATCTTTGTTTTTTGGTACTAGCTTTTCAATATTTTTTGCGGCCTTAAAAATTAATTCTTGAGGAAAATTCAATAAATCTGAAACGGAATCTATAAGAGTGACGTCTATTCTCTGAGGAGTAAGGCAGACTTCAAACTCAAGATTTGGGTGTAGAGATACAAGCTGATTCTCTAACTTAGACCTTATTCTCTTGACAAGAACTAAATTTTTTCGTTCTTCCAGGTGATTCCTTATTTTTGATAGAAAATCAAATGATTTTTGATTTATATTATTCATACTCTTCCCTTGTTTTCTTATATCGTAATACTCAGTTTTAGAGATTTTATTTCGTAATATCCACTTTTTGTGTTCGGTTTTTAGTACTTTACTTATCTCTCTTTAGAGGAAACATTTGCCTGAAGATGAAGCGAATCGCTGTGTTATTGAGGAAAATTGAGATCGCAGAATTCTCTCTGAGTAGGGGGTTGGTTGGTGCTGAAGCGATCGCCTCAATGGTTGAATGTCATCGCCAGCGAATGCACCACACATGCAGGAAACGCTAGACTAGCCCATACATTTGTCTGACTGTGCCTTGGTGAAGCCTATGGAATTCGATTTGCATCACGCCCTGAATAACCTAACCCTAGATGCCGAATGGGTTGGCCTGCGTCAGGTATCAGAAAAATCATCCACCCGCTACGTTCGGGATGGAAACCCTGAAGCCAACCATAAATCTAGAACCCAGGGTGTCATGGTCGAAGTTCTAGCCAACGGTCAGTTTGGCTACGCCGCCACCAATCGCCTCGACCCCGCAGGCATCCAAGCCGCCGCAGAACAAGCCCAACACCAAGCGATCGCCGCTGCCCCGTGGGCCGTTCATTCCTTCACCACAGACGTGCGTCCCAAAGCCATCGGGCAATATACCTCATCCCTGCAACAACCCCTAGACGCCATCAGCGTATCGGAACTAGTGGGACTGCTGACCCAAGTCTGCGAAACTCTCAAAGTCTCCGATAAAGTTGTGCAAACCACCGCGATGGCGCAAACCGTCGAAACCGAACAACGGTTCGTGAGCAGCAACGGGTCCGACGTCCACCAACACTTTTTCTTTGTAGAAACTGACTACGCCGCCACCGCCCAAGATGGCTCCGTCACCCAAAAACGCACCGATAACGGTCAACTCGCCCGCTGCTACCAGGCTGGCGTTGAAGTCTTCGACCCTGTCTCCGTCCTAGCCCGCGCCCGCCAAATCGGAGAGCAATCCATCGAGCTACTGGACTCCGAAGAATGTCCCACCACGACCACCACCCTAGTCCTAGCTCCCGACCAAATGATGCTGCAAATTCACGAGAGCATCGGCCATCCCCTCGAACTCGATCGCATCCTAGGAGACGAACGCAACTACGCCGGATCCAGCTTCGTGAAACTCTCTGACTTTGGCACCCTCGTCTACGGGTCACCGCTCATGAACGTTACCTTTGACCCCACCGTTCCAGGGGAATTTGCAGGCTATGCCTTTGACGATGGGGGAATGCAGGCTCAGCGGGAGTACCTCATTAAAGAAGGCTTATTGCTACGCGGATTGGGCAGTTTAGAAAGCCAAACCCGTTCCAAAGTCCCAGGAGTCGCCAACTTCCGCGCCACATCCTGGAACCGACCGCCCATCGATCGCATGGCAAACCTCAACCTAGAACCGGGCACCAGTACCTTAGACGACCTGCTGCGCGATATCGAATACGGCGTATATATGGAATCCAACCGTTCCTGGTCCATTGACGACTACCGCAATAAGTTCCAATTTGGCTGCGAGTACGCCAAACTCATTGAAAACGGCCAACTCACCAAAACCCTGCGCAACCCCAACTATCGCGGCGTCACCAATCAATTCTGGGGGAGCTTAGTGAAAGTGGGCGATCGCAGCACCCAAGCCATGTACGGCACCCCCTACTGCGGCAAAGGCGAACCCAACCAAGCCATTAAAGTGGGTCATGCCTCACCCATGTGCGTCTTCAGCAACATAGAAGTCTTTGGAGGTGCAGCATGAGTCAAATCCTAGAACATTGGGAAAGATCCTTTAACAAACTCTGCGATCTGCTCCTCAACTCCTTAACCGCCGACGAACACCTTTCCGTCGAACTCTCTGGCGAACAAAGTCACTTCATGCGGCTCAATAACGCCAAAATTCGCCAGTCCGGCACCGTCATTGACGGTGAAGTCTCTTTACGCCTCAGCCACGATCGACGCACTGCGATCGCCTCTCTATCCTTCACGGGCGATTTAGAGGTAGATAGCATCTTAGCCCTAGATGCGCTGCAAGATTTACGGAAAGAACTCCCCCAACTCCCCGTCGATCCCTATCTCGTCCTACCCCAAAATTATGGTTCCAGCCGAGAAATTTATGCAGGGCAACTCCTGGCCCCAGACAAAGCCCCTCAAGCCATTTTACCGATGGTCCAAGATGTTGACTTTACAGGGATTTACGCCGCTGGAATCATTATCCGAGCCAATGGAAATTCCGCAGGTCAAAGGCATTGGTTTGCCACGGAAACCTTTTGCTTGGATTACTCCATGATTGCGCCCTCTGAAAAAGCTGTAAAAGCAACCCTCGCAGGTCAATCTTGGATTCCCATGCAGTTTCAATCCCAAATTGAAGAATCTAAATCCCAACTGCAAATTCTAGATTGCCCAGTCAAAACCATTGCGCCCGGACGCTATCGAACGTATTTGGCGCCAGCCGCGATCGCAGAAATTACGACCATGTTTTCCTGGGGAGCCGTGAGCGAGTCTTCCATCCGCCAAGGCGGAAGCGCCCTTGCCAAACTCCGCGAAGGTAAAACGCTCTCTCCCCTATTCACATTACGGGAAAACTTCAGTCGAGGTACTGTGCCGCGTTTTAATACCCTAGGAGAAGTTGCACCAGAAGAAGTTCCTCTCATTATTAAAGGGGAGTTAGCAAACACATTGGTCAATGCGCGGACTGCCAAAGAGTACGGTGTGACCAGCAATGCAGCCAACAGCAGCGAGAGCCTCCGCGCCCCAGAGATCTCAAAGGGAACGCTAACTACTAGAGAAATCCTGAAGCAGTTAGACACGGGACTTTACCTATCTAACCTCCATTACCTCAACTGGAGCGATCGCCCTAGTGGACGCATTACTGGTATGACTCGCTATGCATGCTTTTGGGTAGAAGGTGGTGAGATTGTAGCACCCATCAAAGATCTGCGGTTTGACGATAGTCTGTACTCATTTTTAGGTAAAAACCTAGAGGCTGTGACAGATTTTCAGACATTTGTGGCAGATGTGGATACCTATGGCGGACGAGCTTTGGGCGGGTGTCAGGTGCCTGGAATGCTCATCCGAGACTTCACCTTTACCCTTTAGGTAGGATTGAGCGATGGCAATTCTCCTGCGGGTGTACCGATCGCCCTTCGCGAATAATCTCTGCATCCTATCAGCATTAACTGCAAAACTTTTCTGCACAACGAACAAACATCTCAACACCCATCCCCAAAGCAGTTTCATCAAAATCAAATCGTGGGTGATGGTGAGGATAAGCAAGTCCGCGAGACTCATTCGCTGCACCCAGAAAGAAATAGCATCCGGGCACCTTCTGTAAAAAATAGGCCATATCTTCCCCGCCCATCGTTTGACAATCCGGCACCACCCCCGCAGGGGTTTCTACTACCGTTTCAGCCACAGACCGCACTAACGCTGCGATCGCCTCATCATTAATCACCGCAGGATAAAGTTTCCGATAATCTAAACGGTAGGTTGCCCCATGACTGTTGCAAACACCCGCCACAACTTGCTCAAAGCGTCTTGGAATTAAATCCTCTAGCACCGGATTAAAATACCGCACCGTCCCAGATAGTTCCGCCGTATCCGCAATTACATTATGGGCGCGACCCGCATGGAATGTCCCCACCGTCACCACTGCTGCATCCAAAGGATTCACATTCCGCGCCACAATCGTTTGGAGCGCATTCACCACCTGCGCCCCCACCACAATAGAATCGATCGTTTGCTGGGGAATCGCACCATGTCCCCCCTTCCCTTGAATTTCGCAGTCAAACACCTCAACCGCCGCCATCAACGGACCGCTGCGGACCCCAACCGTCCCCAACGGCAAATTATTCCAAAGATGTAGTCCAATAATGGCATCCACCTCTGGGTTGCGGAGCACTCCCGCCTCAATCATCGGTGCGGCACCCCCCGGCCCTTCTTCCGCAGGCTGGAAAATGATTTTGACCGTCCCTCTAAAGGTATGAGGGTGTTGAGACAAATAGTAAGCCGTCCCCAGTGCGATCGCCGTATGACCGTCATGGCCGCAAGCGTGCATCACCCCATCATGTTTGGAGCGATAAGAAACCTCATTCTCTTCCAGAATCGGCAGCGCGTCCATGTCTGCTCGGATCGCCAATACCGGACCAGGTTGTGTACCGTGAAGGATTGCAACAATTCCGGTTTGGGCAATCCCCGTTTCATGGGCAATATTCCAGCTTGCCAACCGTTCGCGGACAAACGTGGCCGTCAGGTGTTCCCTAAACCCCAGCTCGGGATGTTGGTGGAGTTGACGCCGCCATGCAACCAGATCGGATTGTAGAGCCTGAATCGACGCTCGAATTGGGGTTTGGGAAGTGGAACCGATCGCTGTTGGAGTGGAAACCATCACCTTAACTCCTGAGTATCCCGACGCAATGCTCCTCCTATAATAGAGAACAACTCCCAATTGTAGCGATCGCGCTTACAGCTCGAGAGTCCCCGCAAACACCTTTTGCGCGGGTCCAGTCATATAAACCGCTCGATCCAAGGCCGTCCACTCAATTTGTAAAGGGCCACCAGGCAGTTCTATGGTTGCAGTCGTATCGCAGTTTCCCGTCAAAACCCCAGCCACCAAAACGGCACAGGCACCCGTTCCGCAGGCAAGCGTGGCCCCAGCACCCCGCTCCCAAACCCGCATCTTGAGATAATCCGATCGCACCACCTCAATAAATTCCGTATTCGTCCGCTGTGGAAAGGCCGCATGATGTTCGAACTTAGGACCTAATTGCGCTAAAGGAATCGCCGCCACATCTTCTACAAAAGTAATGCAGTGCGGGTTTCCCATACTCACGCAAGTTACATTCCAAGACTTGCCTTCCACCTCAAGGGAACAATTGATGACTTTTTCATCCGGTGCTGCCAACGTTGTTGGAATTTCTCCAGCCAGCAGCCTAGGCTGACCCATATTCACCCTAACCTGACCGTCAGGCCGCACTTCTGGAGTAATTGGCCCCGCCAGCGTATGAATGCGATAGGTTTGAGCGCCCCCTAATTTGCCCTCCAGATCGGCAATAAATCGAGCCAGACACCGAATTCCATTCCCGCACATTTCCGGCTCAGAACCATCGGAGTTATAAATCCGCATGGTATAGTCAGCCCCCTGTTGTCCCGGCAACAAAAAAATGACTCCATCAGCCCCCACCCCAAAGTGGCGATCGCAGACCTGGATCGATTGCTCGGGCGTCAGGCAGGGTTCTGGAGTCAAACGATTGTCAATCAGAACGAAATCATTTCCCAACCCTTGGTATTTTGTAAATTCAAACTGCATAGCGCCAGACTGCCTCAGAACAAAACGCATCCCAATAAGACTCAAACACTAGTTTTAGGGCGTTAGATCGTTAAACTAGTGATATCAGCTCCTCTCAATTCTAATATTGACGACTGCATCTTACATTACACGAGCTACCTTAAATCATGAATACAGAACTTCAGACCGGAACCCCTAGCTTTCGCCAACTTCAAAATCTAATCCAGGGTGGCACTGAAGTTGAGCTGAAACTTGTAACCAACGATCTACTGGTGGGCAAAGTTCGCTGGCAAGATGATGTCTGTATTTGTCTGATGGATCACTACGACCAACAAACAATGGTGTGGAAACAAGCGATCGCATTTCTTAAACCCAAGCCATAACCATCCCTCAATTATGCCTAGAAAGCTTTTTTGCAAGGGTTTGGGGATCTCAAAGTTAATTATTGATGTCCTGCAAGGGAATAAAAACCTGTGCTAGAGTGTCCTAAAACAAGCAAAAATTGATAGCCCAAAAATTTTTGTTTTTCTTAATAATTACAGATCGTTTATTCGATAAGGGCATACCGAAATATGCTGGTATCAACCTCTCCCAAACAAAAATTTCCATCAGGCTATAAGCCCTTGGGGGCCTATCTAGTTGAGGCGGGCTTGCTGAGCGATGCCCAAGTAACGGTTGCTCTAACAGACCAAGATTTGACCTCCATGAGCTTTGGTGAAATTGTTGTAACCCGAGGTTGGGTCAAAGAGCAGACCATTGAGTACTTGATGCAAAAAGTAATCCTTCCTGAGCGCAAATCAGTACGTCAGCCCTCAGTCGAGCTAGAATCTGGATTGGTGCGCCAAGGACTCCAACTGAAAGACAGGAGGCACGTTGGATTAGAGCGATTGCCTCATTCAACCGATCGCTCCTCAGGGGCTAAAGCCACAACTCCGCCCACCGCAGAAGATAGGGAAGGTGTGAATTGGATTGGTTGACTCCCTCTACATCTATGGGAGTCTTGAAATATCCAGATTTTTCATGAAACAGTATCAATTCTCTTACAAGCTTTGGGGTCATAGAAATCATCCCAAAGTCTTTTTTTTACACGGCTTTCTGGGCTCTTGGGCTGACTTTAAGACCATCATTGAAATTCTTGACGATCGATTTTGTTGTCTTGCAGTTGATTTACCAGGGCACGGACAAACCAAAATACTCGAGACAAGCCCAAATGATGGCATCAATGAAACTGCTGAATCTCTGATTGCGCTCCTCAAATATCTGGATTTCACGCCTTGCCACCTCATCGGCTATTCGATGGGGGGACGCTTGGCACTCTACCTAGCCTGTCACTTTCCCAAGCAATTTAAGAGCTTTATTCTTACGAATCCGCGATC
>JAAURS010000227.1 GCA_012032135.1 Acaryochloridaceae cyanobacterium RU_4_10 | reverse complement strand
GCCATTGAAGGAAAGTCTGACTGGCTCAGAGGGCTCAAAGAGAACGTCATTATTGGGCGTTTAATTCCCGCAGGGACGGGCTTCAATACCTATGAAGAGTCGCAGGGCTTCTCCGATCTAGAGTCAGCCTATGACAACGGTGGATATCGGGATGATGATGATGTCATTGACGATCACAGCGCTCGAACCTATGGCCTCGATCATGCCTTTGATGAGAGCGTTATCGAACTGAATGAGGCTCCTGATGAGTTGTTTGGAGGCAGCGCCCCTTCTAAACGGACTGAATTGGGCCGTTCTCCCTACGGAATCAATCCTGTAGATGACTATGCGCTGATTGATGACTCCGTAGCCGAACAATTTGAGCCTGATGATGATATCGATAGCGATGATGACGACTTCTAAAGGTCTGTCAATCTAAGCATAAAGAAAGGCCAGTCAATGACTGGCCTTTCTTTATGGCTATTTTTGAATGTTCTACCAGGGGGTAGACATATCGCCTTCGCCGATTGAGAGATCTACGGTTTGGGTGCGTCTTTAGGCATATCACCCTTGGGCATATCGCCTTTAGGCATATCACCTTTCATATCATCGCTCTTAGGCGCATCAGCAGGAGCTGCTGCGTCACTTTTAGGTGCATCGGCAGAAGGTGCCGCATCGCTCTTAGGTGCGTCAGCAGGAGGTGCTGCATCGCTCTTAGGTGCCATTGGATCGGCAGGAGGTGCTCCAGCAGCAGGAGTGGTTGGCTCGGCAGGCTTGTCAGGAGTGGTGCTTCCGCTTGGAGATGTGGTGGGAGTAGTGGAACTCGCTCCAGCCGAATCGGTTGAAGCTGGGGTTGCAGCCCCACCTTGACAGCGAGAATTTAATGGAAACCGCTTGCAGAGAATTTCCATTGCTTGAGGGGACATGGGTTTTTCAGGAGCCGCAGGCTTATCCTGAGCCAAACTCTGATGGCTTAAAGTTCCAAGAACAAACCCTACAGTCATTAGACCGAAGACCGTTTTTGTAGCTGTCTTCATAGGAAACATACCAAACTCTTCATTAAGTGCATCACGGGCGATCGCAGGATTTATTCTAGGAATAGACTGTCGATCGAGTCGCAAGTCATTCAAACACCATTACTGGTGCGTGAACAATTTTGACTAATGACCCGTTGGACTCCGTAAAGGTTCCTGAATATGTCAAGAAACTTATACATATATGAAAAAATAAGGAGAATCCGATGGCTACAGATTATGTTTTGTTTATTCATGGCGTTAACGTTCGCAATAGAGCAGCCTATGAAACCCAAGCTAGGGCAATGTTTCAAACGATTAAGGCTACGCTCAACAATCCATCCCGAACCTTAAAACCCGTCATTTTATATTGGGGAAATGTTGGGGAACCTTCAACCAATGCGCTCCTGAGGGGATTAGAATCTTCTTCTAAATGGAAAGATTTGTGGTTTCAAGACCTACGTAGAACCCAAGTGCTCCCATTTGTCGGTGATGCGGCGATGTACCTCAGTCGATATATCAGCTCGGCAACGGTCCAACAAATTGCCAATCAAGCGTTTGAACAAATGGGACTACCCCTGGAAGAACTGATTAACCCACCCGCAGGCGATCGCCTCCATCTGGTCACCCATAGTTGGGGCACGGTGGTTTTATTTGACATTTTATTTGCCACCCGTTGGGAAGATCCGGATTTATTCCCCAGCGTTCGCGACCTCGTGGGAAATATACGCCTCGGATTTTTTGGGGTTGGCTCGGCCACAGAAAAAAATTATGGAATTCCCCTGGCTAGCATTCATACGATGGGTTCTCCGATCGCCTTATTCAATTTAATTAATGTTGGCGGCCCTGTTTCCTTTGACCTCACGCCAAAACTTCAGGAATTCCTAGAAGCACTTCAGGCAAAAATGCAGAAGCCTCTTACGTGGAAAAACTACGCTCACCCCGGCGATCCAATCGCATATCCTTTGGAAGGAGTGATGCCGCTACTTCTAGATAAGGCTCAAAAGTTAGTTGATATTGAAGACCTTATGAGTCCGAGCGGTTTGATTGGAGGGCTGTTTGGACAAACTATTTTCCCCATCCTGAATGGCGGAAAGGCTCACGGAAGCTATTGGACAGAACCAAAAGTCGCTCGAGCGATCGGTAAAGTGATTCAATCCACTCAAGGTTAGTTGGAGCGAGTAAGGCAGATTAATGTTGCAAAAAATCTACCCACCATATTTTGCTCACAAAGTAACGGATGCAACATTTATTTAAAAGAACCCACGTTAGAGTGATGCCAATCACAAAACATTTATTGTTGGGATGGCCCATTATGGGTTTAAAAAATCGCATTCAAGTTCGCCCCCTAGAGTCAATTCGGGGAGGAATGGCTGAGTTTTATACACCTCAGACCAGCCATGAAACGATGCTGGTCAATATTCCGCCAGGAACGATTGATGAACTGTTTGTTCACCATTTCCAAACCGACCAAATCTTGGTTGTCAGAGGGAGCTTTGTTTTGGTTGGATTACTGAACCGCCTCTACCACTACATTGCACTCAGTGAAACTTGCCCCGCAGTTGCAACCATTCCCCCCGGCGTTCCCCACGGTGCTATTAACTTAAGCTCAGAACCTTGCGTCATTGTAAATGCTGTCTTGCGCAATGGACCCTCTCACCCCAAAGATTATCAGCCAATGAAGCCTCCACTTCCCTATAACCTGGACGCAATTCGCGCTGCGTGGGGGAAAGGGATGCTTCCCGTTACGGCTTAAAAACATAGGCTGGTATAAATAACTCCAGCCCCCTGTTCTCACAATGCTTCTCACAATGCTAAATAATGGTGCCATCTGGAATGACAGCGTTTTTAAGTACCACTACAATGCCACTCCGAATATAGAACCCTTCACTTTCGCGCTCGGCTTCTTCAACTCGGTCTTTATTGACGATCTGCACATTCCGACCAATGTGGGCATTCTTGTCGATAATGGCACGACTAATGCGGCTATCGCGGCCAATTCCAATGGGGACATCCCGTTCCGCCAAGCTGGAATCTCGCTCGGCGAGGGGTTGGTAAAAGTCTGAACCCATTACAAGAGATTGGTCGATAACGGCACCCGATTCAATTCGCGATCGCAAGCCCAAGACGGAATGATGCACCTGACAGTTTTTTAAAATGCAACCTTCCCCAATCATTGACTCTGTAATCTGGCAGTCGAGGAGCTTGGAAGGCGGAAGATAGCGCGATCGGGTATAAATGGGTGCTTGCTCATCATAGAAACTAAAGGGCGGACGCGGCTGTTTGGTTAAAGCTAGGTTGGCCTCATAGAACGCCTCAATGGTTCCAATGTCTGCCCAATACCCATTAAAGAGATAGGCTTGAACGTTATGGCGATAAGCAGACGCTGGAATAATTTCCTTCCCAAAATCTGTTGAGGATGGCATTTGATTGAGAAGGTCAAACAGCACCTGTTTCTTGAAAACATAGATCCCCATCGAAGCAATGTAAGGCTTTTGTTGCGCTTCCTCAGGAGACAAGCCTAATAGCGACGTATCCACTTGCATTTGTCTCAGCGCATCCCCTTCGGGTTTTTCGCTAAAATCAACCACCCGACCTTGCCCGTCGATCTTCATCAACCCAAAACTGGATGCCAGACGTTGCTCGATGGGAATCACGGACAAAGTGATATCAGCGTCAGTTTCCCGATGCCGTTGGATAAAATCTCTGTAATCCATGCGGTAGAGGTGATCGCCAGACAAAATCAAAAATTCTTCAACGTCAGACCAAGCTGATAACATCCAAAGATATTGGCGAACCGCATCCGCAGTACCCTGAAACCAATTTGGATTTTCTGGGGTTTGTTGAGCAGCCAAAATTTCCACAAAACCATCGGAAAAACCTGGAAATTGATAAGTCCGAGCAATATGACGGTTTAAGGATGCAGAGTTGAACTGCGTCAAAACATAAATTTTATTAATTTCTGAATTGATACAGTTGCTCACTGGAATATCAATCAACCGATATTTCCCCGCTAGGGGAACTGCGGGTTTTGCCCGTTGTTTCGTGAGCGGATAGAGTCGAGTGCCTGCTCCCCCGCCCAAAATGAGCGCCATAACCTTCTTCATGAAAAAACCTCGTAAGCTGCCAATCGCCTCTACAGTCCAGTGTCTGCCTGAGAGTCACCCTTGGCAAGGGGGGTAAAGTTAAGAGATTTGCAAGGTTTAACGCTCTCGTAACTTACAAACATGAGAAATGGGGATACAGATTCAATCTTGTATCCCAGCCAGGTTGTTGGCTAGTCAGACTGGCCAACAACCCGTTTCTTTTGAACAGAACTTATACCAATTCTGAAAAATAGCACTACACACAGATCCCCCCCTCCCCCCTTAAAAAGGGGGGATAGTCTTAGTCCCCCTTTTAAGGGGGATTTGGGGGATCTGTGTGTGTAGCCATGACCAGTAGATTTGGTATTATTTGATTGCGACCTTGCCGCCTGCTTCTTCAAGTTCCTTCTTGGCCGCTTCAGCATCGCCCTTGGCAACACCTTCTTTAACGGCTTTAGGCGTAGATTCAACCAAGTCTTTAGCTTCTTTCAAGCCCAGACCCGTCAAGCTACGGACCACTTTCAAGACGGCAATCTTCTTGTCAGCAGGAACTTCTTCAAGCACAACGTCAAACGCTGTTTGCTCTTCTTCAGGCTCGGCAGCAGCACCACCACCTGCGGGCATCATCATCATGCCACCGGCGGGTGCCGCAGCACTGACACCAAAAGCTTCTTCAATTTGCTTGACCAGCTCAGCAGCTTCTAGCAAGGACAAGGTTTTCAACTGTTCTAGAATTTGATCGGTTGCAGCAGACATTTAATCCTCTCCTAGGCGTAAATGTAATGGATATTTGAACGGTTATGGTTTGGGTTGAAGGAACAAATCCTATTCTTTTTCGGCATGTGCTTTGATACCACGCGCCACAGAAGTTGGAACTTCTTTGATACCCACGGCGATCTTGGTTGACAGCGCGTTAAGGGCACCTGCAATTTGGGCCATAAGCACTTCCTTGGAAGGCAAGTCTCCAATGGCTTTAACTTCGGCTTGCGAGAGCGCGCGACCTTCAAGCACGCCACCCCGCAGCTCGGTTTTTTTGGTGACCTTTTGGAATTCTTGATATGCCTTAATGGCACCGCCCATATCATCCTTGACCATGACAAAGGCGGACGGACCCACCATGTATTGGGTCAAAGGTTCCCAGTTTTCTTGACCTGCAACGGCAATGCGCATCAAGGTGTTTTTAGTGACCTTGCAGCTTGCACCAGCAGGGCGCAGACGATTCCGCAAATTGGTAATTTCAGCAACGGTGAGGCCCTGAAAGTCAACAACGAAAGTCATTTGAGTTTCATCTAACTCGGCTTTAAGCCCAGCTACAATTTGCTTCTTGTTTTCTGGCGATCTACCCACTGTGTTCACCTCCTTAAATTGGGTGTAGACGACATTCCGACATTCTCTTGTCACTTTGTCAAACACACCAAAAGAGCCTCGGCTTGACTGCCGAGGCTACTAAGTCAGATGGCTCAGACAATGGGCTTTTGTAGGCTTAACCCATGACTGTCCTCTCAACTTTAAGACCGAAACCTCGGCAGGAAATTAAGCAAAAATGCACCTGCTGTCTTTGGTGGGGTCGAAAATTAAAGAATTAAAATCGACGAAACAAAAGAAAACTTATTGTGTTAGCAACGCTAGTTAAGTTCTGAAAGTTTCAGATCCCGGAGGTTGCTAATGTCAACTTCAATGGAAGGCCCCATTGTGGAAGAAACGTAAAGGCTGCGCCAGTAACGTCCTTTGGCCCCAGAAGGCCGATTCCGATCGATGGTTTCTTGCAATGCCTTCAGATTGACGAGCAAATCTTCAGGGGAGAACGACGCCTTGCCAAACATAACATGGACGATACCCGTTTTGTCAGCACGAAACTCAAGCTTACCTGCTTTGAATTCTGCGATCGCCTGTCCCAAGTCAAAAGTCACGGTTCCAGCTTTGGGCGAGGGCATTAACCCACGCGGACCCAAAATCCGACCCACTTTAGCCACTTGGGGCATCATGTCTGGGGTGGCAATCAACAGGTCAAAGTCCATCTGACCCTTTTGAATGGCATCGATCAGCTCTTCCGAACCGACCAATCCGCCCCAGCATTACTGGCTCCGCCTACTTTTCCCCACGGGCAATCACAGCCACGCGGACTTCTTGACCCGTCCCCTTAGGTAGGGCGACGGTTGTCCGTAACTGTTGGTCCGTGTACTTCGGATCGATTCCCAACCGAACGTGGGCTTCGGCAGATTCTGGGAACTTTGCCGTTGCGGTTTGTTTGAGCAGGGCCAATGCATCTAAGGCTGGATAGGGACGTTCCTCAACGAGCTTATTTAGCTCCTGCAAACGTTTTAGAAATTTTTTTGGTCACGTTTTAGCCTCCAGGGGTGCTAGCGAAGCAATCAAAGCCTCTTCCCCAATATGTGTTTACATCAAGTCAATGCGGTTTGAACTAAAGCGATCGCTTTAGTCAGCCACCGTCACACCCATATTTTAGCAGTCCCAGCAACAATGCGCATGGCTGCTTCAATATCATTGGCGTTCAGGTCGGGCATCTTGGTTTGAGCGATTTCACGCAATTGCGCGGTGGAAATTTTGCCCACTTTTTTCTTGTTAGGTTCTCCCGAACCTTTCTCAATACCTGCTGCTTTCTGAATGAGTACAGAAGCGGGAGGCGTTTTGAGAATGAATGTAAAACTGCGGTCTTCAAAAACCGAAATTTCAACCGGAATCACGAGCCCTGCTTGGTCTGCCGTGCGGGCATTGTATTCCTTGCAGAACATCATGATGTTGACACCATGCTGACCCAAAGCCGGACCAATGGGAGGTGCAGGGTTTGCCTTGCCCGCCGTAATGGCGAGCTTAATCATTGCAACAACCTTCTTTGCCATTGCTTAATTCTCTTTACGAACCTGAGTGAACTCTAACTCGACGGGTGTATCCCGACCAAAAATGGACAGCAAGGCTTTGAGCTTGCTGCGTTCGGGACTGACCTCAATAACTTCCCCATCAAAATCCTTGAAGGGTCCGCTAAGGACTTTGATTTTGTCCCCTGTAGCCATATCAATCTTGACCACAGGTTCTTGCTCTTTAGTAACGCGGAAAATCCGTTCCACTTCAGAAGCACCTAAAGGCACAGGATTGACGTGCCCTCTTCCTCGGCCATAGCGACGCTTTTGTTCCGCACCCACAAAGTTGATGACATTTGGTGTGTTTTTAACCACTTGCCAAGTTTCATCATCTAGGATCATGCGGACCAGCACGTAGCCGGGGAAAACTTTTTCCTCGCCTGTGAGACGGGAGCCATCTTTACGGAGCTTGACCGTTGGCGTTTGGGGGATTTCAATCTGGATAATGCGATCGGCAACGTCTAAGGTCTGCAAACGTTGTTCTAAGTTTTGTTTGACTTTTTTTTCGCAACCAGATGCCACTTGTACTGCATACCAGTACTTGGCTTCAGGCGAAGCTTCATTGGAAGGTTCGCTGGACGGAGTGGAATCGGGACGTTCGTCTGACATGAACATAGACTACTTAAACACCAGCTTGGAAAGCCAATCAAATAGGTTATCCACCAAAGAGATGGAGATTGCAGACAGTGCGACCATCAACATCACAGCAACGGACTCACTAATCAGTTGTTGCCGATCTGGCCACACGACTTTGCCAAGCTCGTCTTTGGTCTCTTTAACAAACTCTCCGGGGTCGAACCTTGTTGAGATTTGCTTTTCTTCAACGTCTTTTTTAGTCACCGTTTCTAACACCCAATTTCCAAAGATCTGCAACGGTTACCACAACCTTAAGCCAACCAGACGTAAAACCTATCTCTTTGAAGCGAAGCTTGCCTGAGGATGAAGAGCGCGCCCTGGAGGACTTGAACCCCCGACATCAGGTTTTGGAGACCTGCGTTCTACCAACTGAACTAAGAGCGCC
>JAAURS010000226.1 GCA_012032135.1 Acaryochloridaceae cyanobacterium RU_4_10 | reverse complement strand
AGGAGGGGCTAAAAATCTTAATGAATTCTGTCGTTGGTGCCGAGACTGGTATCCGCAAATTAAAATTATTTTCATTGATTCAGCACAGGCGGCAATCAAGCCTATTTTTCGACAAAGAATCCTTTCTCATGGCGCACAGGAGTTACTGCCAGGTTTTCTTCACACTAATAATTTAGAGGAGAGCGTCACTAGTAATATAAGAAGTGTTTTAGCCATCTCAAATCACCATCCCCTTCAGAAAAAAACATTGCTCGATGCATTGCAACCGACTCCCCATCAGTGGGGCGATGTTCCTTTAATCCTTCTGGCCAGATCTAATGTGACGGTCGATTTGGGATCCGATCTAGATCTTGAAACATCCTGCGATTTTTTGACTGTATTTTTACGTTGGATAGCGATCGGATTGTTGTTAACTTTAGGGCTATCGAATATCGGACTTTGGCTAATCAAACATCAATTACCCATTCGCGATCCATTAAAAGTCAATCAGAATAAATGATTACGATCGCAATCAGCCTCAATATTGGACTCGCCTTATTTTGTTTGGGAGTTGCTTGGAAGCTCGTTCAATTCAGGCGTAAATTGCAGCGGGTTACCAGAGCATTAACCATTGCCGAACAAAGAACCGATCGCGTTTTATTTAACGCCCCATACTATATCCTTAAAGGACAAACGGGGACGGAGTCCCTGCAAGGGCAACTGTTTGGCCTGGGGCCATTGCAACAACGCCTAGACCGTCTAACCGCAATATACAGTCTGCTTCGTGTCGGACATCGGAGATGGAGGAGTGTTGGCTTTAGAGGTCGATCGATCTAGCGTCTTAAGACTGAGAGAGGGTGGGAAAAATGGCTCGTCAATTGGGAAGCTTTTTGTTGGGTATGGCGATCGGCACTGTAGCTGGATTGCTCTACGCGCCTAGAACAGGTCGCGAAACCCGAAAATTGCTAAAAAAATCAGCCGATGCTTTGCCTGAGTTAGCGGAAGACCTATCCAGCACCCTCCAACTTCAAGCCGATCGCCTGTCTGAGTCTGCTCTGCGGCAGTGGGAAGAAACCTTAGAACGGTTGCGCGAGGCTGCCAAGGCTGGGGTTGAAGCCGCTGATGCCCAACGGCAGTTCATCCAGTCCGGCCAAAACCGCGAAAAGACACCTTAGCGGATCGCTTGATAGGATGGCAACGATGCTAATGTCTCTATTGACCGTTTTGCTTCAGAACCCTTGTGACTGAACCCATTTTCTGGCTTGGTTGTTCTTTTTTATTAGTGGCGATCGCCCTTACCGTTGTTCTTGTGACAGCCATTCCAGCGCTCCAGGAATTGGCTCGTGCTGCCCGCAGTGCAGAAAAATTGTTTGACACCCTCCATCGAGAACTCCCCCCAACCCTTGAAGCCATTCGGTTGACAGGCTTGGAAATCAGCGACCTCACCGATGACCTGAGCGAAGGCGTTGAAAGTGCGGGCAGCGTCGTCAAACAGGTCGATCGCAGCTTAAGAACCGCCCAGCGCCAAGTTCAAGATGTTGGCGTGACCACCCGTAGCGTAGTGGCAGGTGTAAAGGCAGCCTGGAAAACCCTGACGCGATCGCCCAAGAAACGCCGCCGTGGAGGGAGTCGTTTCCGCAGTTCGGCCAAAGAGCGGACTCAAGTCTCCTATGATTCCTGGGAACGCGATCGCTCGGAGACAGCCTCAGAACCCCTACAAGCCAAGAATTCCGAACCAACACAAGCCCCTGAATTCCAACCCAACACAGAAGCCCTTGAAACATTTCCCGAAGATCCAGGGTCAAACCCCTCAGACGAACCTACCCAAACAGAATAATTGAGGCGCGCTATCCTTAAGTTAATTGGGTTTATTGATATACAAATTTTTTTGATGCAACATACAAGGCCCTCAGAAGCCACTTATGGACGGCTTTTAGTACCGGCACAGTTTGTACCACACTTGCAGACACAAGTGGTATAGTACGGCGAGGTTTGTATCTTTTTTTAACAATTGTGGTTGTAAGGAGTTTGAGACGATGGGCATCCCGATGAAACAGGCCGTTGAGATTGGGTCTTATTTAGTCAAACAGCGACTGATGGGGCGCAAGCATTTTCCCTTGGTGTTAATGCTAGAGCCTTTGTTTCGTTGTAATTTAGCCTGCACGGGATGCGGCAAAATCCAACATCCAAATGAAGTTTTACGCCAGAATCTTTCCCCAGAAGAGTGTTTTGCCGCAGCAGAAGAATGTGGCGCACCTGTGGTTTCCATCCCAGGTGGAGAACCCCTCCTGCACCCACAGATTGATGAAATTGTCTCTGGGTTGATCGCGCGGCGCAAGTTTGTGATCATGTGCACCAACGCCATTCTGTTGGAAAAGAACCTTCACAAATTCAAACCTTCTCCCTATTTCACCATCATGGTCCACCTGGATGGCCCTCGTGAGATTCATGACAAGAGCGTCGATCGCGAGGGTGTATTTGATGTGGCGGTCAAAGCGATTAAGGCGGCCAAGGAGAAAGGATTCCGCGTCAGCACCAACACCACCGTCTTTGACGGTGCCGATCCCGAAGTCATGCAAGGGTTCTTTGACTTTTTGACAGAGTTGGGAACCGACGGAATCAATATCTCCCCTGGTTACAGCTATGAGTGGGCACCGGATCAAGAACATTTCTTGAAGCGCGAACAAACCAAGAACCTATTCCGCCAAATTTTAGCGCCTTACCGTCAAGGGAAAAAGAGCTGGGCATTCTACCACAATCCGCTTTACTTAGATTTCTTGGTGGGAGAAAAAGACTACGAGTGTACCCCTTGGGGCAGCCCCTGCTATAGCGTCTTGGGCTGGCAAAAGCCTTGTTACTTACTCAATGAAGGCTATTACAAAACCTTCAAGGAATTGGTAACCCAAACCAAATGGGAAGATTACGGCCATACCAGCAATAATCCCAGTTGCCAGGATTGCATGATGCACTGTGGTTATGAGCCCACAGCGGCAATGGATGCAATGCAACCCGCCAATATGGGCCGTGCAATGGCAGGTTTGTTTGGCTAACCCATTCTCTCTTCCTCCTTGCTAAAAGGGCTACCGTCTATGTACATGCTGATCTTAGGTTGAAGTTATTACACTCGGCCCCCCAACCCCCCAAATTGGGGGACTTAAGAGTTAATTCTTCAAAGTCCCCCAATTTGGGAAGCCACTTCTGTGGGCGGGTTCCCCGACTTAAAGAAAGTGGCGCGGATTTAGGGGGCCGCAGAGAGTTTTCAACCTATCAGTAATGGTTGACTAAATGTAAATACCGTAGCTGTTAGTGAATCCGAATCATGACTGCCAAAGTTGAAATTTATACCTGGGCGACCTGCCCCTTCTGCATTCGGGCAAAGCGCTTGCTGTCTAGGAAAGGCGTAGAGTTTACTGAATACAGCATTGATGGCGATGAATCCGCACGCGCTGCAATGGCTCAGCGCGCCAACGGTCGTCGCTCCGTCCCGCAAGTTTTTGTTAACGATCGCCATTTGGGTGGGTGTGACGACATCCATGCATTAGATGCACAAGGTAAACTGGATACTTTACTCAATGCTTGAGGCGCTGAGCTAAAGGGGTATTACTTGAAACTTTCATTTATTGTCGATCCCATTGAGCGTCTCGACCCCGGCCACGATACCAGCGTGGCGCTCATGGAAGCCGCTCAAACCCACAGTCATGGAGTTTGGATTACACAGATTGAAACCCTACAGGTTGTTGAAGGCAAGGCTTGGGCGCTACTGCAACCTATTACACTGAAGCCCATTTCCTTGGTGGATGGGGATTGGGAGGTCCCTCAGCCTTGGTATGAGTTAGGGGAAGCGGTGCGGATGCCCTTGGAGCAGATGGATGCGGTTTTCATGCGCAAGGATCCACCTGTTTCAAATGCCTATCTGTATGCCACCTATTTATTGGACTATGTTGACTCCAGTAAAACCCTTGTAGTCAATCATCCCAATGGGCTTCGAGCCGCCAATGAGAAAATGTTTGCGCTCCAGTTTGCGGAGGCCATTCCCAAAACGATCGTGACGCAAGACAAGCAAACGATTCGTTCGTTTGTAGAAACTCAAGGCATGGCTGTGTTGAAACCCCTGAACGGCAAGGCAGGGGAAGGGATTTTGCTGCTCCAAGACGGCGATCGCAATCTCAACTCAATGGTAGAAATCAGCACGTTGCAGGGGCAGATCCCGGTGATGGTGCAAGAATATTTACCCCAAGCTCAAGAGGGTGACAAGCGCATTATTTTGCTAGATGGCGAACCCATTGGTGCGGTGAATCGAGTTCCTTCAGGGAAAGAGTTTAGAGGCAATATGGCGACGGGCGGACGGGTGGTCCAATCTACCTTGACTAAGCGAGAGCAATTGATTTGCACTCAGGTTGCCCCGATGCTAAAGAAATATGGTCTGATTTTTGTAGGTATTGATGTCATTGGTGGGTATCTTACTGAAATTAATGTAACGAGTCCGACGGGAATCCGAGAAATCGATCGCCTTGATGGTGTCAGCCTGGGCGATCGCGTGATGGAATGGTTAGCAAACACAAAAAGAGGATATTCACAAATCTAATGGACAAGCCAACGGTTCTGGTAACGGGTGGGGCGGGATATATTGGCTCCCATACGGTTTTGGCACTGAAAGAAGCGGGGTATCGAGTGGTAGTGCTCGATAACTTGGTCTACGGCCATCGGGATGTGGTAGATGAGGTTTTGCAAGTTGAGTTTATAAGTGGCGATATTAGCGATCGCGCCCTACTCGATGAAGTGTTTCGGACCTATCCCATCCAGGCGGTGTTGCACTTTGCCGCCTATGCCTATGTGGGTGAATCGGTAACGGAGCCTGCTAAGTATTACCGCAATAATGTGGTGGGTACCCTGACCCTGCTTGAAGCGATGGTGCAAGCCGAAATCTTTACCTTTGTGTTTTCTTCCACCTGTGCCACCTACGGCAATCCCCATCAGATCCCGATCCCAGAAGACCATCCCCAGTCACCTATCAATCCCTATGGGATGACTAAATTGATGGTGGAACACATCCTGGAAGACTTCGATCGCGCCTATGGATTGCGTTCCGTCCGGTTCCGCTACTTCAATGCCGCAGGGGCCGATCCCCAAGGTCGTTTGGGAGAAGATCACAACCCTGAAACCCATCTCATTCCGCTGGTATTATTGACCGCCTTAGGCAAACGCGATCGCATTACAGTCTTTGGGACGGACTACAAAACCCCAGACGGCACCTGCATCCGCGACTACATTCACGTCACGGATTTAGCGCAGGCTCACGTCCAGGGCTTGGAATATCTTTTAAGCGATGGCGAAACATCGGTCTTTAATCTAGGCAATGGCGATGGATTCTCTGTTAAAGAGGTCATTACAGCGGCTACGGAAGTGACGGGGTTACCCATTGCGATCGAGGAAGGGCTTCGCCGTGCGGGCGATCCCGCCATTTTAATTGGCAGTGCGACGAAGGCTCGTAAAATTTTGGGTTGGGATCCGCAATATAAAGACATTGGGATCATTTTAGAACATGCATGGGCGTGGCATCAAAAGCGTCATGGGGATTGAGAATACATTTTGGTCTGAGGTTGAAGTCATTACGCTCGGCCCCCCCAACCCCCCAATTTGGGGACTTAAGAGTTGATGATTGCTCAAAGTCCCCAGTATGGGGATTGGGCTTCTGTGACTGTGCAGCCCACGCGATCGCTTAAATACTCACGATTCCAGACCATTGCACCTGCTTAAGCCCATCCCGCCGATAAGAGAAAAACCGATCGGGGTCTTGAAAGGTGCAGTGGGGGGCGATCGCAATTTGTTCGGTCCCCAACCCAAGTTGTTCGAGCTGAATGGCATTGATCTGGCGAACATCCAGCCGGACATGACCCTCTTTTTCATCGGCCAAGATTGGCGGATGGGGCAGATCCATCAACCCTCGCACAGAACTGACCTCTAAAATACTTTGTCCCACCTGTATCGCAACCTCCGCAGTCACCTGGTAGACTTCTCCCGCGATCGCTGGCCCCATTGCAACCCGCAGATCTTCAATGCGACTGCCTTGGGCTTGGAGACGAGCGATCGCTGCTGGGACAATTTTGGCTGCTGTACCGCGCCAACCTGCATGAATGGCTGAGACATGACCCATGCGATCGTCGGCAATCAAGACGGGGGTACAGTCTGCGGAGCACACCCAAATGGCTTGGTCGGGACCGTCGCTGAGTAACCCATCGGCGTCTGGAAAGGTGATTTCGGTTTCAGGGTTTAGGGTTTGTTGCCGATCGAAATGGCGGAGCACTTCTGTGGGGTTTAAGACCTGATTTCCATGCACCTGTTTAACTCGAAAAACTTTTGCTTCTGGGTGAAGGACTGGGGCTAACTCTTGCGGCACTTGGGGCCAGAATTGGCGTGTAAAAAAGCCGTGGGGCCAACGGTCTAAAAGACTACAGGTGAGATAGGTTGAGTCATTTGAAGTTTGCCACGTCCAGGTTTGCATTGCAGAGTCTCACTATTTATCAAATCCTATACCTCAAAAGCCAGCAATCGCCATTTAGTAATGAGTATTAGACATCATCGAAATCAGATAGAGCCAGCATCCACCATTTAGAAATGCTGCAATTACACCTCCAATCACAACACCTTTAAAGCGGGGCCACTTCTTTTTTCGGTAAAGGTAAATCCCACGCGGAATTATATAAATTAATTGAGTCAAACTGAATACTGCTGCTACCAGCACAAGTGGAGTTTCTATCCCACCAAGAGCCATCGGTATGCCTACTATGATGGCATCGATCGCAAAAACTTCTAAGACACCCAAAATGGTTTGCCAAAGTGCTTTAGATTCTTTTTGATTCATTCAACTGCTCAACATAACAATCAACGATCGCTCACGAGATGATATCCCGCACTCCCAGGCCGATAAAACATGTTGTAGGTATCAAAGGGAATAATGCGGCCATCGGGATGGGCAATGTGAATGCACGATCGCTTCACAGAACGGACGTCAAAGTTAAACGGGTCTAAGAATTGCACAATTAAAACCCTGAACACATTTTCATAGGTAATTCCTTCAGGAACGTTAAGCATGGGCAGACAGCACAGCAGTTGCTTGAGGGATGTTGCCGAAGAACTGGGGGAGTGACTGGTTGAAAACAACTCAAAAATATGACGTTTGAGTTCGGCATTCTGTTCGTAGAGGATGGAATTGGGCACCTTCTCTACAAAGGACTCATCGCCTAACAGTCCCGTCAGAGGAATGACCCGATCGCCCATTTTCAGGGCATAGGCCATTGCCAAACAATCGGGATGGCAGGGGACGGGGAGAATATCTTGAGGCTGAAAATGCGGACTTTGCTCTAAAATGGCCCGTCGGACTTCCGTTAAGGTGTAGCGATCGCGGGCTGGATTGAAGCCTTCCAGGCGACCTGCGGCTTGAATGGGCTGAAACGTCACCCCTCGAATACATTTTTGTTTGAGCGCATAGTCAATAATTTTGCCGATCTCGCCATCGTTCAACCCTTTTTTGACCGTTACTACCAACGTCGTCGAAATATTGAACTCATTGAGATGGGCGATCGCTGTTTCTCTAACCTCACGCAGATCTTCACCCCGCAATTCCTTAAGGGCTTCCGCTTCAAAACTATCGAACTGCAAGTACACCTCAATACCGGGCATGTATTGACTCAGGCGATCGCAAAATTTCCGATCTCGGGCAATTCTGACCCCGTTGGTATTGATCATCAAATGCTTAATAGGCTGAGATTTTACGTAATCCATCACCTCAAAAAACTGCGGATGAATAGTCGGCTCACCCCCGCTAAGCTGCACAATTTGGGGCTCACCTTCGTTGAGGACTACCGCATCAATCATCCTTTGATTTCATCTAAAGACCGATGTTGGGTTAGTGTCATGAATTTTTCGCCATAGATTTGCGGTCATGTTTAGCGTGGTCTCGCTCAATTACCAGGAAAAATACGGTTAAACAGCTTGTTTCATTA
>JAAURS010000225.1 GCA_012032135.1 Acaryochloridaceae cyanobacterium RU_4_10 | reverse complement strand
CTGGAATTATTTATTGCCTTGTTTGATTTGGACCCAACTTTAATTAAATCCCACTCCAGCTACCAGAAGCTCCTTGACTACGGGGCTATCTCTCCCTAAAACTGTCTAATTCTGTCCGGACTATTGGTGTAGAGGACGCTCAAAAAATATTTTGTGAGTCTCGGTTAAATTTGGGTTAGCCCCTTTCATCGCCATCGTGCAATACACAGCGGAGTTGCAAACAATGTCCTCAAATTCTCTAGAACAAGGCTCTCTTGAGCAATTAAAAGCCTTAAGACCGCTCTTATTGCGTTTGCATAAAGAGTTAATGGAAGGCGCGCGCATTGGCTACGAACAAGAACATGGGAGCATTCCATCCACGGGCGAATATTTTCGTTTGGTACTAGGGCATGAGTCCTTTAGTTGGCTGCGGCCAATCTCCCAGCTTATTGTCCGAGTAGACGAGCGCCTTGCGGCCAAAAAGCCCGAGGTTACTGAGAGCGCTGAAGCGATAGTTTTAGAGGCCCATAAGCTGCTGGCACCGCTAGAAAAGGGTTCCAAGCAGCACGATCGCTACCATCAAGCCCTCAAACACAATCCAAACATTGCTGTCCTTTATGCAGAAGCCATGAAACTGCTAGACCGTTAGGGCTGGTTTATTTTCTGGGGCAAGCTACGCTCATCAATCGCAACATCTAGACGGGCCGTACAAAGGGCACAACGATTCCAGCGCTTCAGTTCTTCTAGGGGCGTCCAACATTCACAAATTGGACACCGCAGTCTGTTACGACTGGCTTGACGCTGAACGGCATTGGACCAACGCAGGAATGCTTCCTGGGATGTCTCAGGCTTTGGACGTATTTCTGGGGTGGATTTTGCCCGTGGTTGGGGGGTGAGATCTGTCTCAATGTATTTTGGCGATCGCTTGGGGGCACTGCGATGCCATTGTTGGGCAGAAAAATGAATATCCTTGAGGGGTTTAGGCCACACCGCGTTCACTTTTTTGAGGATACGAATGCGCTCAAAAGCAAGATTTTGCGCCCACACACCACTGGCTGTGGCCACTTGAAGAACATCCTGGGTTGTAATTTTAGTAGGGCGGGTTTGTGCCGCAACCTCCGGCCCAACAAGGTCTGGCCAAAGGCTCACAAATTTTTCAAACGATTGTTGATCTTGCCAGCGGGTGCGCTTCAGTTGCGCGAGAACCGCATTTAATCCTTCCAGTGCCATTAATGGTGAAACCCAATCCGTGTAAGGATAATTTGATTTTAGTTGCAGTTTTGAGGAGAAACTGATTTTTATGCCTAAGGTTAAGGTTTGGGATCTCCGCAATTAATCCTCACAGCAGTCCGTAAAATTTGTCCTGCCAACATTGCCGCACCAAAGCCATTATCAATATTAACCACTCCAATTCCAGGCGCACAAGAATTAAGCATGGTCAGCAAGGGCGCAAGACCGTTAAAACTGGCACCATAACCCACACTGGTGGGAACGGCAATAACCGGGCAATCTGCCAAACCTGCTACGACGCTGGCCAATGCACCTTCCATGCCCGCCACCACAATCAGCACATCCGCCTTGGCGATCGCATCTCGATTCTGCAACAGGCGATGAATCCCTGCAACCCCCACATCCCACAAGCGATGGACCGAAAATCCACTGAGGGTTGCCGTAACGGCGGCCTCTTCAGCAATGGATAGATCGGCAGTCCCCGCTGAAATCAAGCCTATTTGACCGGGATGTAAAAGGCGATCGGGGACAGGGTTTTGGACCGCGCAGATTCGAGCTTTGGCGTAATACTGCAATTGGGGTAAATGGGGGAGGAGGCGATCGTACACCAAGGGTTCGATTCGCGTAGCCATGACGCAGTTTTGATGGGGGAGCATGGCCTGGAAGATTTCTACAATTTGTTCGGGGGTTTTACCTGGACCCCAAATAACCTCTGGAAATCCCGTCCGCACCGTGCGGTGATGGTCAATTTTGGCAAAGTCTCCTACAGGTTCGTAATCTAAGTATTTCAACTTCTGAAACGCTGTATCTGGACTGACAAGTCCTGTGGCGACAGCATTCAAAAGTTGTTGCAAATCGTCGGGCTGAGTCACGAGCTAACCACCTATAGATTCGGATAGAAGACAATACTTTGAGAAACCATAAAGTTGGAATTCCCAGAGCTATTTTACTTACCATAGAAGTGAGTACTGCATTAAACAGTGGTTCGAGGAACTCAGCAGTACGGTCCCTGTTGGAAGAAGGCTGTAGCAATGCAAAACCGAGCGCGATCGGGTTGGCAAGTTGGATCTGTTTTTGGCATCCCTTTAATGATTGATTCCTCCTGGATCTTTATTGTGGGACTCGTCACCTTAGCCAACGGTCTGGCTTGGAAGGAAGAATACCCGACTTGGGAAACTTGGCAGGTTTGGGGGGCAGGCTTGCAATGGCGTTATTGCTATTTGCATCTGTGTTGCTTCACGAACTGGGTCATAGTTTAGTGGCCAAGGCCCAAGGCACCAAGGTCAACTCCATCACCCTCTTCTTATTTGGCGGAATTGCCTCCATTGATGAAGAAGCCAGAACCCCAGGAAAAGCATTTCAGGTAGCGATCGCAGGGCCATTGGTGAGTTTTGGCGTGTTTGGGTTACTTAGTTTCCTGCATCAGGTCACCAATCCTCACAGTCCTTGGTCCGTGCTCAGTGGGGATTTAGCCCACATGAATCTAATCTTGGCTCTTTTTAACTTAATTCCAGGCTTGCCCTTAGATGGCGGCCAAATTCTAAAATCAGCCGTCTGGAAGGCAACCGGAAGCCGCTTTACAGGCGTTCATTGGGCGGCACGGGTCGGACAAGCACTGGGATGGTTGGCTGTCATCTTAGGTCTGTTGCTTGCGATCTTGAAAGGCGAACCTGGAGGCTTTTGGATTGCGCTGTTAGGCTGGTTTGGGTTGCGCAATGCCTATACCTACGATCGCTTTACGGATTTACAGGAAATCCTGTTACAACTTCAAGCCAAAGATGCCATGACCCGAGATTTTCGTGTTGTGGACGCGGAGCAATCCATTCGGGGGTTTGCTGATGACTATGTGATTGCCACAACCCATGCTCCAGCTTATTTTGCTGCATCCGGTGGGCGCTATCGCGGGTTGGTCAAAGTGGATGACTTGAACACCCTGGAGCGCAGCGAATGGGAACGACAGTCCGTCAAACAAATGGCCCACCCCTTGGGTGATATCCCCACCGTCCGCGAAACCACTGCGCTACCTGAAGTCATCCAACGCCTCGAATCCGAAAACCTTAACTTTATTACCGTTCTTTCCCCAGCGGATGCCGTTGCGGGAATCGTAGATCGGGGTGATATTGTGCGCGCCGTAGGCACCCGTATGAACCTCCAGATTCCAGCAGAAGATATTCGCAGGATTAAAGAAGAGGGCGCATTCCCAGCAACGTTCCAGCTTCAGGCGATCGCCAAGGCCGTTCTTCCAGACATAAAAGCAAAATCTTCGTGAACCCAATTGCAACTGATAAGGGGAGCAATTCCGCAGAGGAATTGCTCCCCTCAAGATTTTTACAGCACTTGTTCGACTTCAGAAATCTCGGGAATACTTTCCTTGAGCTTGCGTTCAATCCCCATCTTGAGAGTCATTGCAGAGCTGGGGCAAGAGCCGCAGGCTCCCTGCAAACGCAAACGAACGACAGGCCCTTCCACCTCAACCAACTCCACATTGCCACCATCTGCCAGAAGGTAAGGGCGGAGTTCATCTAAAACGGTCTCAATATTGGTAGGGTTTAATTCCAAAGTTGCAGTCATACATCACCTTTAACGTTTTTCGCGACGATTACCTGTATTGTAGTCAGTTGGCGCTGACAATGCGATCGACCAATCCATCTGCAAAAATGACCCAGAACAAAAGCTAGCAAGGTTACAAGCTTCTGTCCTGGGATAATGGAAACCTCACAACAACCGAGATCTCCCAGTTAAAATGGAACATCATGGCTCTGGACAACAAAATGTTATCGCCGAGCACCGACAAGGGGAGCCACTTCTTCTGTTTCTACGCGCAAGCTGGGAAACAGAAAATGATTCTCCTCAACGTACTGAGCCCCAAACAGCCCTTTTTCTGCCCAAAAATAACGGTCTGTTGTGTGCTCGTTCCGTTTAACTAAAAGAAGCGCAGGTGGCGCGATACCCTCTAATTGAATAAACTTACGGGCAGCAGTTACAGGCTTATCCTCACCACTTTCAATGCTGTATTGAGGAACACATTCTAGAATACGTCGTCCTTCTTGACGACGACGACTTTTGCGCTTCCGTCTTCTGGCCAAACCCCGTACCTCCTTTAGCGGCAACTAAGTGTAGTGATCGTTACAAAACCCGACGGAAGTATAACTTTTACAGACCTAAATTTCAACTTTCTTTAACCTTTTGATACAGCCTTGTAAACTTGAATACCGTTTTCTGACCTTTCAGGGCTTCATTAGATGAAGTTTCTTAAAGTTTTTTAAGCATTTCCTGATTTTCTCGGCAAGAAGAGGGGGAGCACTTTGCAAAAATCTAACCCTTGGGAAGAAAAATAAGCCCTATCTAAACTTCCCAAAGCATTACACGCAAAGCTATTACTCGCCTTCAACGCGATCGCGGTATTCAGCGGCAGACATCATCTCGGATAAGTCAGGTGTTGCATCTAGCTTAACCTTCAGTAACCATCCCTCGCCATAAGGATCCTCACCGAGTTTTTCAGGGGTGTCAATGACAATGGCATTGCTTTCAACGACGGTGCCTGTAATGGGCGCGTAAAGATCTTCTACCGCTTTAACGGACTCCACAGACCCGAGGGTTTCGCCTTGGATGAGGGTATCGCCTGCCTCTGGAAGTTCTACAAACACGATATCGCCCAGTTGTTCGACGGCAAAGGCTGTGATGCCGATGGTAGCAATGTCTCCCTCTAGGCGGACGTACTCATGGGAGTCTAGATATCGTAAGTCTTCGGGATATTCAAAACTCATAGGTTAAGGTCTCAATGGCTATGCTGGGGCTTGAGT
Source organism: Acaryochloridaceae cyanobacterium RU_4_10 (assembly GCA_012032135.1). GTDB lineage: Bacteria > Cyanobacteriota > Cyanobacteriia > Thermosynechococcales > Thermosynechococcaceae > JAAURS01. The sequence continues at coordinate 2,980 of JAAURS010000225.1, read as the reverse complement.
CTAGAGCTATTGTGCACTAGAGCTTGAGTAAAAGTCGAATCAAAGTTTAGGTTACCTTGGGGCGGCGGTAAAAGGGACGCTTGACCACAACGGCTGGACAAGCTTTCCCACGAATTATTACATCTAAGGATTGTCCTGGTTTGGCAAACTCGGGGGGGACGTAGCCCAGGGCGATCGCCTTTTCTAGGGTAGGACCAAAGGTTCCGCTGGTGACAATACCCACGGGTTTGCCATCCACCTGAATTTCGTAGTCATGGCGAGCAATGTGCCGCCCTTGCATTTCAAATCCGACTAGAGAACGAAGCAGTCCTCGTTCTTTTTGCTGGAGCAGCACGTCACGTCCAATAAAGTTGGGTTTATCGAGGTGAACCACCCATCCCAATCCTGCTTCAAGGGGCGTAGTCGTGTCATTGACATCCTGCCCGTAGAGGGCCATCGCAGCCTCTAGTCTCAAGGTATCCCGTGCCCCCAGTCCGCAGGGTGTCACCCCAAGCTCTAGAAGGCGATTCCAGAGGGCAATGCCGACTTCTGGAGCAACCATCACTTCAAACCCGTCTTCTCCGGTATAGCCCGTGCGGGCGACCCAGGCGGGCCGATCCATTAGGGTAATATCCGCGTGCCAATAAATGGGAATCGTGGATAAATCGTAAGAAGTTAGGGTTTGGAGCGTGGCGATCGCCTGTGGTCCCTGGACTGCAATGAGGGCGTTTTGGGTAGACTCATCGGTCAGGGTGATGTTTGCGGCGGCGAGGTGGGGGGTTAACCAGGTCTTGTCTTTGTCAGTAGTGGATGCATTGACAATGACGATCGCGTGGCTGATGCCGGACGCATCTTTGCCGCGATCGTAAATAATCAGATCGTCGATGATTCCGCCTTGTGGGTTCAGCATGACCGTGTACTTGGCCTGTCCGGGCTGTAGAACAGACAAATCTGAAGTCACGAGGGTTTGGAGGGTTGCCAAAACATCTGGCCCCTGAAGCCGAAATTTGCCCATATGGGAGATATCAAACATCCCGACCTTCTGGCGGACGGCCTGGTGTTCTGCTGTGATGCCCTGGTATTGGATGGGCATGGACCATCCGCCAAATTCTACAATCCGAGCCTTTAAGCCTTGGTGGCAATCAAATAAGGGGGTTTTTTGCAACGCTGTCTCTTGTCCCAAGCCAATACTCTCCTAGGTTTAGTCCAGTAAGCGACCTATAAAGATTTAACACATTCAACCCGTTTAGCTTTGGGTTAAGTGCGGACTGGGTTCGTAGCAAGAACAGTTTTGACAAGGTCCAGCGGGATTAACCGCGCAGCGTAAAAAGGCAGAATGAGCATTGAAGCGACAACTCGTATCGCCAACGAAGCCAGAAGGGTCTAACCAATTTAAGCTGACCCAATGTTCGGTAACGATGCGCCGATCGGCAAGCGCCCACCGTCTTGGAATGGATGGGGTGCGATCGCGATAACGGTAGACTCCTGGATGAACTGCAATGTAATGCATTGCACCAATAAAAATTAGGAGCGGCGCAACCGCCATTAAAAAAATCAGCATAATGGCAAGGATTTCTAGTATCATTTGCCAACCATCAACCCTGTGGGTTTACTGTAACAATTCTGGTAACGAGGGTGCCGCACTTCTTAACACGCCTTAAGGTGGATGAATTGAAGTTTTGAACAAGAACTAATGTTTCAAGACGCACGGGATTATCAGATTTGTTTTTTGAGTCTGTTTCTGACCCTTGGACTTTGGACTAAAGACTGGACGTTACGTCCTGAAGTGATTGTCAGTGCGATCGCAACTTGTTTGATCGTGCAAACCCTGGCTAGCATTCTTCAAACAAAATTTTTCGCCAGCACTCATTCACCTTGGGTAGCATCGCTTCGAAGTGCTTTAATCACCGGATTGAGTCTCAGTCTTTTGTTAAGAACCGATCGCTGGCTGACGATGAGTTTTGCGGCACGATCGCAATTCTCAGTAAATTTTTAATCCGAGTGAAAGGAAAGCATCTCTTCAATCCGGCCAATGCAGGCATTATTGTGGCGTTAGTTTTGACTCAAGATGCCTGGGTTTCACCGGGTCAATGGGGCGAATTGGGTTGGTATGCGCTTTTGTTTGTGGGGGCTGGGGGCATTGTTTTGCAGCGGGTTGGACGGTGGGATACGTCTGCTATGTTTTTGGCAACCTACGGTGGCCTGATGTTGTTGCGCAATTACTGGCTGGGCTGGAGTTGGGAAGTTGTAGCGCATCATCTCTCAAATGGTTCGCTAATGTTATTTGCGTTGTTTATGATCACCGATCCGCGCTCTATTCCTAACGCACGATTGGGTCGATTGATTTGGGCGATCGCGGTTGCACTACTGACCTTTATTTTACAAACACAATTCTTTATATCAACTGCAATCTTTTGGGCTTTATTCTGCTTGTCTCCTACTGCAATCATTTTAGATACCTTGTGGCCTTCCATTCAGTTTGAATGGACAAAAATTAGAGAGAAAAGAACTCTTGAGATCTCCGTCTAACAACAGCTTTACATACTACTAAGAAGGGGCAATCGTTCAAAGAGTGGGGTTGCCTCTGAGGGGAGATCGTGCGGTTTGCTGAAGGTTATGGAGATGCGATCGCTACGCACCAAGCCTTTGCAGCCAATTCTCCAACTCTGAAAGCTCAGAGAAATCCAGCAGTGCTTCACCTAAAGACTCCAGTTGGGTTAGAGACAGCGATTGGATTTGAGTTTCCGTTGTGGGGGTTATTTGACCGATACGGCGGGAGATCTGCCGGAAGATCAGCGATCGTTCCCCAGGGAGCACGTCATCCTCTCGCGAGAGAAAAATTATGATCGAGGAGTAGCGAATCAAAACAGAGGAGAACCCATGAATCTTGAACAAACGCAGCAACTGAAATTTCATGTTGATGGCATTGCCCAAATACTTCACGCTGATGCCGAATCACGAGGGATGAAGATGAGGAGTCTGGGAGAAATAGAGGAAACCG